>NZ_QWDF01000001.1:1500000-1800000 GCF_003499275.1 Sphingomonas mesophila | reverse complement strand
GAGTGCATCGCTTGCGGGTTGCGGCAGTTCCGAGCCCGCCAGCAACAAGATAGCTACGGCTGAGCCAACAATCACTCAAGCTCAAGCTGCTACGCCGACGAAAGCCGAAAGCATCACCGTCTTTCGAGACCCGAACTGCGGCTGCTGCTCGCTCTGGGCTGAGAGAGCCCGGCAGGCCGGATACGATGTGCGGGTGACGGATCGGCCAGACATGGCTTCGGTGAAGCAGCGCTATGGCGTGCCGACGGACCTAGCTTCCTGCCACACCAGCCTCGTTGGCGGCTACGTTATCGAAGGTCACGTTCCCGCTGAGGATGTCGACAGGCTGCTTCGCGAACGTCCATCGGACATCAAGGGGATCGCCGTGGCAGGAATGCCCACTGGGTCACCTGGCATGGAAAGTCCGGATGGCACGAAGGAGCCATTCGACGTCGTCGCCTTCGGGGCGAACGGCCAAACTCGCCTCTACCGATCAGTGAAGGGCTGATCGGCCGAGACTTACGAAACTTGAGCGGGGCGGCTCTCGAGGAGTACGAACATGAACAAGGTGACGACTTTCACGGCTTTGCTGATGGCTACGGCTGCGTTGGCCGCATGCGGATCGACGGCGGATAATCAGGTCGTCGCCAACGAGACTTCGATGGATGCCAACATGGCAGCAGGCAACTCCATGCAGATGAGCGGGCCCTTTGGGGAAGCCGAGATGCGCATGGACGAGCAGATGATGGCTGCGGTCGGCAGCGACGTCGGCCAAAACTGGCTCAAGAAGATGATCGTGCACCATCAAGGCGCGGTAGACATGTCCCGCATCGTTCTGGACCAAAACCCCACCGCCGACGTCGCAAAGATGGCGCGGGAGACGATCGCCAAGCAGGGTAAGGAGATCGAGGATCTCCAGAAACTCGTTCAGGAGGGTGCGCCCGACCAGCGCAGCGCCGAACTCTACCGTCCTGCCATGATGGACATGCACCAGAAGATGATGGCGGCTTCGGGCGCGGATATCTCGCAGACCTACATGCGCAAGATGCTGGAGCACCATAAGGGTGCTGTGGCGATGTCGGACGTGGCTCTTGCGAACGGAGTGACAGGCACGCTTCGCAGCCAGATCCAGAAGACTCGCGCGGATCAGCAGAAGGAAATCGCCATGGTTGAAGCCATGCTGCGGGGCGAACCGATGCAGAGCGCTATGCAGCAATCGGGAGCGAAGACCGCTGCGCAGGCCAAGGCAGAACCCGCACCGGCAGATACGGCTAAGGCCGAACCGAAGGCTCAGCCGAAAGCCACAACAGCTGCCCGTCCGGCCGAGCCGAAGGCAAGCGCCGCGCCTCCTGCAAAGGCCGAACCTGCCCCTGCGGCATCGACTTGCGCTCCGGAGCATCGCGCAGCAGGGCACTGCTGATCGGATGAGAAGGTGATGGGTCTCGATTGGCGCGAGCTTATCCCTTCCGTCATCCTCAGAAGAAATGGGCCGGCAGTGGCCTGCCGGCCCGCCACCAAACTCGCTGGGGGAGCGATCATCAACTGATGCGCAGCCATGTGATTGCCCGAAAAACTCACAAGTGGCTTGGCCTCTTCCTTGGCCTGCAAGTGGTCGTTTGGTCGCTCAGCGGCCTTTACATGACCTCGATCCACATCGACACGATCCATGGCGATCACTTCGTGCGCCATCAGCAGCCACCGGGCGTAGATGCGGCAACGCTGAGAGATCCGATCGCCCTGGCTTCGTCCTCCGGTGCCGAGAATGTCCGTTTGGCGTGGATCGATAGCCGACCGGTCTATGTCCTGACCGGTCAAGCTGGTGAGCAAGTTGTCGACGCTAGAAACGGAGAGGCTGTTGCCCATCCAATGGAGCAGCAGGTCCGGGCGCTCGCCCGCTCATACTACACCGGCCCCGAGCCAATCTCGTCTGCGAGGCTGATCACCGACATTCCGGGCGAGATAAGGGGCCGGAAGCCGCCGCTCTGGCGCGTGGAGTTCGCGCACTGGAACAAGCCGACGCTCTACCTCTCGCCGACGACCGGCGAGTTGGTTTCACGCCGTCATGAGCTTTGGCGTATCTTCGACTTCGTCTGGATGCTGCACATCATGGACTATGATGAGCGCGAGAACGTCAACAACCTGGTGCTGCGTGTTTTCACCTGGGGCACCGTCCTGCTCGCCCTCTCAGGTGCCTGGCTTCTGCTCTATGCCTTCCCGAGAAAAAAGAAGAAGGGAGCGGCACGAGCATGACCATCAAGTCGATCTGGCTCCGTCGCATCCATAGATGGGTTGGCCTGATCATCGGCGTTCAATTCCTGCTGTGGGCAATCAGTGGCACTGCCATGGCGTTGCTCAACATGGAGGAGGTCGCCGGGGGCAAGCGAGGCGGACAGAGCACGCCGGGGCTGCGAGCCACGCCAGTCGCGTGGCCACGGGTCCAGCAGGCGCTTGCTGGCCAGTCTGTAACCAAGGTGTCGCTCCAGCCGCTGCCTTGGGGCCAGCACCTACTGGTGACTTCCCCAAGCGCGGGTGTCCGCCTGTTCAACGCTGCTACCGGCTTGCCAGTCCAGATAGGGAAGCGCGAGGCTCAGCTAATTGCTGCCGCTGCTCATCCGGATCGCGCAGTCGTTGCCCATGTGACGCCGCTCACCGAATTGACGCTAGCTGTTCGAGAACACCAATTACCGATTTGGCAGGTCGCATTCCGCGACGACCGACACAGCAGTTACTATGTGTCAGGCACTACCGGCGCGGTCCTGGAACGCAGGAATGACACTTGGCGCTGGTGGGACTTCTTCTGGATGCTCCACAACATGGACTATGCCAAGCGCACCAGCTTCAACCACCCGCTCATAGTGACCGTTGGCATAGCTATGGCATGGTTGGCGGTGACAGGCTTTTGGCTGCTGTTCCGTACGATGTGGCGGCACGATCTCACATGGCTGAAGTTTTCCAGGGGAACTCCTTCGGGCGCGGGCACTCGATAGTTTTGGTTTGGGCGGGCAGGTGATCCTTCGCCCAAGGTCCGTGATTGGCCAAGAACTGAAGGGAAGCAGACCGTCTGCGTTCGGCCAGGTGCGGACGCACAAGCTGCAAGTGGTGGGCTGGCGAACCAGCCCACCTCAAGCTCACACTTCAGTCGCCTCGGCCAGCGCCAAGGCGTCTTCCACTTCGACACCTAGGTAGCGGACAGTTGTCTCAATCTTGGTGTGACCGAGTAGGATCTGCACGGCCCGCAGGTTGCCTGTCTGCTTGTAGATTAGGGCTGCCTTGGTGCGTCGGAGGGAGTGCGTGCCGTAATCCTCTGGGCGCAGGCCAATCGCAGTCACCCATTCGTCGACAAGGCGAGAATATTGTCGAGTGCTCAGATGAGCGAGCCTGTCAGTGCGGCTGGGGAAGACATACTCATCGAGAGAGCCTCCTCGCAGCTCAAGCCACTGGAGCAGACTTGTGCGGGCCGGCTCTAGAAGCTCGAACTGTACTGGACGGCCAGTCTTTTGTTGGATGACGATTGCTCGCTGACGGATGCGGGCTCCGCTGACCAGCTCGTCAATCTTGATCTTGACGAGATCGCAACCCCGAAGCTTGCTGTCGATCGCAAGATCGAAGAGAGCGCGATCCCGCAGGCGATGCTCCTGCTCCAGGAAGAAGCGCACGGCCCAAACCTGCTTGGGCAGCAGCGGCCGCTTGGCACCTAGCTTACGGCCAACATTCCAAGCCGGACGGTCGTTCTGACCGGGATCGTAGATCGCATGTCCCATGCTTCATCTCCTCAGGCCAACAGCGGCCGAGAAGAAAACGCGGGCACCGGCTGGGATTGGGTCGTCCCAGCGACCGGCGGTAAGGACCGTTAGAGACGGTCGGTGCGCGATATCTAATCAGCGGCTCGCGTTTCAATGTCAGCCTTAAGGGCCTAAAATAATGCCGGCACCAATTTCGAGAAACTAGGGGCCGAATCCGTGCGCTTCCGGCGCAGCCATCGAAGGGACGACCAATGGACGAATTTGCCCGGTTGATGAGCATGGAGGGTGTGCGTCCTCTTGATCAACCGAAAGAAAAATCCCGCAGTCTGACTGAAGGGTCAGGCCCAATCTCCGGCGAAGGCGCCGTGACCACGCCGGAATTGATCCCCGGTGGCCACGCGTGGGTTAGAGGTCCCCGCGCGCGCACTGCGCTGGAGACGGCGCTTGAGCGCCTCGCCACCGAGATCCGCGATGGACGACCTGGCTGGGCGACCGGCATTCGTCAGGATGGTAAGACTGTCACGTTGCCTGCCTCGTCAGGAGCGGCGGCGCTGCTTGGCACCGCAGATCGCCAGTCGCTGCGCCTTATGATCGTCGGTGGCGACGGCTGGACGTTCGTCATGCATCCGCTGATGGGGGTCGCGACCCTGGATGAGGATCCCACCTAGATCCTGGTGAACCAGCGTCCGGTTGCGGGGCGTGGCAGAGCTGTACTGAACGTCGGCTTGTGGGTCTTCGCGGCCGCAGTTTGCCTCGATGAACGATCGTCCGCTTTAGAGCAGCAGCCAAGCGGACCTGAGCGTCCGGGAATGGGTCTTTCCAGACGCAAGAGCTCGCTGAACGAACCCCCAATCTAAGGCTTGGCGCTGCCGGTCCGCTTTCCATTGGCCGCGGAGATAAGGGAATTTCGAGCCGAGTTTCCGCGTCTCCAGCCTCGCACGGCGTTTCCGCTCGGAACACCGCGTTTTTGGCTGAAAGGGCGAAATCGTCTCCGATCACCCGGTGCTCCCCTCAAGAGCATCGGAGATAGTCGGCAGTAGGAGGCGCAGTCTTCATGAGATTGCCCGGGCCAGAGACGTAGTATTAGACGCAAGTTCGGCTGAAAACTGGCTCTCCGAGGTGCCTAGTCTCTGCGAACTTGTTTAGAATGGTGCCCAGGGACGGGATCGAACCGCCGACACTGCGATTTTCAGTCGCATGCTCTACCAACTGAGCTACCTGGGCCCACGGCTCGGCCGGAGTGGCCGCAGCGGGAAGCGCGCCTCTAGCTTTCGTCCCCGCCGCTGTCCAGCCTCTCGGGGTCGGCCGGCGGGCCGGGAATGCGATAACCGTCGCCGAGCCATTTCAACAGGTCGCGGTCCTTGCACCCGCGGCTGCAGAACGGCTGGTGCGCCGCGCTCGGCGGCTTGCCGCAATAGGGGCAGGGTTTAGGCTTGCTCGGCATGGCCGCCGGAGATGGCGAACGATGCGTCGCCGCGCAAGCTGACCGCTCCGCCAATTCGTCGCGCGAGCACGTCGAGCCATTCGGGCCGCGCTTCGAGGACGGCGATGACCCGCGGGTGCGCGACCAGCCGACGAGCGCCGACTTCGGCCTCGGCCCGTCGCAGCAAGGCGCGCGCCTCGAATTGGTCGCGATCCGCGGCAAGCTCGACCAGCGACGCGCGAGGCCGCGGCCGGACGATTTGCACGAACCCGAAGCCGTTCATCGCCGTCCGCTCGAACGGTCGCGGCAAGTAGGTCTCGAGAATCGAATCGACCTCGCCCCGCTCGTTCTTCGCCTTGAGCGTCGGGAAATCGATTCCAATCGAGCCGCCGATGTCGAGCCGGGCGATCGCCCGAGCCGCCGCCCAGGCGCCCATCTGCGCCAGCTTGCCGGGCACCAGCCAGCCGTCGACATCGATCGTCGTCATTGCCGCGGTCGGCTCGATCCTGAGCTCGCCGCCGTCAAACCGGATGATCCCGCTGCGCGCCTCCTCGAGCAACTCGTCCCAGCCTTCGATCCGGCCATGCGGGCCCTCGGCGAGCGGCGGTGCTTCGCAAGGCTCGGCGTCGATCAGCCGTGCCAATCCGCGCTTCCACGGCTCGCGCCCGCCGAGTGCCTCGCGCGTCACCTCCACTACCAGCCGCCCGCCTTCGCTGATCCCGCTCCCCCCGCGCGGAAGCAGGAATTGCTCGCCGCCAGCCTCGACCATCACCCGCGGCGCTACCGCCGCAAGCCGCGCTTCGAGAATGGTACCGGCGGGGGTCACGCCGTCGCGCCGCACGCGCGCCGCGACGATCTCGCCCGCCTCGACCAGCGCCGCGCGGGTCTCGCCGATCCCGTCCTCGACGATCCACTCAGCCAAGCGGGTAGCCTGCGCCGATCAGCATCACCCGGGTCTCGGCCAGCGGCAGTCCGACAACGTTCGAATAGCTTCCGGCGATATGTCGGACATAGACCTCGCCATAGCCCTGCAGCGCATAGCCGCCGGCCTTGCCGCGCCACTCGCCGTGCGCCGCGTAGAATTCGATTTCCTCGGCGCTCAGCCGCTTCATCGCGATCATCGTCTCGACCAGCCGGCTGCGCACATCCCCTCCCGGGAGCGCAAGCGCCACGCCGGTCATCACCCGGTGCCGCCGCCCGGAGAGCAACGCCATGCAGCGCCGCAGCGTCGCCTCGTCCTCGACCTTGGGAAGAATCCTCCGGCCGACCGCGACGACCGTGTCGGCCGCCAGCACCAGCGCCCCTCGATGGCGCGTGGCCACCGCCGCCGCTTTCTCCTCGGCTAGCCGAAGCGCATGGGCGCGGGGCAATTCGCCCTTGGCCACGCTTTCATCGATATCGGCGGGGTCGACCTCGTCCGGGGTGATGCCGATGCGGGCGAGAAGATCGAGGCGGCGCGGGCTCGCCGAGGCGAGGACGAGCTTCATCGGCGAATCCGGCGCATCAGGCTTGCGGGCCGGGGCCTCCGCGGCCGGGCATGAAGCGATAGGTGATGCGGCCCTTGGTCAGATCGTACGGCGTCAGCTCGACCAGCACCTCGTCGCCGGTCAGCACGCGGATCCGGTTCTTGCGCATCTTGCCGGCAGTATGGCCGAGGATCTCGTGGCCGTTCTCGAGCTCGACGCGGAACATCGCGTTGGGCAGCAGTTCGACCACCCGTCCGCGCATCTCGAGAAGTTCTTCCTTGGCCATGCAATCCTGTCGGTATGAGTTACGGAGAGTTGGCGGCCCATAGCCGCAGCGCCGGTCAAAGAAAAGGCGGAGGCCGAAGCCCCCGCCTTCGCTTGCCCTGAGCGTCGGACTAGGCCGCGCCGCCAGCCAGCGCCGCCAGCAACAGCAGCGCGACGATGTTGGTGATCTTGATCATCGGATTGACGGCCGGACCGGCGGTGTCCTTGTAGGGATCGCCGACAGTGTCGCCGGTCACCGCGGCCTTGTGTGCCTCGCTGCCCTTGCCACCGTAATTGCCGTCCTCGATATACTTCTTGGCATTGTCCCACGCGCCGCCGCCCGAGGTCATCGAGATGGCGACGAACAGGCCCGAGACGATGACGCCCAGCAGCAGAGCGCCGAGCGCGGCGAAGCCCTGTTCGCGCCCGGCGATCGCGGCGATCGCGAAATAGACCGCGATCGGGCTCAGCACCGGAAGCAGCGAGGGTACGATCATTTCCTTGATCGCGGCCTTGGTCACTAGGTCGACGGTCCGCGCATAATTGGGCCGCGAGGTGCCGTCCATGATGCCAGGGTTGTTGCGGAACTGGTCGCGCACGTCGAGCACGACGTTGCCCGCCGCGCGGCCGACCGCGGTCATGCCGAGCGCTCCGAACAGATAGGGCAGCAGCGCGCCGAGCAACAGGCCGACCACGACGTACGGGTTGGACAGCGAGAAATCGATCCCGCCGGGGCCGACCCCGAGCTCGCTCGCATAATGGTCGAGGTCGGTGGTGTAGGCGCCGAACAGCACCAGCGCGCCAAGCGCCGCCGAGCCGATCGCATAGCCCTTGGTCACCGCCTTGGTGGTGTTGCCGACCGCATCGAGTGCGTCGGTGCGGTTGCGCACCTCGTCCTCCATGCCCGACATTTCGGCGATTCCGCCGGCATTGTCGGTCACCGGACCATAGGCGTCGAGCGCGACCACCATTCCGGCCAGCGCCAACATCGCGGTCGCCGCGAAGGCGATTCCGATCAGACCGGCGAGCTGGTAGGAGACGATGATCCCCACGCAGATCACCAGCGTCGGCAGTGCGGTCGATTCCAGGCTGATCGCCAGGCCCTGGATGACGTTGGTGCCGTGGCCAGTCTGGCTGGCCTTGGCGATCGACTGGACCGGACGATAATTGGTGCCGGTGTAATATTCGGTGATCCACACGATGAGGCCGGTGACGGCAAGGCCGACCAGCGAGCAGTAGAACAGGTCCCAGCCGGTGAAGCCGCTGTCGACCGCTCCGATCGCGACCGCCGGATCGACGTCCGCTCCGGCCGCTTCGCGCGCGCTGCCGATGACAGCATCGAGGTCGCCGAGGCTGAACGCCATCACGCCGAAGATCGCGAGAACCGACAGGATTGCGGTGATCCAGAAGCCCTTGTAGAGGGCGCCCATGATCGATTCCTTGGCGCCGAGGCGAACGAAATAGGTGCCGATGACCGAAGTGATGATGCACACCCCGCCGATGATGAGCGGAAGGCTCATCAGGGTCAGCATCTGCTCCGCCGGGGCACTGACGAGAAGCGCGATCAGCACCATCGTCGCGCCGACCGTGACGACATAGGTCTCGAACAAATCGGCGGCCATTCCGGCGCAGTCGCCGACATTGTCGCCGACGTTGTCGGCGATCACCGCCGGGTTGCGGGGATCGTCCTCCGGGATCCCGGCCTCGACCTTGCCGACCAGGTCGGCGCCAACGTCGGCCGCCTTGGTGAAGATGCCGCCGCCGAGACGGGCGAAGATCGACACCAACGACGCGCCGAGCGCGAGCGCGGTGAGCGCGGTGACCACTTCGCGGTCGGCCGGCTCGTAGCCACCCGGACCGGTCAGGAACCAGAACAATAGCGTAATGGCGAGCAGCGCCAGGCCAGCGACCAGCATGCCGGTGACGGCGCCGGCGCGGAACGCGACGGTAAGGCCGCGCTGCAGGCTGGTGCGCGCCGCCTCGGCGGTGCGGACGTTGGCGCGGACCGAAACGATCATGCCGATGAAGCCGGTGACTCCGGAGAGCAGGGCGCCGATCACGAATGCGGTCGCGCTCAGCTCGCCGAGGAACAGGAAGACCAGGACCGCGACGATCAGGCCGACGATGGCGATGGCGGTGTACTGGCGGCGCAGATAGGCGCCGGCGCCTTCCTGGATCGCTCCGGCGACTTCGACCATCCGGGCATTGCCGGGCGACGAGCGAAGCACCTGCTGGCTGGTGAGGATGCCGTAAAGCACCGCCAGACCGCCACAGGCCATGGCTATGTAAAGCAAATTCATGGCGTGAAAGACCCCCTGATCGGACGGGCAGAAACGATCCCGCGGACCGCGCCCATGAGAAACCGAGCGGTGGTGTAGGCAGGCCGCAAGCGGCTGTCCAGCCGGGCGATTATCCGATCAGAAGGGCGGTCGCCATGCCCGACGCCAGGCCGAGGCAGGCGATCAGCCATTGGCGAGTGCTAAGGGCAATGTTCATGGCCGAGCCGCTCCGGAACCGGCACTTCGGCACCTTCGAAACGCAGGGACAGTCCTGCGCCCTCGGTCAGCCGGCCGATCGCGTGCAATTTCGCGCCGTCCGGTAAACAAGTCGCTAACGCGGGGTCCGAAGCGGCGGCGAGCAAGGCATAGTCGTCGCCCCCGGTGGCGGCGAACAGCCGCGCCTCGAGCCCGTCGCCGCGTTCGGCGACGAAGACAGGGCTTAGCGGCAGCGCGGAAAGGTCGATCTCGGCCTCCAGATTGCACGCCTCCGCCATTCGGGCAGCGTCGATCAGCAACCCGTCACTGACATCCATCATGGCCGTGACCCTTTCTGCCAGAGCGCGCCCTTCGGCAATCAGCGGCCGTGGCTGGCGATAGGCTTCGACCAAGGGACCTTCGGCGGCCGCGTCGTCACGCAATTGCGCAAGTCCGGCAGCGGCATCGCCAAGTGTGCCGACGAGCCACAGCGTGTCTCCGGCCTTCCCGCCCGATCGCCTCGGAGTCACCGGACCGGCTCGACCAAGTGCCGTCAGCCCCAGCACTCTGGGAGCGCTCGGCGGGAGCGCGATGGTGTCGCCGCCGATCAGCGCCATTCCGAACGCCTCGAACGCCTGTTCAAGCCCGTCGAGGAACGCGCTCTCCCACGCGCCGTCGCCATTGATCGTCAGCGAAAGGAGCCCAGCGGTGGGCTCGGCACCCTTGGCGGCGAGGTCGCTCGCGTTGACCGCCGCCAGCTTCCAGCCGACCGTCTCGGGCGGGTCGCCGGGCAGATAATGCACCCCCTCGGCGATCGTATCGTGGGTGATCACCCAACCGTCGAGCAGCGCCGCATCGTCCATCAACCCGCGCGCCGCCGGATGCCGCGCCATCGCCCGTACTCGGGCGATGATGTCGCGCTCGTTCAGCGCCGCACATCCTTGGCGATCGCGTCGAGCAGGCCGTTGACGAAGCCCTTCTCGCGCTTGTCGTAGAAGGCGTCGGCGACATCGAGATATTCGTCGATCACGCTGCCCACCGGGACATCGGGCCGTGCGACCAGCTCGTAAGTGCCGGCACGCAGGATGGCGCGCATCGGCCGGTCGAGCCGCTCCAGCGTCCAGCCCTCGCTGAGCTTGGCCGCGATCAGCCCATCGAGCTCGGCTCGGCGCGCGTCGACGCCACTCACGACATCGTCGAAGAAGCTCGCCTCGGCCTCGGCATAGGTCGCGTCCTCGATCGTCGCACCGAGCCGGTGATGATGAAATTCGTGGAGCAGCGGCGCCAACGCCAGGCCCTCCATCTCCATCTGGTACAGCGCCTGGACCGCGGCGAGCCGGGCGGCGGAGCGGGACAGCGAGCGGGTCTGGGAGCGGGTCGACATGGCTAGCGCGCCTAGCCGCTCAGCGTCCCGCGAGGAAGGGCCTGAGCCCGTCCGCGACCGCTTCGGGTGCTTCCCACGGCGCGAAATGGCCGACTCCGGGCAGCGGCACGACGGTGACATCGCGCCCGACCTCTTCGATGCCCTCGAGCTGGACCGGACGCAGCGCACGATCGTCCATGCCCCAGATGACGCACACCGGGATGTCGATCTTCGGCAGCGCGAAGTCCGGCACCGGCACGGTGATCCCCGGCGGCGGGACGACCAGCTT
Source organism: Sphingomonas mesophila (assembly GCF_003499275.1). Taxonomy (GTDB): domain Bacteria; phylum Pseudomonadota; class Alphaproteobacteria; order Sphingomonadales; family Sphingomonadaceae; genus Sphingomicrobium; species Sphingomicrobium mesophilum. The sequence goes on along the minus strand of NZ_QWDF01000001.1, from coordinate 1,788,999 downwards.
GGACGCACGATACCAGTTGAGCATCGCCGTCAGCGCGCCCGGCTGCGACCAGTCGGCGATGTAGCGCTGGCGCTCCTCGGCGCTGACCTTGGTCATGTCGACGTGCGGCGCGAAACTCTTGTCGAAGAACGCCTCGAAGCCGATCCCCTCGACCATCCGCTCCAGCCCCTGCTTGCGAAAAGCGCGGATATACTGGCTCGCGGCGCGCTGCTCCTCGTCCTCGATCAGGCTTTTCTGGAAAATCAGCGGATGGGGCGAGTTGACGATCCCGAGCCGCTCGACGCGGGGATTGCCGCTGAGCGCTGCCATCCAGGCGATTGCTCCGCCCCAATCGTGCCCGACCAGCGCGAACCGCTCGATCTCCAGCGCGTCGGCGAGCGCGAACAGGTCGGCGAGCAAAATTTCGGACTCATAGTCTGCCACATCCTGCGGCTTGTCGCTCGCCCCAAAGCCGCGCTGGTCGGGCATCGCCAACCGGAAGTCGTCGGCCAGCAGCGGCGCCAGCGAGCGCCAGGTGCGGTGCGATTCGGGAAAGCCGTGCAGCAGGATGACCGGCGGAGCATCGGCGCGCCCGGCCAGCGCGACGTTCATCCGGATGCCGGTCGAAAGCTCAAGCAGGCGCTGCTCCATCACGGATAGCTCACCGTATTGGGTTGCTCGGGGATCGGGATCCATTCCTCCTCGTCGCCCGGGACGACCGGAAAGCGGCGGGCGGTCCAGTCGGCGCGCGCCTGGACGATCCGTTCGCGGTCCGAGCTGACGAAATTCCACCACACGTGGCGCGGTGTCGCGAACGCGCCGCCGCCGAGCAGCATGGCGCGGCCGATGCCCGCCACGATCACCTCCGCCCCCGGCGCGAGGACGTAGAGCGTGAACAGCGACAGGCGAGTCCCGTCGAGCGTCACCGTCCCCTCGGTCGCCATAACCGCACGCTCGTCCGCTTCGGGCTCGATCTTCAGCGACCCGCCGTTCAGCCGAAGGTCTGCATAGATGGTCGGCGAGTGGCAGTGAGCCGCAGCCTCGGCACCCCATAGCCGGCCCATCAGGACCCGTGCGCTGACGCCCGTGTCCTCGATCAACGGCAGGCCGCTCTCCGGCACATGGTCGAACGCCGGATCGACCTCCTCCTTGCCGTCGGGCAGCGCCAGCCAGGTCTGCATGCCGTAGAGAGTGCCCCCCGCGGCGCGCTCCTCGGCCGGGCTGCGCTCGGAATGAACGATCCCGCGCCCCGCGGTCATCAGGTTGATCGCGCCGGGACGGATCACCTGATCGGTGCCGAGGCTGTCGCGGTGGTGGATCGCGCCGTCGAACAGATAGGTCACGGTGGCGAGGTTGATGTGCGGGTGCGGCCGCACGTCCATCCCCTCGCCGGACGCCATGCTGGCCGGACCGAATTCGTCGACGAAGATGAACGGCCCGACCATCGTCCGCCCGCGCGACGGCAACACCCGCCGCACCTTGAACGCGCCGAGATCATGTGTGACGGGCTCGATGGCGATCATCAGCTGGCCTGGCTCGCGTCATGATCGGCGTCCGAGCCCCACCAGCGGCGTAGGCGAAGCGCCGGACGCGACCGGGCAAGCATGACCAGCAGCGCGATCAGCAGCGCCCACGGCAGCAGCACGGCCAGCGCCTTGAGCAGGAAGCCGACCATCATGGCGACGCTGTCAACAAACAGATACCACGCCTCGCGAACCGGGTTCTCGCCGGCAAAGCCGCGCCCGCTCGCACCGCCGAGATACGTGAAGTTCATCGGCGTCCGGCGGATTTTCGCTTCCGCCGTCGTTTCCTGCGCCTGGGCCTGCTCGACCTGATCGCGAAGCTCGCGAAGTTGCTGGCGCAGCGCGACCCGCTCCTCGTCTCCTTTGGCCGTGCGCAAGGCCGCCTCCAGCCGAGCAATTTCAACGCTCGCCCCGCCTTCTCGGCGGGCGGCATCCTCCAGGGCGGGATTCTGATCCTCTCCCTCGATTTCTGTGTAACGCAACGCGCCGTCCCGGCGCTGCACCACGGCAATGGCGTCCCGCCCAAAGCTGCGGGCGAGCAACGGATCTATAGCGAGCTTGAGCGTCCCTTCGACCCGGTCGCGCTCATCGAGTCGATAGGTCATTCCGGTAATGCGGCAGCGCTCGAGCCCGAGCTTCTCGCACGCCGCGGCATGCTCCTCCTGAGCCGCGCTGATCGCCGGATCGGCCAGCTGGAAACCGTAACTGTAGGTGAAGGCAACCCCTGGCGCAGCGGTCGGGACGATGCCTGGCGCCGCGGCGACATCCTCCGCCAAGTCGGCCGATTCGCCGACCTGCCCACGCTCCGCGCCATCGCTGCACGCACCAAGCAGCGCGAGCGCGGCCAAGACCATTCCGATGCGACGCTTGAACATGCTTACTCTCCCGGCGCGCTGGCCTTGATGCTGAGGGCGTGGACCCGCTCGTCCATCAGTTCGCCGAGCGCGGCGTAGATCGCGCGCTGGCGCTGGACTCGGGTCATGTTGGAGAAGGCCGGGCTTTCGATTGCCAGGCTAAAATGGCTTTCGCCGGCGGGATTGTAGCCGCCATGGCCGCGGTGCTGCTCGCTGTCGTCGGTCAGCGTCAGTCGGGTCGGGGCCAGCGCTGCCTCCAGCCGGCGGATCATCTCGGCCGCGACGGGGCCGGTGGAGGTCGTGCGCATCGCCGCTATATAGACGCCTTGAGGCCGCGAGGAAGCATGGACATCGTCATCACCAAAGGCGAACGCGAAGACCGCATCGAGGCGCGCCGCGGCGACGGATCGGTTGCGGCCTTCCGGCTGCCGCACAAGGGGCCTGTGCCGCACGACGTGGTCCATTTTTTCGTCGAGCGCGCCCTCGGCCGGCGCGACGGTTTCTGGGGGATGGTCGCCGCCGGCCGCGACCCGGCCGAGATCGGAGACCTGGCCAAGGCCGCCGGCCACGCCAGTGCCAAGCGCGCCCGGGCGCCCGATGCCGATTTCGTCGCGATCATCCAGGTCGAGCGGCTGGTCGAGGCGTTCGAAGCCGATCTGTGGGGCGGGGGCGACGGGCATGACGGCGTGCGCAGCATGGCCGCGGCCGGCTGCGCGCAATCGCTGGTCGCGCCGATGGCGATCGATGGCGCGACGATCGACCAGGTGCGCGGCGAGATCGCCGATTTTCGCGATCGTTGGGTCGCCTTGCTGGCCGGCGCAACCGTCACCCTCGATTGGCCGTTGGCGGCCTGATGAAGCAGAGCAAATTTCACGGCCGGGTCGAGGGGCGGGCGGCGCATTGCGCGATTCCGGGCTGCGACGAGCCCGGCGAATTTCGCGCGCCGCTCACCCCCGGCGGGCCGGACGGGCCGGGCTCGTGGCGCTGGCTGTGCCTCGACCATGTTCGCCAGCATAACAGCGCCTACAATTTCTTCGCCGGCATGAGCCCCGACGAGATCGAGGCGGCGCAATCGCCAATCGCCGGCTGGGATCGCAATGTCCGCGCTTTCTCCGCCGCGGGCGCCGACCCGGCGCCAGCATGGGCCGACTTTCGCGATCCGCTCGACGCCATTTCGGCGCGCTTTCGGCCAGGCCGGGCAGCGCCCAGGGCGAGCCGCTTCGACGCCCGCGAGCGCGACGCGATGGGCGTGCTCGGCCTTGCCGACGATGCCGACCGGACCGCACTCCGCCGCCGCTATTCGGAACTGGTGCGCCGCTATCACCCGGACCGCAACGGCGGCGACCGCAGCCACGAGCGCGCGCTGGCCCGAGTGATCGACGCCTATCAATTGCTCAAGACGGCGCGCGCCTTCGCCTGATCATTTCTCGCGCAAGGCGAAGGCGACCGACACCGAGACAGTCGCCCGATTGACTCCCGGGTTGAACGAGGCGGGCGGCGGCGGCGGGGCTGCCGGCGCGGCGGACATCTGCACCGCCATGGTCTCGCTCGCGTCCATCGAGATCGGCGGCGGCGAGTAGCCGCCTTCGCCATTGTCGCGGATGGTGAGCACCCGCGCCACCTCAAGGCCGGCCGCCTCGGCATAGGCATCGGCGCGCGAGCGGGCTGCCTTGAACGCCATCGCATAGGCGGAGCGGCTGGCGGCCTCGCGGTCCGACACGCTGAGCGCCGGACCGCGCATCAGGTTCGCGCCGCTTTCGGTAGCGGCGGTGATTGCCTCGCTGACCCGCGCCATGTCGCGCAACCGCACCTCGACCGTGTTATAAGCGCGGAAGCGGCCGCGGTCCTTGCCATAGTCGATCCGGCCGAGCGCGAGGTTCTCGGTCTGCATGTCGTCGCGGCCGACCTTGAAGCCCTCTAGCGCGGCGGCGACCCGCTGCATCTTCTCGTTGTTGAGGCGGCTCGCCTCGCGCGCATTGGCGGCGATGGTCTCGACCCCAAGCCAGAACCGCGCCTCGTCGGGACGAGTCTCCGATCGGCCAGTGGCGCTGACGGTCAGCAGGGTTTCGTCCCGCTCAACCCCGCGCACACCGGGCGGGGCCGGGGTGCAGGCGGCGGCGGCAAGGGCGGCGAACGCAATCGGGACATGACGCATGACAGGCTCCTGACGAACGCGCGCAGGATATAGTGTCACATGCCTGCGTCAATCAGTCCCGGTCGGGGGCTCCGAGCGGGAAATAGTGTCGGTAGGGTCGGGCGCGCTCAACCGACTGCTGAACGGCTGGGTGAGCGAGCAGGCGCGCGCGATACGCGGCAAGTCGTGGCCGGTCGCCGCCAATCGGCTCGACCCAATCGGCGTAGAACAAGGCCGGGGCGGCGGCGCAGTCGGCGAGGGTGAAGGTGTCGCCCACCGCCCACTCGCCGTCGGGCAAATTTGTCTCGAGCCAGTCGTACGCGGTGCGCAGCGCCGCGATCCCGCGCGCCGCCGCGAGACCCTCGCCGTCGGGCCAGATCGCATGGTTGACCGATGGCTGCATATTCCCCTGGACGTGCAGGTCGAAGAATCGGTCGAGAAAGCGGACTCGGCGGCCCTCGGCACCATCCGGAATCCAGCGGTTCGGCCCGGGGTGGTGGGCCTGGAGATGTTCGATGATGCAGCTCGTCTCGGCGAAGACTTCGCCATCGTCGACCATCAGCGGGAATTTGCCGAGCGGCCACAGTCGCTTGAGCTCGTCCATATTGCCCGGCTCGGACGGATCGACGTTGCGATAGGCGTAGGGCGTCCCGTCGGCGTCGAGCGCGATCTGCACCTTCCAGCAGAAGGAACTGAACGGGTGCGCGAAGAGCGTGAGGCTCACCAGCTGCCGTCCGCCATTTCCGCCTGACGCAGCTTCTCGCGCTCGCTCGGCTCGCCGGTGACATAGCTGCCGAGCGCGACGGGACCCGCCGGCTGGTAGGTAACGATAATGTTGCCACGGTCGGACACTTGGTGGCCCGTCATTTCCAGTGTCCGCGGCGGGGTGCCATCACCGAACATACGTTTGCCTTCGCCCAGCACCACCGGCGAGATCATCAGCGTCAGCTCGTCGAGCAGCCCAGCTTCGAGCAGCTGGGGATAGAGCACGCTGCTGCCCTGGATCACCAGGTCGGGACCCTCGCTTTGCTTGATCGCGCGGAGCGCCTCGATTCCATCGACCCGCTGGCTATTGCGCCATTCGAGCGGCTGGTTGCCGTGAGTGACGACATATTTGGTGCAGGCGTCGAACGGATCACGAATCTGCGCCATCTCGTCGGGCGCATAGGGCCAATAAGCGGCGAAAATTTCGTAGGTCCGGCGGCCGAGCAGAAGGTCGAACGGACGGCCGAACAGTTCGCCGATCTTGGCCTCGATCGCCTCGTCGCCAACCGGCGGCAACCAGCCGCTGAAACGAAAGCCGCCGGTCGTGTCCTCATTCGCACCGCCGGGGCCCTGCATCACCCCGTCGAGGGTGACAAACGCCGCGCCGACGATCCTACGCATCGGCGCTCTCCGTGGCGGTCTCGCCGCGCACCGCCGCCTCGATCCGCGCGTGGTCGATCTTGCCCATGGTCATCATCGCCGCGAACACGCGTTTGGCCACCGCCGGGTCCGGGTGCATGTTGCCCTCGAGTAGGATGCGCGGCGTGATCTGCCAGGCATAGCCCCAGCGGTCGGTGCACCAGCCGCAGTCACTGGGCTGGCCACCATTGTCGACGATCGCGTTCCAGAAGCGGTCGGTCTCGTCCTGGCTTTCGGTGACAATCATGTTGCTGACCGCCATGTTGGGCTTGAATTGGGGGCCGCCGTTGAGGCCGACGAAGGCGCGGCCGAGCAGCGTGAACTCGACCGTCAGCTCGTCGCCGGCCGCTCCGCCGGGGTAGTCGCCGGGCGCGCGCATCGCCTCGCCGACGCTGCTGTCGGGAAAGGTCGCTGCGTAGAATTCGGCCGCCTTGCGCGCCTCGCCGTGATCGAACCACAGGCAGGTTATCAGCTTTTCGGTCATTGCCCTCTCCTCAATGGCGCGGGCCGACGAGCCCGAAGGCGGCGCCCTGTGGATCGATCCCGACCAGCGAATATTCGCCGCCGGGGATCTCGATCGGCTCCTGGACAATGTGTCCGCCGCCATCGCGCACCGCGCTCGCCGCGCGGTCGATGTCGTCGACCCCGATGTAATAGGTCCAGGCGCTGACCGGCATCTGCGGCATTTTGGGCATGACCGCGCCGATCATCGTCGCGCCGTGATTGACGAACTGGTATTTGCCCATCTCCCCCATGTCCATGTCGCCCTCCTGCCCCCAGCCGAAGTGGCGGGCGTAGAAGGCGATCGCTCCGGCCGGATCGGTGGTGGCGAGCTCGTTCCACCGCACGTGCTGCGGCTGGTCGACCGAGAACACGTCGCTGCTTTCGCCGCTGGCGCCGCGCATGACATAGAGGGGAACCCCTTGCGGGTCGGCGACCAGCGCCACCCGGCCGACGCCGGGAATGTCGAACGGCGGCATCAGCGCCTTGCCGCCGTCCTCGCTCATGGCCGTGACGGTGGCGTCGACATCGTCGACCCCGACATAGCCGAGCCAGGCCGGCTGCGCGCCGTGGCTGCGCATCTCCTCGCTCAGCGGCAGGATTCCACCGGCGTTACGACCGTCGGCGCGGCCGATCATGCGGTAGCCGTTGGGAAAGTTGGACTGCGCCTCGACCGTCCAGCCGACGACCGCGTCATAGAAACGCTTGGCGCCGTCGACGTCAGGGCTGAGGAGCTCGTACCAGACGAAACTGCCGTGGGGATTAGACATCGATACCCTCCATCGAGCTGACGAACGGCTTGAACCCGCCCCAGAACATGCGCTTGCCGTCGAACGGCATGTCGCCGCCCGGCTGCATCTCGGGGTCGGCCATGATCTTCTCCCAACCGGCGTCACGGGTCGCCTTGTCGGGCCAGATGACGAACGAGAAGACGACGTTCTCGCCCTCCTCGGCCTGGACGGCGCGGAAGAAGTCGGTGGTGTGGCCGCGCTCCAGCCCGTCGCCCATGGCCTCGACCGACCCCAGCGCCCCGAACTCGCGCGCCCTGGCAGCGAACTTCTGGGCCATGTCGCGATACGGCTCAGGCTGATCGTCGCGCATCGGCAGGACGAAACCGTCGATATAGCTCATGCTGGTTCTCCTTGAGGCTGGTGTTCGGCGAATGTCGCGAGCTGGTCGGCCAACGCGCGCTGGAACGCGGGGCGCGCTTCGCCGCGGGCGAGATAGGGGCCGAGCACAGGGTGGGCGTTGACGAGGTCGGTCTGGCGCAGGTTGCGCAGCACGGTGACCATCAGGAGGTCGCCGATGGTGAAGCGGTCCTCGAGCCACTCGCGGGTGCCGAGCCAGTCGGCGACTCGCTTGAGCTTGAGGCGCGCGAATTCCTCCGCGCCCGAGCGCCGAAGCTTGGCCCATTCCTGGTCGGCGTAGAAGATGTCGATCAGCGAGAAATTGGTGATCGCCGGCTCGACGCTGTTGAGCGCCGCGAAGCACCACTGGATGGCGCGCATGCGGCCGACCGGGTCGCGCGGCAGCAGCCGCTCGTCCTTCTCGCCGATGTGTTGGACGATCGCCCCGGTCTCGAACATCAGGAGCTCGCCCTCGCGATAGGTCGGCACCTGGTCGAACGGCTGCTCCTTCACATAATCGGCCGGCCGTTCGAAGCCGAGCAGGCGCACGCGATAGGGCAGGCCAATCTCCTCGAGCGCCCAGCGCAGCCGCTGGTCGCGGACCAGTCCGGCGGCGAACGGCGGCACCCAGCGGAACGCTGTGATCTCGATCTCCGCGGAGGGGTCGATCGGCACGTCAGGCGGCCTTCGGTCGAAGCAACGGTAACGGCAACATTTTAACCTCCACGACTCGATTCGCTTGAATGTTGGACCCGAAAGTCATAATTAGCAACCGTGCAGTTAGAAAAGATAACCAGAGTGCGTTCAGGCGAGGCGAAGCGCAGCTATGACGACGCCTGCGGGACGGCGCATGGGCTCGAGCTGATCGGCGAGCGCTGGGCGCTGCTGGTGCTGCGCGAACTGATGCTCGGGCCGCGCCGGTTCGGCGATCTGCGCGCCGACCTGCCGGGAATCAGCGCCAATGTCCTGACCCAGCGGCTAGCCGAACTCGAGCAGCGCGGGCTGGTGGTGAGGAGGCGCCTGCCTCCGCCCGCCAGCGTGCAGGTCTATGACGCGACCGAGTGGGGGCGCGAGGCCGAGCCGATCGTCCAGGCGCTCGGCCGCTGGGCGGCGCGCTCGCCGCGCCACGACCCGACCTTGCCGATCAGCGGCGTGTCGATCCTGCTGTCGTTCCGCACCATGATCGATGCCAAGCGCGCCAAGGGCATGGACGCCCGCTTCGGCTTTGTCTTCGGCCAGGACCGCTACATCGCGCGGGTGCGCAAAGGCGGGATCAAGGTCGCCCGGGCCGGCGAGGGCGATTTCCACCGCTGCGACGCAGTGTTCGATGGGGCCCCCGCAGCCCTCGCGGCCATCGTCTACGGCGGCCAGCCGCTCGACCTCATCGAGGTCCGCGGCGACCGTTCGGCGGCGGCCCGGTTCATCACTTTGTTCCAGCTTCCGCCGAAGGTCGCGGTTGAGGACGCCGCCGCTCTGGCCTAAGCGCAAAGCCATGACCGACATCCCCAACGTCACGCTCGACAGCCGCTCCGACACCATCCTCGCCGCGCCCGACCGGATGGTGAAGGCGCGCGACGCATTTGGGCTGGATAGCGACATGGAAGTGCCGGCGTTCAGCGAGGCCGACGAGCGCGTGCCCGATCTCGACCCGGCTTATGTGTTCGATCCCGACACCACGCTCGCGATCCTCGCCGGCTTCGCACGCAACCGGCGGGTGATGATCCAGGGCTATCACGGCACCGGCAAGTCGACCCATATCGAGCAGGTCGCGGCGCGCTTGAATTGGCCGCTAGTGCGAATCAATCTCGACGCCCACATCAGCCGCATCGACCTGGTCGGCCGCGACGCGATCGTGCTCAAGGACGGCCAGCAGGTCACCGAATTCCGCGAAGGCCTGCTGCCGTGGGCGCTGCAGCATCCGGTCGCGCTCGTGTTCGACGAATATGACGCCGGCCGGCCGGACGTGATGTTCGTCATCCAGCGCGTGCTCGAGACCGAGGGCAAGCTCACCCTGCTCGACCAGAACCGCGTGATCCGTCCCAACCCGTGGTTCCGGCTGTTCGCGACGACCAACACCATCGGGCTTGGCGACACCACCGGCCTCTATCACGGCACGCAGGCGATCAACCAGGGCCAGATGGACCGCTGGAACATCGTCTCGACGCTCAACTATCTGCCGGCCGAGACCGAGGCTCGGATCGTTCTCGCCAAGTCGGGCGAATACGACAGCCCCGATGGCAAGGCGGGCGTCGACAAGATGGTCAAGGTTGCCGAACTCTCCCGCCAGGGTTTCATCAACGGCGACATCTCGACCGTCATGAGCCCGCGCACGGTGATCAGCTGGGCGCAGAACACGCTGATCTTCGGCGACGTCGGCTACGCCTTCCGGGTCAGCTTCCTCAACAAGTGCGACGAGAGCGAGCGGCCGCTGATCGCCGAATATTACCAGCGGGTGTTCGGCACCGATCTGCCGGAGAGCATCGCGCACAGCGCCTGAGCGATGGCCGCGTCCTCCCTCGACCGCTTCCGCGCCGCGCTGGCCAGCGCCGCGCGAGCCATCGCCCGCGACGGCGAGGTCGAGGTGATCTTCGCGTCGGAGCAGGGCAATCCAGCCGCGGGCAAGGTGGCGCGCGTGTCCTCGCCCGGACCATCGCTCGAGCCGCGGCTGGTGGCCGAGGCGCGCGGAGCGGCGGACTCGCTGGCGCTTCGCCTGCGCCATCACGACGCCGCGCTGCACAACAAGGGTGCGCCGCTCGACAGCGATGCGCGCGCGGTGTTCGACGCGCTCGAGACAGCGCGCGTCGAGGCGCTCGGCGCGCGGGCGATGCGCGGGGTCAGCGACAATCTCCTGTCCCACGTCGAGGCGCGTACCCGGCTCGACGCGATCGGCCGTGCCCGGAGCGCCGAGGAAGTGCCGCTGGCAACCGCGCTCGGGCTCGTCGCGCGCCAGCGGCTGACCGGCGCCGAGCCACCCGACAGCGCGCAATCGGGCCTCGCCTTGGTGCGCCCGTGGATCGAGGAGAAGGCCGGCGCCGAGCTCGATGCGCTGGCGCTCACCATCGACGACCAGTCGGCCTTCGCCGAGCTGTCGCGGCGGCTGCTCGAGGATCTCGGGCTCGAGGCCCAGTCCGACCGTGTCCCCGAGGAGCCCGACGAGGCCGGCGGCGACGATGACGACGGCGAGGGCGACAGCGCCGACGAGGGCGAGGACCAGGACCAGGCGGCCGGCGCCGACCAGGGCGAGATGGAAATGCGCTCGGACCGCTCGGAGGAAGGCGATGGCGATGCCGAAGCCGACGACCAGTCGTTCGACGAGGGCGAGCCGACCAGCGCCGACGACGGCGGCGACGAGGCCGCGGCCCGTTCGTCGCGGCGCAACTGGCCCGACGAGCCAACTAGTGATTATCGTGCCTACACCGAGCGGTTCGACGAGATGGTCGCCGCGCCGGAGCTCTGCGACGACGAGGAGCTGGTTCGCCTGCGCGCCTATCTCGACCAGCAGATCGGCCGGCAATCCGCTCTGGTCACGCGGCTCGCCAACCGGCTCCAGCGGCGGCTGATGGCGCAACAGGCGCGCAGCTGGGACTTCGACCAGGAGGAGGGGTTGCTCGACGCCGCCCGGCTCGCCCGCGTGGTCGCCTCACCGGCCCATTCGCTGAGCTACAAGGTTGAGCGCGAGACCGACTTCAAGGACACGGTGGTCAGCCTGCTGATCGACAATTCAGGTTCGATGCGCGGCCGGCCGATCGCCATCGCCGCGATGTGCGCCGACATCCTCGCCCGGACGCTCGAGCGGTGCGGGGTGGCGACCGAGATCCTCGGCTTCACCACCCGCGCGTGGAAGGGCGGGCAGAGTCGCGAGGCGTGGCTGAGCGAGGGGCGGCCGCCTAATCCGGGCCGGCTCAACGATCTTCGCCATATCGTCTACAAGCGCGCCGACGAGCCCTATCGCCATGCCCGCAAGAGCCTCGGGCTGATGATGCGCGAGGGTCTCTTGAAGGAGAATATCGACGGCGAGGCGCTGCTGTGGGCGCACCGGCGGCTGCTTGCGCGGCCCGAGGAGCGGCGCGTGCTGATGGTCATTTCGGACGGTGCGCCGGTTGACGATTCGACCGCCTCGGCCAACGGCGGCACCTATCTCGAGCGCCACCTGCGCCAGGTCATTGGCTGGATCGAATCGCGCTCGTCGGTGGAATTGTCGGCGATCGGCATCGGCCACGACGTGACGCGCTATTATGCGCGGGCGGTGACGATCATGGACGCCGACCAATTGGGCGGCGCGCTGATCGATCAGCTCGTCGCCTTGTTCGACCGCACGTGAAGAGAATGCCCCGGGAAAACTTGGGGCCGGGGCGATTACGCACCCCGGCCCCCCTCGTTACGCGACGCGAGGGATTTTTTGCAACGAGGAAAAAGGGGGAAACCCCGTCGTTGCAATGACTTATGCCCGATTCGCAATTCCGGCAGCCTGAACGGCGCGTGCAGCCGATGTTCAGCAAATCGAGCATTTTCAACATGTTGGCGCTGCTGGCGACAATCCTCGCCGGCCATCTGTGGCTTCGCGCCAATCGCCCGCCGCTCAATCTGTCGCCGTCGCGGCCGAATGTTCACTGGGTGCCGGTCGAGCTGCCGCAGGTGGAAGACGGATCGGCGCGGTTGGTCGGCGCGTGGGCGCTACGCAGCGACGATCCGCGGGCCGGCGGCTTTTCCGCACTCGCGCTCGACCGCGGAAGATTGCTCGCGCTGTCCGACAGCGGCGTCCTCGTGTGGCTGCCTTTCCCGGGCCAGGCAGGTCCGGCAGAACTGCGCCCGTTACCGGCCGTGGCGGGCAATCCGGCGACCAAGATCGGGCGCGATTCGGAAGCGCTCGCACGCGCCGACGACGGCTGGTGGACCTCCTTCGAGCAATCGCACCAACTGATCCGCTACGATCCGGACTTCCGGCGCGAACTCCAGCGAATCGCACTCGATGCGCGCGGATGGCGGAAGAACCGCGGAGTCGAGGCGGTTGCCGCCGGTCGCGAGTTGCAAATCTATGCGGAAGACCGCGGCGTGTCGGACGCGGCGGCCTTGCCCGACGGTCGGATCGCGCTGTTGAAGCGCGGCTGGGGGCATGGCGGCTTCACCGCGGCCGTCGCCGTGCCGGGGTCGGCCGATATCGCGCTCGATCTCGGTCCGCTCGACAATGTCGAGGGGCTAGCGGCGCAGCCGCTCGCCGGCGGAGCGACGCGCCTGTGGGTCGTCACCGACAATGACAACCGCCGCTGGCGGCGAACTCTGCTGATTGCGGTCGACCTCAAGCCGACCCGCTAGGCTCAGGCCTTGGCCGCGGCCGCGGTCTGCTGCTTGGCGAGCTCGCGCTTGAGCTTGCGCGCCTTTAGGCTGAGCTTGTCCTCGCCGGTCTTGGCGAGCCAATTATCGAGGCCGCCGACATGCTCGACCGAGCGCAGACCATGGGTCGACACCTTGAGCTTGACGCTGCGCTCGAGCGCGTCCGACATCAGCGTGACGTTCTGCAGATTGGGCAGGAACGTGCGCTTGGTCTTGTTGTTGGCGTGGGAAACATTGTTGCCCACCTGCCGGCCCTTGCCGGTCAGCTCGCAAACCCGCGACATGGTCTCAATCCTGATTTAAAGGCGGGCACCGCAAGGGTCCCCGGAAAGCGCAGCCCGATAGCTTCGCCGGGCCGGGACGTCAACCGCGCCGGTCGAAACCGAGGCAACCCGATGGCCCGCGCGGGCGTTTGCCCTAACATATGTCATAATAGGAGAGGCCAGTGCGCACCTTGTTCCTGATCCTGATCATCGCCGTTTTGGCGGTGATCGCGGCGATCGCGACCAATTTCCTCAATATCAACCAGACCCGCGATGCGCAGGTGCCGCGCGTCTCCGCGACCGAGAATGGCGTGACCGCGAGCGGCGGTCAGGCTCCGGCGTTCGACGTCCAGACCGGTACGGTGTCGGTCGGCGCCCAGCCGGCCAATGTCACCGTCCCGCTGCCGCGCGTGACGGTCAACCCGCCGGCCTCGACCAACCAGGCCGCGCCGGCCACTCCGCCGACGGTTCCGGGCAACAGCCAATAGCGCCCGCGTGACAGGGCGCCGCGTTGGGATTAGCGCGGCGCCATGCCCGCCCTTCCCGCCTTTCCGCTGCCCCGGCCGATGCGCCGCGCGCTCGATCTTGCGGCGGGCGCTGCGGCGAGCGGCGAAGTGCCGGTCGGCGCTGTCGTCACCAGCGGCGAGACGATCCTCGCCGAAGCCGCAAATGCGATGCGCGGCAGCAACGACCCGACCGCCCATGCCGAGATCGTCGCGATCCGCGCCGCCGCCGCCGCGCTCGGTTCGCCGCGGCTCGACGGCTGTACCCTGTGGGTGACGCTCGAGCCGTGCGCGATGTGTGCCGCGGCGATCGGCCTGGCGCGGGTCGACAAGCTGGTGTTCGCCGCCGACGACCCCAAGGGCGGCGGAGTTGAGCACGGCGCGCGCATCTTCGCCCAGCCGACCTGCCATCACCGGCCGGAAGTCGTGGGCGGGGTCGGCGAAGCCGAGGCCGCAGACCAGCTCCGCCGCTTCTTCGCCGACCGCCGAGTTTGACCCGATCGCCAATCGTCGCGCTTGTCGGCAGGCGGCACCTTTGGCACTAGGGCCTTCACCGCGATGAGCGACACCCTGCTGCCCTTCCCCTGGCTCGACCTGGTCCTGATCCTCGCGCTCGTCGCCCTCAACGGCGTGCTGGCGATGAGCGAGATGGCGATCGTCTCGTCGCGCGAGGCGCGGCTTCGGGCGATGGCCAAGAACGGCAGCAAAGGCGCGGCCTGCGCGCTCGAATTGTCGGCCGAGCCCGGCCGCTTCCTGTCGACCGTGCAGATCGGGATCACGCTCATCGGCGTGCTCAACGGCGCCTTCTCCGGCGCCACGCTGAGCGCTCCGGTGGGCCAGCGCATCGCAATGCTCGGGATCGAGCCGGACACCGCGCAGAGCATCGGCTTCGGCCTCGTCATTCTGCTCACCACCTATGCCAGCCTGGTGATTGGCGAGCTCGTCCCCAAGCAATTCGCGCTGCGCTCGCCCGAACCGATCGCGGCGATCGTCGCCCGGCCGATGGTCTGGCTCGCCAAGCTGACCGCCCCGCTCGTGTGGCTGCTCGACATTACCAGCGCGGCGATCTTCAAGGCGCTCGGCATGAGCCGCGAGAACAAGAATGTGGTGACCGCGGAGGAGCTTCACCTGGTCGTCGCCGAGGCCAAGACGGCCGGCGTGCTCGAGGAAAGCGAACGGGCGATCATCTCCGGCATCGTCCGGCTCGCCGACCGCCCGGTGCGTGAGGTGATGACTCCGCGCACCGAGATCGACTGGGTCGATGTCACCAGCAACCGCGATGAGATCCGCGCCGCGCTCCAGTCGACTCCGCACAGCCGGTTGCCGGTGGCGCGCGGCTCGGTCGAGGAGATCATCGGCGTGATCTCCACCCGCGACCTCCTGATGACGGTGCTCGACGGCGGCGACATCGACTTGTCGCAGCTGGCGCGCGAGGCGCCGGTCATTCCCGATTTGATGGACGCGATGGACGCGCTCGCCGTGCTCCGCTCGGCTGACGTGCCGCTCGCCCTGGTCCACGACGAATATGGCCACCTGGACGGGATCGTCACTCCGGGCTCGATCCTCGCCGCCCTTGCCGGCGCCTTCGCCAGCGACCTCGAGCATGACAACGATCCGCCGTGCGTCGAGCGCGACGACGGCAGCTGGCTGGTGTCGGGCGCGGCCAATGCCGATCTGCTCGCCGACCGGCTTGGCGTCGCGCTTCCCGCCGAGCGCGACTATTCGACCGTCGCCGGCTTTGCGCTCGAGGTGCTGCGCCACCTGCCCGACACCGGCGAGACGTTCGAGTTCGACAATTGGCGCTTCGAAGTGGTCGACATGGACGGCCGCAAGATCGACAAATTGCTGGTCAGCCGTCCGCCGCGAAGCCGTTCCGCCGAGGCCGCGGCAAACGCCTGAACGCCCCGCGCGACGCGGGTGTGGCCGGTTTGCAACGGAAACGGGGGAAACGGCGGACGCCCGTTTCCAGCATTCGAGATTGCGTTATAGAGGCGTCCTGGATCCGCACCACTTGGGTGCAAAAAAGGGGAGTCCGCATGCGCAACTATCTTCTCGCCGCGGTGGCGGCCGCTGCGTTGACCTCGCCGGCCATGGCCCGCGAGGACTCGCTGTATGTCGGCATCAACGGCGGTGTGATGCTGGTCGAGGACACCAGCCTCGACTTCGACACCGACGATTTTGATGTCTTGCCGAGCGACCTCGACGTCGACGACGCGATCATCATCGATCACAACCTCGGCTACGACATCGACCTCGTCGCCGGCTACGATTTCGGCCCGGTCCGCGTCGAGGGCGAAATCGCCCACAAGCGCGCCGGCATCGACGAAGTTCAGCTCGACGTCGACTTCGTCCCGTCGCCCAACCCGACCGAGCCGTACGACGCCTCGGGCAGCCTCAGCATCTTCTCGATCATGGCCAACGCCATGCTCGACTTCGGTGACGAGGATAATTGGAGCGGCTACATCGGCGCTGGCGCCGGCTATGCCAACGTCCGCTACAGCCTCGACATCGACGACACCGACTTCGACGAGAGCGAGCGTGACAGCTCGTTCGCGTGGCAGGTCATCGCCGGCATCCGCAAGGCGATCAGCCCGAACCTCGACCTCGGCCTGAAGTACCGCTTCTTCAACGTCTCGAAGCTCGAGTTCAACGACGATAGCGATGGCTTCAACTCGACGCTCGACGGCCGGGTCAAGACGCACAGCCTGATGCTGAGCCTGATCTACAACTTCTTCACCCCGGCACCGCCGCCGCCTCCGCCGCCGCCGCCGCCGCCGCCTCCGCCGCCGCCCCCGGCGACGCAGACCTGCCCGGACGGTTCGGTGATCCTGGCGACCGAGGCGTGCCCGCCGCCGCCGCCGCCGCCGCCGCCGCCGCCAGAGCCGGAGCGCGGCTAACGCCGGGCTGCCGATCCTTCGGTAGCGCAACATGATCGGGCCCGCCGGAGCGATCCGGCGGGCCTTTTCATTTTTTCGAAGCGAACGCTCACAGTTCGCAAGTGAGTTGCATAAAGCAACTGTCAGGAACCAATTATCGCTCCGGTCATTTCCTGTTCCGAACGCAGTTTTTGAAAAGGACGAGGGAAATGAAGTCGCTAGCGCTTGCGCTTGCGGCATCGGGGATGATTGCGCTTGCCGCCCCGGTCGCCGCGACTACCTGGCTCGAGACCCCCGAGGCGCGCAGCGCCGCCGCCGAAGCGGCGGACGTCGCCCGCACCGACATGATTGCCAAGTTCGGCACCGACAGCCTCAAGCCCGGCCATTATCTGTGGGACAAGGACGCCGGCTCGAGCGGCGCGCCGCGGGTCGTCGTCAGCCTCGACGACCAGCTCGCTTACCTTTACCGCGGCGACGAGCTGGTCGCCGTCTCGACCATCTCGAGCGGCAAGCCGGGCAAGGACACGCCGACCGGAATCTTCCCGATCCGCGAGAAGAAGGCGATGCATCACTCGCGCAAGTACGACAATGCGCCGATGCCGCACATGCAGCGGCTCGATGATTACGGCATTGCGCTCCACGCCGGCCAGATCCCGGGGCACCGCGCGTCGCGCGGCTGCGTTCGGCTCCCGGCCGCTTTCGCCGCCAAGCTGTTCCGCGAAACGCGGGTCGGGACGCCGGTCCTGATCGGCGCCTAGATCCGGCCGAACTTGGCCTCGAAGCCATCGCGGTCGCCGCGCGCGAGATAGTCGGATTGCTCCACGATCTTGTCCCGCGCGAGGCGGCCGCGAAACGCGCCTAGCTCGGCGTCCAGCGCCTCGACCTGGCCCGGCGACAGCCGCGCGATCTGGTCGAACCTGACGATCCCGCGTGCATTGAGCATCGCCGCCAGCTTGGGCCCGACGCCCTTGAGCAATTGCAAGTCGTCCGGCGGCCCCGACGCGCCGGGCAATTCGGCATGGACCTGCGCGCTCAGGATGTCGCCGGTAACATCGCTCGCCGCCGCCGCGGCCTCGTCGGCCACTCCCTTGCCCTCGCCCGCGATCATGTGCGGCCGCACCGGCCCCTCGTCCGACAGCCGCACCCGCTGGCGCGGACGAAACAGCAGGAACAGCAGGACCAGCGCGGCGATCACCGCAAGCGCGATCAGCAGCGGGGAGTCGGTGAGGTCGGACATCAAGGCTCCTTTCGTGACGGCCAGAAGAACAATCGCCCGCTGACCAGCCCGATCAGGAAGGTGACCAGGATCATCGGCCAATAAGCGGACAGCAAGGCGAGCATCAGAGTGGCTCCCGCCGCGCGTAGAAGACGATCGCGGTCGTCGTCAGCCCGATCAGGAAGGCGGCGATCGCCAGCCCGATCGCCTCGACGATCATCGGCAGCGGATAGCGCCACAGGCTGCGCGACGGCGACCAGCGCGCCTCGCCGATGCCCGGAATGTCCTCGGACAGCCGGACCAGCTCGCGGCGCTGGAAGTCGTCGGCCGGGCCGCGCAGCACGATTCGCCGCGCGACCGGGTCGCGCTGCACGCGGCCGCTCACCTGCCGCATCTCGAAATAGTCGAGCATCTGCGCCAGCTCGGCTTCCGATCGCCCGATGAAGCGGTCCGCCGCCCCGCCCGGCCCATGCCACAGCACCGCCGAGGCCACGCTCGCCGCAAGGCCGATCGAGAACGCCACATTAGGCCGCATGGTCACGCTCCAGCTGGCGCCAGCCGATGTCGCGGCGGCAGAACCCGTCCGGGAAATCGATTGCGTCGACGGCCTGATAGGCACGGTCGCGCGCGTCGGCGAGAGTGTCGCCGAGCGCCGTCACCGCCAGCACCCGCCCACCGGCGGCGAGCAATGCGCCCGACGAATGCGCCGCGGTGCCGGCATGGAACACGCGCACACCGTCGATCCGCTCGGCCGTTGCAATCCCGTCGATCGGCCCGCCCCGCGCCGGGTCGCCGGGGTAGCCACTGGCCGCGACCACCACGGTCATTGCCGCTTGCGGGGACAGTTCGGGGGCGGAAAATTCGCCGCCGGTGGCGACGGCATACAGCAGCGCCGCGAAATCGCCGGCGATGCGCGGCACGATCGCCTCGCACTCGGGGTCGCCGAAACGGACATTATATTCGATCAGCTGGGGCCCGTCGGCGGTCAGCATCAGCCCGGCATAGAGCACGCCGTTGAAAGGTGTGCCCGCCGCCGCCAGCGCCCGTGCCGTCGGCAGTACGATCTCGTTCATCGCCCGCTGCTCGAGCTCGGGCGTAAGCACCGGCGCCGGCGAATAGGCGCCCATCCCGCCGGTGTTCGGCCCGGTGTCGCCGTCGCCGACCCTTTTGTGGTCCTGCGCGCTGGCCAGCACGACCGCGTGGCTGCCGTCGACCAGCGCGAACAGGCTGACCTCCTCGCCGTCGAGGAATTGCTCAATCACCAGCTCCGTGTCGCCCGCGGCGCGCACCGCCGCCTCGGCCTCGGCGCGGGTGGCGGCGATGGTCACGCCCTTGCCGGCCGCGAGGCCATCGTCCTTGATGACGACCGGCAGGCCGAAGCGGTCGAGCGCGGCGAGCGCGTCGTCGACCGTCCGCGCGCGAACGAACGCCGCAGTCGGGATTCGCGCGCGCTCGCACAATTCCTTGGTGAAACCCTTCGAGCCCTCTAGCCGCGCCGCCGCGGCGCTCGGCCCGAAGACGGCAATGCCCGCATTCCGGCACGCGTCGGCGACGCCCGCGACAAGCGGCGCTTCGGGCCCGATCACCACCAGCTTGACGTCGCGCTCCTGCGCCAGCGCAACCACCGCCGCGCCGTCGCTCGGATTGATCGCAATGCATTCGGCCCAGCGTGCGATGCCGGGGTTGCCGGGTGCGGCGATCAATGTGGCGCAGCTCGGCGATTGCCTTAGCCGCCACGCCAGCGCATCCTCGCGGCCTCCCGATCCCAGCAGCAGGATGTTCATGGATTCTCCCGGCCCAGGCCCCGACGACCCCGCCGGACTGTTAGCGAAGGTCGCGAGCGGCGACAATTCGCCGCCGCTGAGCGTCAGCGAATTGTCCGGGGCGCTCAAGCGCACGGTCGAGCAGGCGTTCGGCCACGTTCGCGTGCGCGGCGAGATCTCGGGGTGGAAGCGCCACGCCTCTGGCCATTGCTATTTCACGCTCAAGGACGACGGCGCCTGCATCGACGCCGTGCTGTGGCGGACCAGCGCCGGCCGGCTTCAGTTCGCGCCCGAGGACGGGGTCGAGGTGATCGCCACCGGCAAGCTCACCACCTATCCCGGCCGCTCCAAATATCAGGTTGTGGTCGACCGGCTCGAACTGGCCGGGGAGGGCGCGCTGATGGCGCTGCTCGACCGGCGTCGCCGGGCCCTGGCGGCGGAGGGCCTGTTCGACCAGGAGCGCAAGCGGCCGTTGCCGTTCCTGCCGCGCACCATCGGCGTGGTCAGCTCGCCGACCGGAGCGGTCATCCGCGACATCCTCCACCGGCTCGCTGAGCGTTGCCCGACCCACGTATTGCTGTGGCCGGTGCCGGTCCAGGGCGAGGGGGCGGCGGAGCGGGTCGCCGCCGCGATCCGCGGTTTCCAGGCGCTCGACCGGCCGCCCGACCTGCTCATCGTCGCCCGCGGCGGCGGCTCGATCGAGGACTTGTGGGCGTTCAACGAGGAAGTGGTGGTGCGTGCCGCCGCCGAATGCCGGATCCCGCTGATCAGCGCGGTGGGTCACGAGACCGACACGACATTGATCGATTTCGCCGCCGACCGCCGCGCCCCCACGCCGACCGCGGCGGCGGAGATCGCCGTGCCGGTGCTGGCCGAGCTTGCCGCGACGATCGCCGGGCATGGCGAGCGGATCGCACGCTGCACGGCGCGTCGGCTCGAAGAGGCCGGCGAGCGCCTGGCGCGCTCCAGCGAGCGTTGGCCGCGCCCCGAGGCGCTGTTCGAACCGGTCGCCGCGCGGCTGGCCGATCCGGCGCTGCGCCTGCCGCGCGCGCTTGCCGCCCGCGCCGCCCACGCCCGCGCTGATCTGGGCGTGAGCGCTGCTCGTCTTCGTCCCGCACTGCTCTCCGACCGCTCGGAACGGCTGCGCGAGAAGCTTGCGGGACTGTGGCGGCTGGCCGAACTCGCCCATCCCGATCGTCCGCTGGAAAAGGGCTTTGCGCGCGTGACCGACGATTCGGGCCGCACCCTGACCAGCGCGGCGGCCGCCGGCCAAGCGGCGCACCTCGGCCTGCGCTTCGCCGACGGGGCGATCGGCGCCACTCCTGACTCGGTGGCGGGCGGGATTGAGCCGCCGCGGCGTTCGGCGTATCGCGGCGCCCGGGGCGGCCCCCAGCCGCCGCAGCCGGGACTGTTCGACGAGCGCTAGAGGATGTCACTTCGATGCTGATGAGCGGCAGCGGGCGCGAAGCCCGGGTGCATTATCTGGCCGGCACGTTCCGGATCCTCGCGACCGGCGATCATGTTCGCTGCGCCGTTACCGGCGCTGCGATCGCGCTCGAGGACCTGCTCTATTGGTCGGTCGAGCGGCAGGAACCCTATGTCGACGCCGCCGCCAGTCTGGCCGCCGAACGTCGCGCTCAGGGCCTCGCGGATCGCTAAGCACACCGTTGCGCTAGAGTGTGTCCGCGCTGTCACACTCCCTTAACAAAAGCTGTCCGGGGGGGAGAGGGCGCTGGACAGCCGCCACCCTTTTCAAGCTAAACGGCTCTCACGTGGGGGTGGATTACGCCCATGAACCAGCGGTGTTGGGCGACCAGCGCCTTGATTCGGGAGATTGAAATGACGAAATCCAATTTGCGTGCGACTGCCGCGGTGCAGGCTCTCGCGCTTCTTGGCGCCGGCGCCATCGCTGCCCCGGCATATGCGCAAGCCGCCCCTGAGCCGACCACGCAGACCTGCCCCGACGGGCGCGTCATCGCGTCGACCACGCGCTGCGACGAGCCGGCCGGTTCGGCTTCGAACGAGACCCAGCCGACGCAGGACCAGCAGGCCGCCGTCGCCAATCCCGAAGATCAGGCCGATGAGGACGACGCGATCGTCGTCACCGGTTCGCGCATCGTCCGTCCCGACCTCGAGGCCCCGAGCCCGGTCACGACCGTCGATTCGGAGCAGTTCGACCTTACCGGTACGGTGACCGTCGAGACCCTGCTCAACGAACTTCCGCAGCTCATCCCGGGCAACACCCGCACGTCGAACAACCAGGGCGGTGAAGACTTCTCGACCCTCGACCTTCGCGGCCTCGGCCCGAACCGCACCCTGATCCTGGTCGACGGCGAGCGCGTGCCCGCCTCGTCGACCTCGGGCGTGGTCGACATCGGCACCATCCCGGCCGGCCTCATCGAGCGCGTCGACGTCGTCACCGGCGGCGCCTCGGCGGTGTACGGTTCGGACGCCATGGCCGGCGTCGTGAACTTCATCCTCAAGGACAATTTCGAAGGCCTCGAGGTCAGCTCGCAATACGGCATCTCGGATCACGGCGACGGCGCGTCGTTCAACATCCAGGCGCTGCTCGGCGGCAACTTCGCCGACGACCGCGGCAACATGACGTTCTTCGCCAGCTACTACACGCGTGAAGCCGTCGGCCAGGGCGACCGCGACGTCACCCGCAACGCCGGCCGGCTCTACCTCGACTACAACTACGCGACCGGCGAAGCGTTCTACTTCGTTCCGGATCACCTCGCTCCGCCGACGGCCTACACCAGCCGCTTCGGCGCCGACGGCGGAATCATCGCCATCGGCGGCGGCGTGGGCGGTTCGGGTACCCCGCCGCAGGGCATCATCTTCAACAACGCCGCCAACCCGTTCACGGGCCTCGCGGCGGCGGTCGGCGCGGTCGGCAACAACCGCTTCAACGCGGGCGTCGCCGACACCAACTGCGATGGCGTTCCGAACACTGCGGCGGTCAACGGCGGCAACCTGTCGTTCGATGACGACGGCAATCTGGTCCCGGCCGCGAGCACCGGTCTGTGCGGCTTCGCCGATCGCAGCACGGGTTCGAGCCGGTTCAACTTCAACCCGCTCAACTATCTCGTCACGCCGTACGATCGCTTCGGCATGGCGATGACGGCGCGCTACGACATCACCGACTACATCCGCCTCAAGGTCGTCGGCAACTATGTCGACACCCAGCAGATCGTGAACCTGGCGCCGACCCCGGCGACCGGAATCAACGTGCCGGTGACCAACGCCTTCATCGCGATCGGCACCGACGGCCCGGCGGGCAATGGCGCTCCGTGCGGAGTCGGCGTGTCGTGTAACCCGGACCTCCTGGCCGCGTTGCTGACCCGTCCGAACCCGGCTGCGCCGTTCTCCTACTCGCGTCGTTTCTCTGAAACCGGTCCGCGCGTCGGCATCTACAATTCGAAGACTCAGACCCTTCGCGGCACGCTTTCGGGCCCGATCGGCTGGGGCTTCAACTGGGATCTGACGGGCAGCTACGGCAAGACCACGGCCAACATCGAAGCGCGCGGCAACATCAACCTCACCGCCGTTGCTCAGGGCCTCAACAACTGCCCGCTCGGCTCGCTGCCGGGCTGCGTCCCGATCGACATCTTCGGTCCGAACACGCTGTTCGCCGGTTACGACCGCACCGGTCAGCCGGACATCGCTCCGGGCGCGCAGCTGTCGTTCGTCCAGATCGACACGCAGGAGCGTCGTGACTTCGAGCAGGTCCGTGTCGCCGGTAACATCACCGGCAACCTGTTCGAGCTCCCGGCCGGCCCGGTCGGCCTCGCCATCGGTGGCGAAGTCCGCACCGACCGCGGCGACATCGTCGTCGACGATGCGCAGCGCACTGGTAACATCTACGGCTTCAACGCCGTCCAGAACCAGTCGGGTAAGATCAACGTCAAGGAAGTGTACGGCGAAATTCGCGTTCCGATCCTCGCCGACATGTATCTGGTCGACGAGCTGTCGGTCGAAGCGGGTGCCCGCTACTCCGACTACTCGACCATCGGCGGCCTGCTGAACTACAAGTTCGGTGCGCAATACTCGCCGTTCGACTGGATGAAGTTCCGCGCGATCTTCAACAAGGCGGCCCGTGCGCCGTCGATCGTCGAGCTGTTCCTCAACGGTGACCAGGGCTTCCCGTCCTACGTCGATCCCTGTAACGCTGGCCCCGGCCGGCAGCCCGGCGCTCTGGCGATCTGCCAGGCGCAGGCCCCCGCGGTTGATTTCAGCAGCTTCGCTCAGATCAACTCGCAGGTTCAGGCGTTCGCCTTCGGTAACCCGGACATCAGCGAGGAAACCGCCAAGACCTTCACGGCTGGCGTGGTGCTGACCCCGAACCTTGGTCTCGGCCGCTTCTCGGCGACCGTCGATTATTACAAGATCAAGATCGAGGACATCATCACCGGCTTCGGCGCGGGCTTCTTCCTCGGCGACTGCTACTTCGCCGGCAACCTCGACTCGTGCGCTCGAATCACGCGTGATCCGGGCACCGGCCAGGTCACCGCGATCAACACGGCGACCGGGAACCAGGGCACGTTCAAGTCGAGCGGCGTCGACCTCGCGGTCAACTATGTGGTGCCGTTCGCCGATCTCGGCATCGGCATCCCGGGCCGCCTGCGGTTCCAGGAGCTGTTCAGCTGGAACGAGGAAATCAGCTTCGGTGGCGCCAACTTCTCGGGCGCCGGCGCGGCTGGCATCGGCGGCAACTTCCCCGAGTGGAAGTCGACGATGACCCTCGCCTACGACACGGATAGCTTCACGTCGCAGATCCGCTGGAACTGGCAGTCGGATCTCGAGGACGTCGGGCTCTGCAACATCGGCGACAACTGCGCCGAGGACGTTCCGGGCCTGAGCTACTTCGACTTGTCGCTGCGCAAGAAGATCGGTGACAACTTCGAGATCACCGGCATCGTGCAGAACCTGTTCAACCAGAAGGCCCGCAAGACGGCGGCCGGCTTCTTCGCGGAAGGCGGCACGGACATCTCCTACTTCACGCCGGTCATCCTGGGCCGCTACTTCACCATCCAGGCGAAGGTGAAGATGTAGTCCACGGTCTGCGGATCGAACTTTCGGCGGCGGGGGAGCAATCCCCCGCCGCTTTTTTATGCCGAGGCGCCGAGCGCAGCGGGGGCGAGCGAAGCGAGCACCGCTGCGCGAAGAGCCGCCGAAGGCCGGCCAGCCTGCCGCGCAGCGGTCAGGACTGACGTCACGGGATTACTCCCGTGACGGCCCTTTCTCGAGCCGCCGACGCAGCGCGTAGAGCCGGCGCAGGCCCGCCGACCTCGCGAAGCGAGGATCGACGTCACGGGTCACTCCCGAGCCAGCTACCGCCAGGCTATCAGATACAAAAAGTGGGCTAGCCGGACCAGGGACGCTCCCGGATCGACCAGCTAGGCCGGCTGGTAGTCGAACGCAGCCGTCAACCGGTCGCCCTTGCCCGCGCCGAACGGCCGCGTGCCGTGGAACATGAACGACGGGAACAGCACCAGCCGCCCGACGACCGGCTCGACCACCCGGCGCGGCTCGATGTCGAGGTCGAACATCGCCGGTGGGCGGCCGAACTCGATCCAGCCGTCGCCCCGCGTGCGCTCCTCCACGCCGCTCTCGGGCAGCCGCGCATAATAGGCCGAGCTCATCCATCCGTGGCCGTGGAAGTGGGGCACATGGTGTCCCCCACCACCGCGCAGGCGCACCGACCAGCTTCCGGAAAAGCCGAAGCGGCGCGACTTGCGGCGGAGGAAGGGGTGGGCCGGGTCGTCGGGGAGCTCGGCAACGACGCCGGCCGCGGCGTCGCTCACCGCCTCGCGGAACTGGCGGATGATCGGGTCATCGAACGCGAACAGCTCGCCGCTGGTCTGGGTGCCGTTGCGCAGGGACTGGTTACCCGGCGCCTCCAGCGTCTGGTGAAGCGGGTCGAGCGCGGCCGCGACGATCCGTGCGAACTCGGCCGGCGGATGCGTGCCGTCGGGTGACGGCACCTCGGTCACCATCACCAGCCGCTCGTAGTCGCACAGCCACGCCTCGCGCTCGTCGCCCAGCATCCGCCAGGCGATCGCCAGCAGGCTCCAGCCGACCTGATCGGTCGGCCCTGCCGCGGCATTATATTGCTCCGCGAGCGATGCGGCGCGGGCGAAGTCGTGCATCCGCAACGCAAGCTGTCCCTTGGCCGCAAGCGCGGTCTGGCCGAGCTGCTCGATGCCCGGCGCGCAATCCAGCTCGGCCAGCGCCGCTGCAGCGTCGCCCGTCACGCCTTCGGCGAAGGCAGTGAACAGCTGCAATTCGGGCGCTGCACCGACTCGTTGCAGTCCCTCGCGCCCGATCTCGGCGGCTTCGCTGTGCCGCTCGTTGGCGATCAGCGCTCCGGCCCAATCGGCCCAATGATCGGCGGTCGGAACGGCGCGCGCCCGCTCCGCATAATGATCGAATGCCCCCTCGCCGGAGCGATATTCGATGGCCAGCCGCGTCAGTGCCGCCATCGCCCCGGCATTGGCGGGATTCTCGGAAATCGCCCGGCGATAATGGTCGGCGGCGCTGTCGACCCGGCCCGCTTCCAGCTCGGCCGCGGCCCAGTTGGAATGGAACTCGCTGCCCGAGGCGCCGAGTCGCGCCGCTTCCGCATAGGCGGCGCAGGATTCGTCGAACCTGCACGCCGCCCGCAATGCCACCGCCTGGTTGTAGCGCACGAGCGCGCGCGCCGGGTCGGCCGCGATCGCGCGGTCGAACGCGGCCAGCGCCTCGTCGAGCCGCCCGAGGTTCTTGAGCGCGGTGGCGCGGGCCGACAGCAGCCGGGGATGATTGGCGAAGCGCGCCAACCCTTCGTCGGCCGCGGCCAAGGCCGCAACATGCTTTCCGGCCTTGGTGAGGGTTACCGTCCGGTTGAGGTGCGCGTCGGCCAAGTCGGGACGAAGCCGGACCAGTCGGGTCCAATGTTCGGCCGCCTCGCCGCTTCGGCCGGCGCCGTCCAGCGCATCGGCCAGTGCGCCGAGGATCTCGGGCGGCGAATTTTCGATTGCGACGATCCGCTTGAGCGCGTCGATCGCAGCCTCGATCTGGCCGGTGTGATGCGCGATCAACGCGTACAGCCGCAAGCCTTGCCCCGATCGGTCGAGCGCCGAGCGGAGCGGCGCGATCACCGTCCAGGCCTCTGAATGGCGGCCTGCCGCAGCCAGTTGCTGTGCGCGAACGAGGCTCGATTGCAGCGCTGCGGGATTGTTCATCGGCCCGCGCCTGCGTCCGGGTTAATTGCTGAGCCGTTCGATCCGGAAGCCGACCCGGCCGTCGATGCTGCCCATGTAGCTGCCGAGCGCGGCCCGGCGGATGCGGATCTTCGACCCCGCCTTGGGCTTGTCCATGTAGGCGCTGTCGGTCTGCGCCCAGCGCGCTCCGTCTTCGAGCGTGAAGACATAGCCTTTCTGCCCTGCGCTTACCGCCTTGATCTTGCTCTCGATCGACTTGACCTCCTCGGCCATGTCGTCGTCGCCGAAGATACGAACCTTCGGCAGGCTGAAACCGAACAGTCCGCGCCGGGCCTCGCGGATCGCTTCCTTGTCGGCGACAAACACGTCCTTGCGCTGCTGGGCCTGGGCGAGCGTTCCGACCGTGCGGTCGAAGCAGGCTAGGCGTTGCGCGGCATCGGTCAGCGCGCGGCACTGCAGCACGTCGGTGAAGATCTTCGGCGCCGGAGCGTTGGTCAATGACTTGTCCTGCGCGACGGCCGGGGCTTGCAGCGCGCCAAGCGCGATCGCTCCGGCCAACATTTTCAACGACTTGCCCATGCCACTCTCCACCCACCGGCTGTGACGGCGAAGATGCCGCGTCGCGGCCGGGCCGTAAAGGCCTGATCGTCTAGGCGGGCACCAGCGTCAGGCCGCCGTCGCCCTCGTCGACCTTGACCGTCGACCCGTCCTTGACCGCTCCCGACAGGATCGCGTCGGCCAGCGGGTCCTGCAGGTATTTCTGGATCGCGCGCTTCAGCGGCCGTGCACCATAGACCGGGTCGTAGCCGACCCGCCCGAGCCAGGCGCGGGCTTTGTCGCTCAGCTCCAGATTGATCTTGCGCTCGGCCAGCAGCTTGCCGAGCCGCGCGACCTGGATGTCGACGATCGGCCCCATGTGGCTCGCGCTGAGGCGGTGGAACAGGATGATCTCGTCGAGCCGGTTGAGGAATTCGGGGCGGAAGTGGCCGCGCACGACTTCCATCACCTGGTGCTCGACGCTCTCCGCCGGCTCGTCCTCGCCGAGGTTGGCGAGATATTGGCTGCCGAGGTTGGAGGTGAGGATGATGATGGTGTTGGAAAAATCGACCGTGCGGCCCTGGCCGTCGGTCAGCCGCCCGTCGTCGAGCACTTGCAGCAGGATGTTGAACACGTCGCCGTGGGCTTTCTCGACCTCGTCGAACAGCACCACCTGGTAGGGCCGCCGGCGGACCGCCTCGGTCAGCACGCCGCCTTCCTCGTAGCCGACATAGCCCGGCGGGGCGCCGATCAGCCGCGCCACCGCGTGCTTTTCCATGAATTCGGACATGTCGATGCGCACCATCGCGCTGTCGTCGTCGAACAGGAATCCGGCCAGCGCCTTGGTCAGCTCGGTCTTGCCGACTCCGGTGGGGCCCAGGAACAAAAAGGAACCGAGGGGGCGATTGGGGTCCTGCAGCCCGGCCCGGGCGCGGCGCACCGCGGCCGCCACCGCCTTCACCGCCTGGTCCTGGCCGATCACCCGGCCGCCGATCGCGGCTTCCATATTAAGTAGCTTCTCGCGCTCGCCTTCCATCATCCGCTCGACCGGAACCCCGGTCCACCGGCTGACCACCGCGGCGATGTCCTCGCTCGTCACCTCCTCCCGCAACATGGCGGTTGAGGAAACCATTGCTGCGTCCACCAACTTCTTTTCGAGCTCCGGGATTCGCCCGTACTGAAGCTCCCCAGCCTTGGCCAAATCGCCCGACCGCTGGGCTTGCTCAAGCTCGATCCGGGCCGCGTCGAGCTGCCCCTTCAGCTCCGCCTCGGCGCTGATCTTCTCCTTCTCGGCCTGCCAGCGCTGGGTCAGCTCGCTCGACTGCTGCTCGAGATTGGCAAGCTCGCCTTCGAGCTTGGCCAAGCGATCCTTCGAAGCCGCGTCGCTTTCCTTCTTCAGCGCTTCGCGCTCGATCTTGAGCTGGATAATTCGGCGATCGAGGTTCTCGATCTCCTCCGGCTTGCTCTCGACCTCCATGCGGATCCGGCTCGCCGCCTCGTCCATCAGGTCGATCGCCTTGTCGGGCAGGAAGCGGTCGGCGATGTAGCGGTTCGACAAGGTCGCTGCCGCGACCAGCGCCGCGTCGGTGATCCTGACACCGTGATGGAGCTCGTACTTCTCCTTCAGCCCGCGCAGGATCGAAATGGTGTCCTCGACCGTCGGCTCGCCGATGAACACCGGCTGGAAGCGCCGCTCGAGCGCCGCGTCCTTCTCGACGTGCTTGCGATATTCATCGAGCGTCGTCGCTCCGATGACGTGCAGCTCGCCGCGCGACAGCGCGGGCTTGAGCAGATTGCCGGCGTCCATCGAGCCTTCGCTTTTGCCGGCGCCGACCAGCATGTGCATCTCGTCGATGAACAGGATGATGTCGCCGGCCGACTGTTTGACCTCGTCGATCACGCCCTTGAGCCGCTCCTCGAACTCGCCGCGATATTTCGCGCCGGCGATCAGCGAGCCCATGTCGAGGCTGAGCAATTTACGGTCCTTGAGGCCGTCGGGGACGTCGCCATTGGCGATGCGCAGCGCCAAGCCCTCGGCGATCGCGGTCTTGCCGACCCCAGGCTCGCCGATCAGCACCGGGTTGTTCTTGGTGCGTCGGGCAAGCACCTGAACGGTGCGGCGGATTTCCTCGTCGCGGCCGATCACCGGATCGAGCTTGCCGTCGCGGGCGCGGGCAGTGAGATCGACGGTGTAGCGCTTGAGCGCGTCGTAACGGTCCTCGGAGCCCTGCGTGTCCGCCGTTCGCCCGCCGCGCAGTTTCTCGATGGCCGCGTTGAGCGCCTGCGGGGTAAGGCCGGCGCGGTGCAGCGCATCGCCTTCCGCGGTGCCCTTGGCCAGCGCGAAGGCGAGCAGGATGCGCTCGACCGTGACATATTGGTCGCCGGCCTTGACCGCGATCTCCTGCGCCTTGTCGAGAACGCGCAGCAGGTCGCCGTCGACCCCAGGCGCGCTGGTGGCGCCGCTTCCGGTGACTGCCGGCTGCTTGGTAACCAACGCGTCGATCTCGCGCCGCGCGGCCTTGGCATCGCCGCCGGCCGCCGCAATCAGTCCGGCCGCCATGCCCTGCTCGTCGTCGAGCAATGCTTTGAGATAATGCGCCGGGGTGATGCGCTGGTGATGCTCGCGCACGGCGATGGTCTGAGCGGCTTGGAGGAAGCCGCGGGCACGGTCGGTGAGCTTCTCGAAATCCATCAAAAATCCCTCGTTTCCCCGGCCATTTGGTGTGTTAGCGGCCTAATACAAGGGCCTATTGTGTCGGCGGGGGCACAGCTGTTGCATCGCTACCAGCGGGGCTCTCGACAAACGGTTTGGCGCCCTCGCGCAGGACCGCCGCGCACCCGTATCCGCCGGCCGCTCCGGCGGTGCCCCACTCGCGATTCTTGCGCGCATCGATGTGGAATCGGAGACCCTTGTAGAAGCCGAGGCCGATGCCGTTCCACCAGCCCTTGTCGAGCTGGATCCGACACAGGCGCTCCATCAGCCGTTCGCGGTCGATCGCGGAAATGGGCACCATGTCGATGCCGCCGCCGGTCAAGTGAGTCGAACTGCCCGCTCCGCCGGCGCATTGGTTGAGCGCGGGATTGCGATAGGCCGAGACAACCTCGACTTCGCCGATTGCAGGCTCGACGAACGCGCCGATGTAGCGCAGCGCCTGGACGATATTCGGCCAATGCTCGGTCGGCGGGACCTCGAACGGCTGCCCCGAGCAGCGCCACCAGTGGCTGGCGGTGCGGATCAGCTGCCAGGTCGGCGCGACCCCACCGACGCCGTTGGCGACCAGATAGTCGTTGAACGCCCGCACCTGGATCGCGCGGCTCAGGTCGCTCGCCATCCAGCGCCGGTAGCCGGGCTCGTCCTGGCCGCTCATGACATATTCCTGGGCCGCCGCGGAGGTCGGGGTGGTCGACGCGGCGGCCGGCGCGAACAGCAGCAGCATCAGGGTGAGCGCGAAGTGCATGGGCAATCAAAACGCGCCCGCCATTGAAAAGCAACCGTCGGCCCCGCATGTTCGGCTCATGAGCCGCCCGATCAACGTCGACCTGCCGCACAAGCTCGGCCGCGAGGAAGCCCGCCGCCGCATCGCGGCCAACATCGACAAGCTGGAAAGCCACATCCCCGGTGGTGCCGCCGTCACCAGCCGGTGGGAGGGCGATACGCTCAAGCTCGACGTCGCCACCATGGGCCAGTCGGTCGCCAGCGACATCCGGGTCGAGGAGACGCTGGTCAATTGCCGGATCGAGCTGCCTGGAATGCTGGCATTGTTCGCCGGGCCGATCGAAGCGATGCTGAGCCGCAAGGGCGGCGACTTGCTGCTCGAGGACAAGCGCGACTAGGCTTCGTCCCACGCAATTGCGGGGGAGTCGGTCTCATGCGCCATTTCGCGATCGTCGGCTCGGGGCCGGCCGGCTTCTACACCGCCGAGGCGCTGTCCAAGACCTATGGCGAGGCGGCGCGGATCGACATCATCGACAAATTGCCGGTGCCCTACGGATTGATCCGCTTCGGCGTGGCACCCGACCACCAGTCGATCAAGGCCGTGGCCAAGCGCTACGACAAGGTCGCCGAAACCGATGGCGTGCGCTTCGTCGGCAATGTCGCGGTCGGGGACGGCGTGACAATCGAGGAATTGCTGGGGCTGTACGACGCGGTGGTGCTGGCGACCGGCGCGCCCAACGACCGCAAGCTCGGCATCCCCGGCGAGGATCTGCCCGGCGTGATCGGCTCGGCGGCATTCGTCGGGTGGTACAACGGCCACCCGGAATTCGCCGCCCTCTCTCCGCCGCTTGACGAAGGCGATGCGGTGAT
The DNA here is from genome assembly GCF_003499275.1 of Sphingomonas mesophila. Classification (GTDB taxonomy): domain Bacteria; phylum Pseudomonadota; class Alphaproteobacteria; order Sphingomonadales; family Sphingomonadaceae; genus Sphingomicrobium; species Sphingomicrobium mesophilum. The sequence goes on along the minus strand of NZ_QWDF01000001.1, from coordinate 1,757,477 downwards.
CATCGGCGCGGGCAATGTCGCGCTCGACGTCGCCCGAATCCTCAGCAAGACCCGCCGGGAGTTCGAGGGCAGCGACATCGTCGGCCATGCGCTCGACGCGCTCGAAGGATCGGCGATCCGAACGATCACCATCCTTGTCCGCCGCGGCCCGCACCAGATCGCGATGACGCCGAAGGAATTAGGCGAACTGGCGCATCTCGCGGCGGCCGCGCCAATCGTCGAGGCCGAGGACTTTCCGCCGGCGGGAGACGACAAGGTGCTCGAGGATCGCGGCTTGGCCAAGTCGGTCGGGCTGCTGCGCGAGTTCATCGCTCTCGATCCGGCCGGCAAGCCCAAGCGCATCGTGTTCGACTTCTTTGCCAAGCCAGTGGTAATCGAAGGTGAGGGGCGGGCCCAGCGAGTCATCGTCGAGCGCACCCAACTGGAGGGCGGCCGAGCAGTCGGCACCGGCGAGACCTATGCCGTTCCGGCCGGGCTGGTGGTCAGTTGCATTGGCTATGCGACGCCGATGATCCCCGGCGTGTCCTACGATCATCAGGACGGGCGCTTTCTCAACGATCATGGCCAGATCGGCGACGGGCTATACTGCGTCGGCTGGGCTCGGCGCGGCCCGACCGGGACGATCGGCACCAACCGGCCCGACGGCTACGAGGTGGCCGAGCAGGTCGCCGCGGCTATCCCGCCGGGCAGCGACGGCGGGAAAACGGGCGGCGCGGGGCTCGACCGAGTGCTGTGCGACCGCGATATCCGGGCGACCGATTTTGCGGACTGGCGACAGATCGAGGCAGCCGAGGCCGAGGCGGCCCGGCCCGGCAGCCCTCGTGAAAAATTTGTTCGCCACGCCGACTGGCTGAGCGTTCTAGGGCGCTAAAAGATGGTCGGGGAGAGAGGATTCGAACCTCCGGCCCCTGCCTCCCGAAGACAGTGCTCTACCAGGCTGAGCTACTCCCCGACCGACCGCCCGCACGATCGGCGGGGGTCAAGGCGCGGGCTTCCTAGCCGCGCACCCTGGCGAGCGCAAGCGCCTTAGGTCGCGAAGCCCGGGTCGAGGCGGTGGGCTTTGCGCAGGAGGGCGGGCCAAGCGAGGAGCTTGGCGGCGACCGACAGGCCGGCGCTGCCCTGTTCGGCGGCGAGCTCGGGTGTGCCCTGGGGCGGGTTGTTGCAGCGCTCGCCGGCCGACAGCGCCATGATCTGCGCCTGGCAGGCGCGCTCGATGAAGTAGAGTTTGACGAAACATTCGCCGACGCTGGCGCCGACGCTAAGGGTGCCGTGGTTGCGCAGGATCATGCCCCCCTTGGTGCCGAGGTCGGCGACCAGCCGCTCGCGCTCGTCGAGGTCGGTGGCGACGCCCTCATAGTCGTGGAAGGCGAGATCGCCGCGCACCAGCATCGCGGTCTGGGTCAGCGGCAGCAGCCCTTCCTCGTGAGCGGCAACCGCCTGGCCGGCCGGCGTGTGGAGGTGCATCACCGCCATCGCGTCCTCGCGCGCCATGTGGATCGCCGAATGGATTGTGAAGCCGGCCGGATTGGTGATGAACGGGGTCGGCTCGACCGGATTGCCGTGCAAGTCGACCTTGACCAGCGACGACGCGGTCACTTCCTCGAACATCAAATTGTAGGGGTTGAGGAGGAAGTGATGCTCCGGCCCCGGGATGCGCGCCGACAGGTGGGTGAAGATGAGATCGTCCCAGCCGTAGTAAGCGACCAGCCGGTAGGCGGCGGCGAGATCGACCCGTATCGCCCATTCCTCGTCGCTGACCCGGCCTTCGAGCGAGGGGATGGCGAGATCTGCGATCGGGCTCTTGCCTTCCATCCCCCGGTTCATGGTGTCGACGCGGTTCATTTGACGAGATCCTCCTGGGCGACGCGGTCGGGGTGGGCGGCGGCGAACGCGGGGTGCGCGCTGGCCGTTTCATCGGCCCGGCGAAGCGTCGGATAGGCCGAGATCGGCACCGAGAAGCGGCGCGCATTGTAGAGCTGGGGGACGAGGCAGACGTCGGCCAAGGTCGGCGAGTCGCCGAACAGGAACGCGCCGGCGCGCGGAGCGGCCATCGCCTCGAGTGCCGCCAAACCTTCGCTCACCCAATGGCGGTACCATCCGTCCTTGGCGTCCTCGGCAATGCCGAGCGGTCCCTGGAGATATTTCAGCACGCGCAGATTGTTGAGCGGATGGATGTCGCAGGCGACGGTCAGCGCCAGCGCGCGGACGTGCGCTCCGTCGGCCTGGTCGCGCGGCATCAGTGGCGGATCGGGCCGGGTCTGGTCGAGATACACCGCGATCGACAGGCTCTGGGTCAGCTTGAGGCCGTCGATCTCGAGGCACGGCACGAAGCCCTGTGGGTTGAGCGAGCGGAAGGCGGCGCCCTTCTGAGCGCCGTCGGCAAGATTGACCTCGCGCCGCTCGTAAGCGAGCCCCTTCAGGTTGAGCGCGATCCGCACCCGGTAGGAGGCCGAGGAGCGGAAATAATCGTGGAGGACGATGCGGTCCATCGCGGCAGAGTGCGACTCCGCTGCAAGGACGTCAATCGCCGCCGGTGAACGGGGCGATGACCGCGGGCGGAACGCGGATCGGCCGGCCGCTGGCTTTGTCGATGATCGCCCAGGTGGTGCGGGCGCGAACCCGCGGCTTGCCGTCGTCGCCGACGAACTCCATCAGCCGGTCAAATCGTGCGCCTTTGGGCGCTTCGCCGACCCAAGTGCGTCCGGTCACCGTCTCGCCCGCCTTGACCGCGCGCAGATACTCGATCTCGTGGCGCACTACGACCCAGATGTAATCGTCCTGGTGGGCGGGGTCGGCGACCGAATACCAGTGGGCCAGCGCGACCTCCTGGATCCACTGCACCCAGACCGCATTGTTGACGTGGCCGAGCTCGTCGATGTGCTCGGGGAGCGCTGTGATGCGATGTTCGTAGACCGGGCGGCTCACAGCGTCGGAAGCCCGTCGGCCGAGAGGGTGAAGGGAACGCCGCTGGCCCTCAGCAACGTCGCGATTGCCGCCTTCGGCTCGGCCGCACCTCCATCGAGCATCGCGCGGACCTGCCGTGCCGGTCCGGGCCTTCCGGCGGTCACCGTAAGCAAGTCCAGCCAGTTTTCGCTGTTCACCATGCCGCGGGAGCGGTGACGGGCGATGAGGGTGCGCGCAAAACCATAGAAATCGCCGCCCGAGGCGCGCTCGGCGGCGAGCGCAAAGATTGTCCCGCAAGCATAGGTCGTGCGATGCTCGCCGCGCTCGGGGGCGGTGGCGACCGGCTTGACGAGCGCGGCGGCGCAATCGCGGATCGCCTGATTGAGGAAGGGAGTCGGCGAATAAGCGGGGTCAAGCCGCTGGACGGTGCGCGCGGCGAGCAGGTCGGCGCCTCCCTCCATGATCCAACTGTCGCGCGAGCCCTCGTAGGCCACCGCCTGACCGAGCCAGAAATGCGCCGCCTCGTGGGCGATGAACCAGCGCGCCATCTCGCGCAGCGCCGGGTTGGGGGTCAGTGCGGCCTTGCCTTCGAGGCGCATCAGAATGAGGCCCTTCAAGGTCCCGCCGTTCATGCTCGCGCCGTCGTTGGCGGCGCCCTCCCAGGCGGCAAGCACGGTCGGCTCGGCAATGCCCGACGGCCCGAGGCGCGCCTGAAGCACGCCCAAAGCGGTTGGCGTGAAGCGTGCGATATATTGCGCCAGCCACGCCGGCGTTTCGCTGTCGATGACCGTCGCGATGCCGTTGGCGACTTGCGCCCGGGCGACGTCGAACAGGCCATACGCGCCTGAGCTTTCGCCGCGGCGATAGCCGGCGACGTCGCCGGCGATCCTGAGCGAACGCCCGCCGATGAAGCGCACACGCGTTCCGCCATCGCCAATCACGCCCTCTGGCGGCTCAACGCCGAAGCGCTCGAGCGCGGCCGGGTCGGCAACCGAAAAAGCGGCGAAATGCCCGTCGAACAGCGCCACGCCGCGCCCGCCGAGCAGCAGCGCCGGGACATAGTCCGACGCGAGCTGCCGGGTGAACGGCACGATCCGCACCTGCACCCGTCGCGGCACGGGTGACCCGCCAACTCCGACGATTGCATCGTAGCGCCCGCGCCGCTGGAGGGTCACGCCCGGCGTAAGCACGGTCCAGCTGCGCGCCCGCCACGGCTGCTGGTCGACCTCGGCCCGCGCCGAGCGGAAGAACGCCCAGGCCGGCGCCGACCGCGGGAAGCTAAACTCGGCCACGAACGCATCGCCCGACCGGCGAACGCTCGCTTCGACCGGCGCGAGCGGCTGCGCGGCGGCTGGTGCCGCCGAGAGGATCAGCAGCGCCAGGACCGCCCGCAGGCTCACGGGATCTGGGTCAGGATGAAGGTGTAGGCTTCGGCAACCTCATACAGCGAGTTCCAGCGGCCGGACTTGCCGCCGTGGCCTGCGCCCATGTTGATCTTGAGGAGCAGCAGATTGTCGTCGGTCTTGGTGGCGCGCAGCTTGGCGGCCCACTTCGCCGGCTCCCAATAGGTCACACGCGGATCGTTAAGGCCGCCGGTAATGAGCATCGGCGGATAGGCCTTGGCGGTCACATTGTCGTAGGGGCTGTAGCTCTTCAACAGCTTGAATGCCTCGGGGTCGGTGATCGGGTTGCCCCATTCGGTCCATTCGCCCGGGGTCAGCGGCAGGGTGTCGTCCAGCATCGTGTTGAGGACATCGACGAACGGTACGTCGGCGACGATTGCGCCGAACAGCTCGGGCGCCTGGTTGACCACCGCACCCATCAGCTCGCCGCCGGCCGAACCGCCTTGCGCCGCGACCCGGCCGGGCTTGGCATAGCCGGCCGCGATCAGGCCGCGGGTGACGTCGACGAAATCGTTGAAGGTGTTGGTGCGGGCCTTGAGCTTGCCGTCGAGAAACCATTGGTAGCCGAGATCGTCGCCGCCACGGATGTGGGCAATGGCGAAGGCGAAGCCGCGGTCGACCAGGCTCAACCGGTTGGTCGAGAAGCTGGGCGGGACGGCATAGCCATAGGCGCCGTAGCCGTAGACGAACAGCTTGCCCGAACCGTCCTTCTTGTAGTCCTTGCGGCGCACCACTGAGACCGGAATGCGCTTGCCGTCGCGCGAGGGTATCATCATCCGCTCGGTGACATATTTCGCGGGATCGTAGCCCGACGGAATTTCCTGGACCTTGCGAACTTCGAGTCGATCCTCGGCGGGATGATAGTCGTAGACCGTCGCGGGCGTGACCATCGAGGAGTAGCCCAGGCGGTAAGAAGCCGGGGCAAATTCCGGGTTGCCCGAGAAGCCGGCGCTGTAGCTCGCCTCGGCGAACGGCACGCGCTCCTCGGCGCCGGACTTGTAGTCGCGCAGCACCAGCTGATCGAGGCCGTCGACCCGGCTGGTGACGAGCAGATGGTCGCGGTGCGCACTGATCCCGCGCAAATAGGTGCGGTCGCTTCCGGCGACGACTTCCTGCCAGTCGGCGGGCTTGGCCGGATCGGCGCTGGCGATCCGGAAATTGACGTGCTTGTCGTTGCTCAGGATCCACAATTTGCCGTGGGCCGCGTCCACTTCGTATTGGAGGTCGGGCTTGCGCGGACGGATCAGGGTCAATGGCGCGGTCGGATTGTTGGCGGGAACGAAGCGCACCTCATTCGAGCTGTTGTTGCCCGTCGAAATGAGGATCAGGCTATCGTCGGTCGTTCGGTCGACCCCGACCGAGAAAGCGATGTCGGCCTTCTCCTCGTAGAGCGTGACGGCCTTGGCCGGATCGGCGCCGAGGCGGTGGTAACGGGCGCGGTAGCTGCGCCACTGGTCGTTGACTTCGGTAAACACCAGCCCGGTCGAACCGGCGGTCCACACCGGATTGCCGATGCCGACCTTGGTCACCGTCTCGAGATCCTTCCCGGTGGCCAGGTCGCGGACAACGAGTTTGAAGCGCTCCGACCCGTCGTCGTCGACGAGGGTCACGAGCTTAGTGCCATCGGGCGCAACGGCGAAGGCACCGAGGCGGTAGTATTCCTTGCCGGCGGCTTCGGCGTTCTCGGAATAGATCAGCGTCTCGGCGCCGCCCTTGGCCGGCTTGCGGTACCAGTCGCGATATTGGGTGCCCTTCTTGAACGCCGACCAATAGAGCCAGTCGCCCTGCTTCAACGGGACCGAGGTGTCATCCTCCTTCACCCGCGCCTTCATCTCCTCGAACAAGGTCTCCTTGAGCTTGGCGTGGGGCTTCATCGCCGCTTCGAAATAGGCGTTCTCGGCCTTGAGATAGTCGAGCACGTCCTTGTCATCGACCTTGGGATAGCCCTGGTCCTTGAGCCAGAAATAGGGATCCTCGACGCGGATCCCGTGGCGCTCGAAGCTGTAGGGGCGCTGCTCGGCCTTGGGCGGCGGCGGAAGATCGCTGGCTTTGGTCATCGGGGCTTTCTGCGCGAGGAGTGGGGTAGGGGCGGCGAGAGCGAGTGAGAGCAGTGCTGCGAACGCTGTCTTGAACATGGAAATCATTCCCCAATCGGCCGCGGCCCCTCGGCAGGCTCGGGACAAGCTTGTCGAGACCCTGCACTTTCTTCTAGCGACGGTGTAGACAAAAGCAGCCCTTCGACAAGCCGGGCGCACGGAGTTTTCGATGTCCTCATACGCCGACCGCCTGGCCGCGCTGCGCGAACAACTGAAGGCCGACCGCCTCGACGGCTTTGTCGTGCCGCTGACCGACGAACATATGAGCGAATATGTCGGCAGCTATGCGCAGCGGTTGGAATGGCTGACCGGCTTCAAGGGTTCGGCAGGCAGCGCCGCGGTGCTTCCGCAAGAAGCGGCGATCTTCACCGACGGACGCTACACCATCCAGGTTCGCCAGCAGGTCAGCGAACGCGAATGGAGCTACCAGTCGGTGCCCGAGACGAGCGTTGCGCAATGGCTGGGCGAGAACGCACCGCAGGGTGCCCGGATCGGCTACGACCCGTGGCTCCACACCGCCGAATGGGTGCGGGTCGCGACCGAGCAGCTGGCGGCCAAGGGCGCCGAGCTCGTCGCGGTCGGCACCAATCCGATCGACAAGGTGTGGTCCGATCGCCCTGAGCCGTCGCGGGCGCGCCTCATCGTCCAGCCCGATGATCTGGCCGGCAAGTCGAGCGCCGCCAAGCGCCACGACATCGCCGATTGGCTTGAGCGGGAAGGGGCCGACGCGGCGGTTCTGGCAGCGCTCGATTCGATCGCCTGGACGCTGAACGTACGCGGCGCCGACGTCAGCCACACGCCGGTGGCGCTGGCCTTCGCGGTGGCGCACAAGGACGGGACGGCGGACCTCTTCGTGGCCGGCGAGAAGGTCGGCGACGACGTTCGCGCTCACCTCGGTAACGGCGTCCGGCTGCACGATCGCCATGCGTTCGAGGACTATCTGCGCACGCTCGAAGGCAAGACGGTGGTGGTCGATCCCGAGCGCTCGGTGGCGGCGATCGGCCAGGCGCTCGAGGAGGGCGGGGCGCGCATTCTCAAGCGCCGCGATCCGACCGTGCTGCCCCGCGCGATCAAGAACGACGCCGAAGTGGCAGGACACAAGGCAGCCCAGGCCCGCGACGGTGCCGCGGTCGCGCGGTTCCTCAAATGGGTCGACGATGAAGCGCCGAACAACGCGCTCGACGAGATGATCGCGGCGGACAAGCTCGAGCAATTGCGCCGCGAGCACGGCGACCTGCGCGACCTGAGCTTCGACACCATCTCGGCGTTCGGGCCCAACGGCGCACTGCCGCATTACAAGGGCACGGCCGAATCGAACCTGAAGTTCGCGCCCGGAACCCTCTATCTGGTCGACTCCGGTGGCCAATATCAGGACGGGACGACCGACATCACCCGTACGGTGCCGATCGGCGAGCCGACTGCGGAAATGCGCGACCGCTTCACCCGCGTGCTGCAGGGCCACATCGCCATCGCCACCGCTCTATTTCCCAAGGGCACGCGGGGAAGCCAGCTCGACAGCTTCGCCCGCCGCCCGCTGTGGGACGCGGGCTGCGACTATGCCCACGGCACCGGCCACGGAGTCGGGGCGTTTCTGTCGGTGCATGAAGGGCCGCAGCGCATCTCGCCGGTCGGGTCGAGCCAATCGGGCGGCGACGAGCCGCTTCAGGCGGGCATGATCCTCAGCAACGAGCCGGGCTATTACAAGGCGGGCGAATACGGCATTCGGATCGAGAATCTGGTGCTGGTGGTTGAATGTCACGTGGTGGGCGCCGAGAAGGAAATGCTTGGCTTCGAGACGCTGACCTTCGCGCCGATCGACCGGCGGCTGATCGTCGCCGAGATGCTGTCGCAACGCGAGCGGACCTGGCTCGACGCCTATCATGCCGACGTACTGCGCATTCTCGGCCCGCAGCTCGAGGGCGAAGATCGCGCGTGGCTCGATCGGGAGTGCGCGCCGCTCGGTGCTTAAATTAGCCCGCCCGTCCTGAGCCAAGGATCGAAGATCCGATGAAGGTCGCCCTTCGACCGCGCTCGCCTATGGCTCGCTCCGCTCAGGACGAGCGTTCGTGGGAGGATCGGCGGGTTCTTTTTCCCGCCCTGCCGCCTTCCGCCGCCTGAGGTTCTCGCGCAGGGCGGCGGCCAGGCGCTGGTCGCGGTCGGAGTCGCGGGTCGGCATTTCCGATCTATCGGTTGACAGGCACGGCGGCGCAAGGCCATAGGCCCGCCGTCTCCCGGACATGCTGCCGTAGCTCAGTGGTAGAGCGCATCCTTGGTAAGGCTGAGGTCGTGAGTTCAATCCTCACCGGCAGCACCATTTTCGCCCGCAGGGCATCCGGGGGATGTCCGAGCACGGAAATCGGGAGCGAAGCAAGGCTCGGGGCCGCTCATTGACGCCGGCTCCGCGCACCGCCATTCCGCGCCCGATGCGCTTCTTCTCCGACAATGCCGCTGCCTGCCATCCGGCCGTGCTCGAAGCGCTTGCCGAGGCCAATGTGCTCGACACCGCCTATGACGGCGATGCCTGGAGCGGGCGGCTCGACGACGCCTTCTCGGAGCTGTTCGAGACCCGCATCGAGGCGTTGTGGGTGACTACCGGAACGGCCGCCAATTGCATCGCGCTCGCCATGTTGTGCCCGCCCGAGGGCGCGATCCTCACCCACCGCGACGCGCATATCGAGAATGACGAGGCGGGCGCGCCAGGCTTTTACACCGGGGGCGCGAAGCTGACGCTGCTCGACGGCGTCGGCGCCAAGGTCTCGCCGGAGACGGTGCGCGAGGCGTGCGCCCGGGTCCGCAAGGACGTGCATCAGGTGCAGCCGGCCGCGCTGTCGATCACCAACGCCAGCGAATACGGGCTCACTTATTCACCAGACGAGACCGCCGCGCTCGGCGAGGCGTGCCGTACGCTCGGCCTCGGCTTTCATATCGACGGCGCTCGCTTCGCCAATGCCGTCGCCGCGACCGGCGCCAGCCCGGCCGACCTGACGTGGCGGGCGGGGGCCGATGCGCTCAGCTTCGGCTTCGTCAAGAACGGCGGGATGAATGCCGAGGCGCTTCTGTTCTTCACGCCCGGCCATGCCGAGCGGGCGCGGCGGCTGCGCAAGCGCTCCGGCCACCTGATGAGCAAGGGGCGCTATGCGGCGGCGCAGATCCTCGCGCTGATCGAAGACGACCGCTGGCTTGCCAATGCGCGGGCCGCCAACGCCGCCGCAACCGCTCTGGCCGAAGCGTGCGGTCCGGATCGGCTGGTCCACGCCGTCGAGGCCAACGAGCTGTTCGTGCGCATGTCACCCGACGAGGCGGCGGCGCTGCGCGCGCAGGGCTTCGATTTCTACGATTGGGCGCCCGGCGAAGTCCGGCTGGTGACCAGCTGGGACCAGGACATGGCAGCGGTGGAGCGGCTCGCCCAAGCGATCCGCACGTTGTGACGACCACCGGCGCGACCCGCGCGGTCATCGTCCCGTTCATCATTTTCACCCTGATTTGGGGCTCGACCTGGATCGTCATCCGCGACCAGCTCGGGCCGGGCGGGGACGGCGTGCCGGCGCAATGGTCGGTGGCCTATCGTTTCATCCTTGCAGCCGCGGCGATGTTCGCCGTCGCGCGGTGGAAGGGCGACGACCTGCGCCCGACACGGCCGATGCTGGTCGCCGCGGCGGTGGTCGGGATTTCTCAATTCACGATCAATTTCAACGCGGTCTACATGGCCGAACATTATGTGACTTCGGGGCTGGTGGCGACGGTGTTCGCGCTGCTGATGTTGCCCAATGCGCTTCTCGCCTGGTGGATGCTCGGTCACCGCCCGACCGGCCGCTTCCTCGGCGCGAGCGCGATCGCCGCGGCCGGGATCGGGCTGCTGTTCATTCACGAGCTACGCTCCAATCCGACGGTCGACGGGCGAACGCTGGCGATCGGCATTGCCTGGACCATCGTCGGCCTGCTCGGTGCGTCGCTGTCGAACGTCTATCAGGCGCGCGGGCCGGTGCAAAAGTTGCCGCTGTTCGCGCTGCTCGCCTGGGCGATGCTGATCGGCGCGCTGTGCGACGTCGTGATCGCGTTTGCACTGGCCGGCCCGCCGGTGATCGACCCGCGCCCGGCCTATTGGCTGGGCCTCGCCTGGTTGGCACTGGCGGCATCCGTATTGTGCTTCTCGCTCTATTATCCGGTGGTGCGCAGGATCGGTCCGGGCAAGGCGGCCTATTCGAGCGCGATCGTGCCGATCATCGCCATGGCGCTGTCGACCGCGTTCGAGGGCTTCAGGTGGACCACGCTGGCCGCGGCCGGGGCGGCGCTGGCGATCGGCGGGATGGTGCTGGCGCTGTGGACCCGGGCCAAGCCGCTCGACGTCGCCAACCCCGACGCGGGCTAGTTGCGCGGCGGCCGAAGCGTCCCTAGCTCGAAACGATGGACGCCCGCACCAACCCCGAAGCCCCGCCCTCCCCCGAACATGTCACCATCCGCCGCGAGGATTATCGCCCGCCCGACTGGTGGGTGCGCGAAGTAGCGCTCGAGTTCGAGCTCGATCCCGCAGCGACCCGGGTGCGCTCGCGGCTGACGGTCGAGCGCAACGGCGATCACGACCGGCCGCTGCGGCTGGCCGGCGAGGAGCTTCGGCCGCTCGCGGTGTCGGTCGGCGGGCGCGCGGTCGAGTGGGCGATGGACGGCGAGACGTTGGTCGTCGCGGTGGCGGGCGATGCGGCCGAAGTCGGGACCGAAGTGGACATCGCACCGGTTTCGAACAGCGCCTTGATGGGCCTCTACGAATCGGGTGGAATCCTATGCACCCAGTGCGAGGCGGAGGGCTTCCGGCGGATCACCTTCCACCCCGACCGACCCGACGTACTGAGCGTCTATCGGGTGCGGATGACGGCCGACAAGGCGCGCTACCCGGTGCTGCTGGCCAACGGCAATCCGGTTGCGGCGGGCGAGCTCGAGGACGGGCGGCACTGGGCTGAGTGGCACGACCCGTTCCCCAAGCCGTCCTATCTGTTCGCGCTGGTCGCCGGAAATCTGGCGGTTTTGCGCGATTCCTTCACGACGATGAGCGGACGCGAGGTCGAGCTCGGGATCTGGGTGCGCGAGGACGATCTGCCCAAGACCCGCCACGCGATGGCCAGCCTCAAGCAGGCGATGGCGTGGGATGAAAAGGCCTATGGCCGCGAATATGACCTCGACCGCTTCAACATCGTCGCGGTCGACGATTTCAACTTCGGGGCGATGGAGAACAAGGGCCTCAACATCTTCAATTCGCGCTACGTGCTGGCCGACACCGACACCGCGACCGACAGCGATTTCGACTCGGTGGCGGGGGTCGTGGCGCACGAATATTTCCACAATTGGTCAGGCAACCGGGTCACCTGCCGCGACTGGTTCCAGCTGTCGTTGAAGGAGGGCTTCACGGTCTTTCGCGACCAGAGCTTTTCGGCCGACATCGGCTCGGCCGCGGTCAAGCGGATCGAGGACGTGCGGCTGCTACGCGCCATCCAGTTCCCCGAGGACAATGGCCCGCTGGCGCATGCGGTGCGGCCCGATTCCTACCTCGAGATCGCCAATTTCTACACCGCGACGATTTACAACAAGGGCGCCGAGCTGATCCGCATGATGCGCACCCTGCTCGGCGACGCCGCGTTCCGGCGCGGCACCGACCTCTATTTCGAGCGCCACGACGGCGAAGCCGCGACCTGTGACGACTTCGTCGCGGCGTTGGAGGACGCTAGCGGCGTTGACCTGAGCCACTTCAAGCTGTGGTATTCGCAGGCCGGCACGCCGCGCGTCAGCGCCCGGCTAGAGTGCGACACGTTGCATCTCGCGCAGAGCGTTCCGCCCACCCCCGGCCAGCCGGACAAGGCGCCGATGGTGATCCCCTTGCGCACCCGCCTGATCGGCGCCGCGGGCGAGCTAGGCGAGGAGCGGCTGGTCGTGCTCGACCGGGCCGAGCAGAGCGTGCGGTTCGACGACGTGCCCGATGGCGCGATGCTGTCGATCAACCGCGGCTTTTCGGCGCCGGTCGTTATGCACGTGGAGCGTGCGGCGGGCGAGCTCGAGGCGCTGGCGACCAGCGACGACGATCCGTTCGCGCGCTACGAGGCGATCCAGGAGCTGGCCTATCGCGTGCTGGTCGAGGGCGGCGCGCCCGACGCGTTGGTGGCGGCGTTCGGGGCGACGCTGACGTCGAACGCGCTCGACGCGGCGTTTAAGGGCGAGGCGCTGACCCTGCCGTCCGAAGCGCTGATCGCCGAGCGGTTCGAGCGTGCCGACCCGGAACTGATCCACCAGCGCCGCGAGGGGCTGCGGCGGGCGGTCGGAACGGCGCTGGCAGGGCCGCTGGCCGAAGCTCAGGCGGCGCGCGCGGCGGGCGACGATTTGTCGGTCGCGGCCAAGGGCGTGCGGCGGCTGCGCACGGTGGCACTCGCGCTGTTCGCGGCGGGCGATCCGGCGCGCGGGGCCGCATTGGCCCGGGCGCAATATGACGCGGCCGACAATATGACCGACCGCCAGGGTGCGCTGATGGTGTTGGCCGGGCTCGACGCGCCGGAGCGGACCGCGGCGTTCGACGACTTCTACGCGCACTATCGCGAGGATCCGCTGGTCGTCGACAAATGGTTCGCGCTCCAGGCGTCGGCGCCGCGCGCGGGTGTGCTCGACACCGTCGCCGAGCTCCGCACCCATCCCGATTTCACGCTGAATAACCCCAACCGCCTGCGCTCACTGGCCGGCGGGCTGGCGTCGAACCACTGGCAGTTCCATGCGTCCGACGGGCGCGGCTACCGGATGCTGGCCGACTTCATCGTCGAAGCCGACGCGATCAACCCGCAAGTCGCCGCCCGCCTCGTCCCGCCGCTCGGCAAGTGGCGGCGGCTGGAAGAGGGCCGCTCCGCGCTGATGCGCGCCGAGCTGGAGCGAATCGTCGGAACGCCGGGCCTCAGCAAGGACGTGTTCGAACAGGCATCGAAGTCGCTGGGCTGACTAAGCCACAGGCCTAGCACGGTCACGCGCAGCCAGTGTTGGCTTTGACTCGAAGCCGGATATTACGCCTTCAGGTCCATCAACTGCCACCGGATGAAGCCTGGCATGTCCAATCCAGAGACGTACGCCGTCAGCGCTTCCTGGACCTCTTCGAAGGTGAAATGATCGTCCGCATTCCCAGTCAGAACAGTGGGGTCTTCAACTCGCGTAGCTCGGTAATGCTGCGCGGGGCCGCCTTTGCGCGCTTCCAATATGTATGCGCCTTGTCGGGATAAGGTTTGAATATACTCCTGGGGAGTCGTCTCGATGATCAGAAAATCTCCGTTGCCCACCCGCATCAACGCATCTTCGATTGCGTCAGAAGACAATCCTCCTTCGACGCGGTCCCCGTTGATAAGCAAGCGCACCTTTCCGCTTTCATCACTTGCGGAAATTGCCGATCTTGAGAGCGCAGGCGCTGGGGACAGCGTCTTGCGTAAAAAGCGGACCAAAGGCTCCGCGTCTTTTCGCTCCCTATGCGCTGACCAATAAAAAAGCGGGCCTCCAACGAGAACGATAGCGCCGATCCATAACAGCTGCTCAATCGAGGCCTCCCCCTCGGAAATCGACACGAAGGCGAGCCATGCCATCAGCGGTATCAGCAACGTGAACATCAAGACGCCGTTGAGATCCGAGCCCGCCCGACCGTGCACCCGCGCCCCAAAGTTGTGGGGCGAAATGAGGCCAAACAACATGGGGCCATATTGATCGAAGGGGCTGAACCAGAGACAGATGAACGGCCCCGCGACCCAGCCGCGCGCACCGTTCTTCGGGTCGAATATGTCCGTCTTTGTAGCCTGAATCGCCTTTTTCGCGTTGGTGGGGTTCAGGTTTGTGGTGACTTCGAAACGATAGCCGAAAGGCTGAAATCCCATCCGGTCGCTTCCTTGGGCAGAGACAATCTTGCCAACAGTAGCCAGGGCGGCAACACCGCCGCAACTCGTCTAACGCTGCCCTAGCCGTCACGCCGACCGGGCGGCTTTAAAAGATACCAAATGCCTAGCGCCGGAAGAACGAAAAGGGGCGGGTAAACAACTCCAAACGTGACCACCCAACTTGCGTTCGCTGCGAACGACCGGTCTTGGTAGGGAAACTTAAAATACGGAGGAGGATCAGGAGTTAAGTCAAACTCCCCTGTCCACATGGCCCCGAGGAGAAACACGGGCAGGCCGATGAACAGCCAGAGCGCCATCAGCCATCGGAACCAAGCAGGGAGGCGCATTAGGTCACCTTACTCTCAAGCGGCGATTCTCGTCAAAGCGAACGCAGCGACGCAATCCAGCGCGGCGGCTGGGGGATGGAAACAAGGCTGGATTGCCGCGCCTCCTGCGGAGGCTCGCAATGACGAAAGGTAGCGGTTACCGCCCGTTGCCGACCCATTGCGCGACCTGGCCCGCGACCTCGTTGGCGGCCTGGTTGAGGGCCGGGCCGACGGTTGCGGCGGTGCCGTTGGCCGGGGCGCGGGCTTCGAAGCGGCGGGTTTCGACCCGGGTTCCGCCGGCGGTCGACAGCGCCGCATCGTAGCGCACCAGCACCGTCCCCTGGCCGCCCTCATAGCCGAAGTCGGTCAGCCGGCCGCTAACCAGCAGGCCGGGATCGAGGCTCGACTGCTTGGGATCGAGCACGACACGGTTGGTGGTCCGCAGGATCGTCTCGGCGATCAGATTCTTCATCAGCTTGTCGGGGGTGTCGACCAGCGTCAGATCCTTGATGTAGGCGATGACGGTCGAGCCGGTCTGGGCCGCGACGCGGGTAGTGCGGATTTCCTTGGCGACGATCGGGTCCTCGACGGTCACCGTCTCCGCCGCATTGCCGGAGCGCGCGATCGGGCCGGGGCTTGGCGCGGTGGCGCTTAGCGTGATCAAATTCTTGGGCGCCTTGCCGCCCATCAGCGCGCAGCCGGAGAGGGCAGCCACCATCAACGCCGCCGCGGCGGCACGCATCACTTGTCTCATCGGCCGTCCTTCGGCTTGTAATCGGGCAGTTTGGGCTCGCCGAGCGCGCCGCCGACGCCCTTCTCGTTGAGCCGGTCGGAGAAGTCGGTCAGCGATTGCGACAGTTCGCGCAGATCCTTCACCAGGCGGTTGGCCTCGGGTACCGTGGTCTTGCTGAAGTTCTGGATTCCCGGCCGGGCGTCGGAGATCATCGCGTCGAGATTGGTCGTCGCGCGCTCGACCCCGGCGATCGCCTTGCGCAGGTCCTCGGCGGCCGGACGGCCCTGCTCGTTGACCAGCCGGTTGGTACTGTCGGCGAGCGCGCCGACCCGCTGCGCGGCGATCCCGGCATTGCGCGCCGCGATTCGGGCGTCGCCGATCGCGTCGGCGAGGTCGGGCGCCCGCTCGGCGAGGACCCGGGTGGTGGTCTCGACATTCTCGAGGATGTCGGAAATCGCATTCTGGTTCTTGTCGCTGAGCAATTCGGTCAGCCGCTCGGTCAGCCGCTGGATCCGGTCGAGCAGTTCGGGCGCGCTGGCGAGCAAAGCGCCGAGCCCGCTCGAGGTCGCCGGGATGACCGGGCAGCCCTGCGGTCCGACCTGCTTCAACGGCGGCGCGCCGCGCACCGCTCCGTCGAGCTGGATTTCGGGCGGAGCAGTGAAGCCAACGGTCTTGATCTGCGCCGACGTGCCCTGGAGCACCGGCGTGTCCGAGTTGACCTCGATCCGCACCCAGACGAATTCGGGGCGGTCGGGGAGCAGCGAAATCTGCGTGATCTGACCCACCGGAACGCCCGAGAAGGTCACCTGGCTGCCCTTGTTGAGGCCGCCGACGCCCTGCTGGAAATAGACGTCGAAACATTGCTTGCGGGTGTTTGACAGGCCGGCCAGCCAGACGATGAACAGCAGCAGCCCGACGAGCAGCGCGAGCACGACGCTGCCGACCAGCACATGGTTCGACCGAGTCTCCACTCTTCTATTCCCCCTTACGCCGCCGCCGCCGCACGTCCGCGCGGTCCGTTAAAATATTCTTGAATCCAAGGATGGTCCAACTTGAGCAATTGTTCAATCGGCGCGGCGGCGATGACCTTCTTGTCGGCCAGCACCGCGACCCGGTCGCAGATCGCGTAGAGCGTGTCGAGATCGTGGGTGATCAGGAATACGGTGAGGTCGAGCTTGCTGCGCAGCGACAGGATCAGCTCGTCGAAATTCTGCGCCGCGATCGGGTCGAGGCCGGCGGTCGGCTCGTCGAGGAAGAGGAGTTCGGGGTCGAGCGCGAGCGCGCGGGCGAGGCCGGCACGCTTGATCATTCCGCCCGACAGCTCCGACGGAAACTTCGGGCCGGCGTTGGCGGGCAGGCCAGCCATCGCGATCTTGTAGCTGGCGATCTCATCCATCAGCTGTTCGGTCATGTGGAAATATTCGCGCAGCGGCACTTCCACATTCTCGGCGACGGTGAGGGTCGAGAACAAGGCGCCGGCCTGGAACAGCACGCCCCAGCGGCGGCGGATGTTCTTGGCCTCGGTCTCGTCGCGCCCGACCATGTTCTCGCCGAACACCTCGATGTCGCCCTGGGCGGGGGTCTGGAGCCCGATGATCGAGCGCATCAGCACCGATTTGCCGGTGCCCGACCCGCCGACCACGCCGATGATCTCCCCGCGCTTGACGTCGAAATCGAGCTCGTTGTGGATGACCTGCTCGCCGAACGCGTTCCTCAGGCCGCGGATCGAGATGACCGCTTCCTCGCCCTCGGGCAGCGTCGGGCTGATCGCCGCCTGGCTCATATCCAGCCGATTCCGCTGAAGAACACCGCAAACACTGCGTCGAGCACGATGACGATGAAGATCGCCTGGACGACCGCGGCGGTGGTGCGGCGGCCGACCTGTTCGGCGTCGCCCTCGACCTGCATGCCCTGGAAGCAGCCGACCAGCGCAATGATAAAGCCGAACACCGGCGCCTTGATCAGGCCGACCCACAGGTCGGTCAGCGGAACCACTTCGCGCAGCCGCTGGACGAAGGTCAGCGGCGGGATGTCGAGCGCGACCCAGGTGAAGATGCCGCCGCCGAGGATCGCCATGATCATCGCGTAGAACGACAGCAAAGGCATCATGATGATCGCCGCCATCATGCGCGGCACGACCAGCGCCTCGACCGGCGACACGCCGATGGTGCGCATGGCGTCGATTTCCTCGGTCAGCTTCATCGTGCCCAATTGGGCGGCGAACGCGCTGCCCGATCGGCCCGCGACCATGATCGCGGTCATCAGCGTGCCCAATTCGCGGGTGGTGATCCGGCCGATGAGATTGATGGTGTAAACCTCGGCGCCGAACGCCTCCAATTGCACCGCGCCCTGCTGGCCGATGACGATGCCGATGAGGAAGCTCATCAGGCCGATGATCCCGAGTGCGCGCACGCCGACGAGGTCGAAGCGTTCGACCACCGCGTTGAGGCGGAAGCGCTTGGCCGGGCGCTTGAGCACATTGTAGAAGCCGATCAGGGTCGCGCCGAGGAAGCCGATCAGGCCGAGCAGGGTGTGGCCGGTGTCGGCGACCGCGGCGCCGACTTCCTCGACCACGCCGGTCACGCCGCCGCGCTTGTCGGGCTTGACCTTGACCGGCTGGTCGGCCTCGGCGACCTGCTCGAGCAGGCCGGAGATCTTGTCGCTGGCGCCGACGATGTTTGCGCCCCGGTCGCGCTTGGCGCGGTAGATCAGCCAGGCGCCGACGGTGTCCATCCGCTCGACGTCGCTCAGATCGATGGTCATGCCGTCGGGCATGGCGTCGATCTCGCGCTCGGTCGTGGCCGCGCGCAGGATGGTCAGCGCACCGCTGCAGCGATAGCATTCGCTGTCGCCGGTGTCCCCGTCGATGGTCGCCCCAACCGCCATAATGGCGCGACCCTTGCGCGAAATCGTGGCGAGGGCAAGTAGGGCTTAACCCATGTTACGCCTCTTTCCTGCCGAACTTTGGCGGCTATAGGTCGCCCGGTCCGATGACTGCGCAAACTGCCTCGACTGCCTCGCCCGTGTTCGTCCCGGTTGGCGACAATCCGGCGGTGGTGTTCGCCCTCGACGCGCGCACCCGCGCCTGCCGGCTTGCCGCCAAGGCCGGGCTGGAGTGTGTCGACCACGCCCGCGCCGGGCAGCCCGCGGTGCTCGCCGACCTCGATTTCGCGTGGGACCCGGCATGGCTCAAGGCGGTCGCGGCGCGGCCGGGCACGGTGCTGACGCTCGGCGACCGCGCGGTGCTCGCGCATGTCGCGGGTCATCAGGATGTCGGCGCGGTGGCGGAGGCGCTGCGCGCTGGGTCGGGGATGGACTGGGGCGGCTATGAGCGGCTCGACGCCGAGACCGCCGAGCTGAACTATCACGAGCTCAGGAAGCGCGACCGGCCGTTCGTCATGCCGCAGACCGCGAGCAATGCGCGCAGCGTCGAGAAAGCCGCCTATGACGCCAGCTACAAGGGCGTCACCGACGCGCTGACGCTCTATTTGTGGCGCGGGGCCGCGTTCCACCTCACCCGCTGGGCGGCGCGTGCCGGACTGACGCCGAACCAGATCACCCTCGTTGGGGCGCTGCTCTGCGTCGCCACCTTCTTCCTGTTCATGGCCGGCGAATATTGGTGGGGGATGGCGACCGGCTTCGGCTTCATGGTACTCGACACGGTCGACGGAAAGCTGGCGCGCTGCACCGGCCAGTCGAGCTGGTGGGGCAATATCTTCGATCACGGCATCGACCTCGTCCACCCGCCGTTCTGGTGGTGGGCGTGGGCCGAGGGCTTGAACTATCACAACGACCCGTTCGAGACGGTCTATGAATATCTCATCGTCGGGGCGATCGTCGGCGGCTACGTCGCCCAGCGCGTGATCGAGGGCGTGTTCATGCGCCGCTACGGCATGCACATCCACGTCTGGCAGCGGATCGACAGCCAGTTCCGGCTGATCACCGCGCGGCGCAATCCGAACATGGTCATCCTGCTTGGCAGCCTGGTCTTCGCCCGGCCCGACATGGGGCTCGAGCTGGTCGCGCTGTGGACGGTGGTCAGCCTGATCTTCCATGCCGTTCGCCTCGCCCAGGCCAATGCCCGCGCCGACCGCGGCGCCAAGCTCGCCAGCTGGCTGGCTTGAGCGGCCGCAAATTCACCGCATTGCTGCTGGCCGGCGAGCGGCCGGGCGGCGACCCCTTCGCCAAGTCGCAGGGGGTGGCGGCCAAGGCGCTGATCGCGATCGGCGGCGCGCCAATGATCGTCCACCCGCTGGCCGCGCTGACCGGATCGCGGCGCATCGAGCAGGTGCTGGTGCTGACCCAGCGGCCCGAACGGATCGCGCCGGTGCTCGAGGCCAATCCGAAGTGGGCGCTGCTGCCGTCGAAGGGCACGATCGCCGAGACCTTGCTGGCGCTCGGCGAGGGCGGCGACGTGCAATGGCCGATGCTGGTGACCACCGCCGACCATGCGCTGCTGACGACCGCGATGGTCGATCAGTTCGCAAGCCAGGCCGAGGGCGCGGACCTGGCCCTTGCGGTCGTTACCCGAAGTGCGTTCCGATCGCGCTTCCCCGACAACCGCCGCACCTGGATCGGCTTTCGCGGCGGGCGCTACACCGGCGCCAATCTGTTCGCGCTCGGCTCGCCGAAGGCGCTGGCGGCGGTGCGGCTGTGGCGCGGCATCGAGCAGGACCGCAAGAAGGGCTGGCGGCTGCTGCTCGCGCTTGGCTGGCCGGGACTGCTCGGGCTGCTCCGCCTGCGCACGCTCGACCAGACGCTGGCGGCAGTGGCGCGCAAGTTCGGCATGACCGCAACGGTGGTGCGGATGAACGACCCGCGCGCCGCGATCGACGTCGACAAGGCCGCCGACCTCGCGCTGGCCGAGCGGCTAATGGCGCGGCGATGATCGATCTTGCGATCTACGACATGGACCGCACCGTCACCCGGCGCGCGACCTGGACCCCGTTCCTGCTGCATTGCGCGGTCCGGCGGGCGCCGTGGCGGCTGCTGTTCGTGCCGGTCGTCGTGTGCACGATGCTCGCGTACGTCCTGAAGCTGATCGATCGCGGGCGTTTGAAGGAGATCAACCATCGCCTGCTGCTTGGCGGCGAGACCCGGCCAGCGGTGCTCGAACCATTGGTCGAAAGCTTTGCGGACAGGACCCTGGCCGGCAACATCCGCCCTGGCGCCCGCGCGGCCATCGCCCGCGACAAGGCCGAGGGGCGGCGGGTGGTGATGGCCACCGCCAGCTACCGCTTCTACGCCCGCGCCATCGCCGAGGCGCTCGGCTTCGACGATTGCATCGGCACCAACAGCGTGCTCGGCCTCGACGCGCGGGTCCACGCCAAGATCGACGGCGAGAATTGCTACGGGCCGGCCAAGCTTCGGATGGTCGAGCGCTGGCTCGAGGCCGAGGGCGTCACCCGCGCCCACGTCCGCTTCTACTCCGACCACGCGAGCGACGCGCCGGTGTTCGAATGGGCAGACGAGGCGGTTGCGGTGAACCCGCACGACCGACTGCTCCGCCTTGCCGCGGAGCGCGGCTGGGCGGTGGAGGATTGGGGCTAGCGGCCGAGCGCCCGGCGGATTTCCCCGACCGCGACCTGCCACGCCGCGCTGTCGGGCGCGATCAACTCGACATGGCCGCTGCGCTCGACCATCCGCACCGTCACGCGTTCTCCCCTGGCGCGCATCGCCGCGGCATAATCGCTGGCGAAGGCATTGGGGATGATCCGGTCCTGGGTGCCGTTGACCAGCACCTGGCGAACTCCGATCGGCGCGAGGCGGGGTATCGACGTCTCGGCCCAGCGGCCGCCGGCAATTTTCGCGACGACCTCGGTGCCGCAGCCGCTGCCCGGCGGGCGCGCCGCCTGCTCGAGGTCGGGCAGGCCGCCGAGGCTGACGACGGTTCGAATAGCAAGCGGCCCGGGCGAGCGGAGCGGGCTGGCCTGCGGCAGGCGCGGGCGCGCCGCTAGCCACAGCGCAAGATGACCGCCGGCCGAATGGCCAACCGCGGTCAGGCGTTTGAGGTCGAGCCGGTGGCGCGGGGCGTGGGTGCGCAAGGCGTCAGCCGCCGCGGCGACGTCCTGGTAGGTTCCGGGATAGCCGCCGCCGGGCCGGTCGACCCCGCGATAGTCGATGTTCCACACCGCGATCCCGCGGCTGCGCAAATCCTCGGAAATCCAGTTCATGATCCGGCGGTCGGCGATCTCGGTCGTCCAGCAGCCGCCGTGGACCATCAGCACGGTCGGATGCGGACCGCGGCCGGCGGGCAACCACAGGTCGGCAATCTGCAGCGGATCGCTGCCGTAGGAGATCGTCGCCGTGGGTTTTGGCTGCGGCCGGTCAAGCAGGTCCGGCCAGCGCATCAATTGGGCGGGGGCAGCCGTCGCCGCGGGTTCGGCCGGACGTGCGGCGCAACCGCCGAGCGTCAGTGATGCGACCGCAAGGCCGGTGACAAAACCCCTCACACCGCCTCGAGCGCGTTGGCGAAGTCGGCGATCAGGTCCTCGGCCTTTTCGACCCCGATCGAGATGCGCACCAGGTTGTCGCTGATGCCGAGCGCGGCGCGGCGCTCTTCCGGGACCGACAGATGGGTCATGGCGGCGGGCGCGCTGGCGAGCGTCTCGGTGCCGCCGAGGCTGACCGCCAGCTTGGCGATCTTGAGCGCGTCGAGGAAGGCGAAGGCCTCGCGCTCGCCGCCCTTTAAATAGAGCGAAAAGGTCGATCCGGCGCCGCTGCAATGCCGCTCGTAGATGTCGCGCTGGGCCGAACCCTCGGGCAGGAAGCCGAGATAGCCGACGCTCTCGACCTTCGGATGGTCGCGCAGGAAAGCGCACACCTTCTCGGCGTTCTCCCCGGCGCGGGTCATTCGAAGCTCGAGCGTCTCGAGGCTGCGCATCAGCATCCACGCGGTATTGGGATCGCAAATGCCGCCCATCGGGTTGCGGATCAGGCGCACCTTGTCGAGCACTGCCTTGCTGCCGACCAGCGCGCCGGCGACGAGATCGCTGTGCCCGCCGACATATTTGGTCAGGCTGTAGACCGAAATGTCCGCGCCCTGCTTGAGCGGCTTGGCCCACAGCGGCCCGAGGAAGGTGTTGTCGATGGCGATCGGCGGCAGCTCGGCCCCATCGCTTTTCACACCAAACGCCGCGGCGCGCGCGGCGTGGACCGCCTCGACGTCGACGAGCGCGTTGGTCGGATTGGCCGGGCTTTCGAGGTAGATCATCGCCACCTTGCCGCCGCGCTCGGCGGCCTGCGCCTTGGCGCGGTCCATCACCGCGTCGAGCTCCTCGCGCGACGCCCCGGCGGGAAAGTCGACATAGCTCACCCCGAAGCGCGCCATGATCTTGTCGATCACCGATTCGGTCGCCGCGTAGAGCGGGCCGGAATGGACGATGACGTCGTTCTGGTTGGCTAGCGCGAGAACGAGCGTGGTGATCGCGGTCATGCCGCTGGAGAAGGACAAGGCCGCCTCCGCATCCTCCCAGATCGCCAGCCGATCCTCGAGGATTTCCTGGTTGGGCCCGTTGAATCGCGAATAGACCAGCCCCTCGGCGCGGCCGCTGCCGTCACTTCGTCCGGTGATGCCCTCGAAGAAGCGCTTGCCGTCGGCGGCCGTGTCGAACACGAAGGTCGAGGTGAGGAAGATCGGCGCCTTGAGGCTGCCTTCGCTCAGCGCCGGATCGAAGCCGTAGCCCATCATCATCGTCGCTGGGTCGAGCTTGTGGTGCCCGATATGGGTGACGACGTCCTTGGGTCGGCGGCTGTGGCTCACTTGGGCACTCCTGTTGGCCCCCGCGCCTTAGCCGACAAGCGGCGCGATAAGCCAGACGGTGGCGACCATCAGCGGAATGCCGGCGAGGTCGAGGATCAGGCCGGCCTTGAGCATCCGCGGCAGAGCGATGTGGCCGGTCGCCCAGGCGATGGCGTTGGGGCCGGTGCCGCTCGGCAGCATGAAGCCCCAGCTCGCCGCCCACGCCGCGGGCAGAGCGAGCAGGATCGGGTCAGCGCCGGTCGCGGCAATGATCCCGGCGACGACCGGGATGACCGCGCTCGCCGCCGCGACGTTGGACGCGAATTCGGTGATCAGCACGACGAGCGCGACCAGCACGAGCACGACGATCAAAGGATGCACCGCCTGGAGCGGCTGGAGAGCGACCCCGAGCCAGTCGCCGAGCCCGCTCGCGCCCATTCCCGCGGCGAGCGCGAGGCCGCCGCCGAACATCATGATCACGCCCCACGGCGCGCGGTCGGCCTCGTCCCAGTTGAGCAGCGCGCGGCCACTCCCGTCGGGGATGACGAACAGCGCCAGCGCGGCGGCGATGGCGATTGTGCCGTCGGTCAGCGAATCCTTGGGCAGCAGCGGGGTCACGAACGGCACCGCGACCCACGCCGCGACGACCAGCGCGACCAGCGGCACGAGGCGTTTCTCGGCGCTGCTCCACGGGCCCGCCTCGCCGATCGCGGCAAGCGCCTTCTCCGGCACGAAGTCGTCGGGTCGGACGCGCTGGACGCGCATCAGGATCGCCCAGCACAAGGGGATGGCGAGCAGCACCAGCGGAATGCCGAACGTCGCCCAGTCGAGGAAGGTGATCCTCAGGCCCACGGTCTTCTCGATGATCCCCGCCGCAATGGCATTGGTCGGCGAGCCGACCAGCGTGCCCAGCCCGCCGATCGAGGCGGCGAAGGCGATGCCCATCGCCAGCGCACCGGCAAAGCCGTCGGTGTGCTTGTCGGGGATCTCCGCGGCCTTGATCAGCGCCACCGCGATCGGGATCATGATCAGCGTCGTCGCGGTGTTGCTGACGATCATCGAGATGAGCGCGGTCGCCATCAGAAAGGCGAACAGCATCGCGCCCGGCGTGTGGCCGCCGCGCCGGACGATCGCCAGCGCCAGCCGGCGGTGAAGCCCGACGCGCTCGATCGCCAGCGCGATCATCGCCCCTCCGAGCACCAGGAACAGGATCGGCGAATAATAGGCCGCAGCGGTCTCGCTCGCGCTCATGATCCCGAACAACGGAAAGGCGAGGAACGGCAGCAGCGCGGTGGCGGTGAGCGGCAGCGCCTGGCTCATCCACCAGCTCGCCATCAGCACGACCAGCGCGCAGGTCCGCCAGGCCGCGAGCGGCATGCCCGCGGGCGGGGGCAGAAGCAGCATCATCAGGAAGACGATCAGTCCGCCCCACAGTCCGATCCGTGCCGTCATGCGCAACTCCCCCGCGCCCTCATGCCAAAGGCGTGGGCATTGAGCCAGCGGCGTGATCGTGCGCTGGGAGCCACGCGCCGCGCCGGTCGCCTAGCCGGCCAGTCCGATCAACGAGATCTGCCGGCCGTAGGTTGGCTCGCCGCGGTGGGTCGCGCGGCGGTAGGAATAGAAGCGCGCAACGTCGGCATAGGTGTCGAGCCCGAGCGCTTCGACCCGGGTCACGCCGGCGGCGGCGAGCCGGGCGGCGACGAACGCCTCCAGGTCGAAATGCGGCTTGCCGGCTGGGCCGTCGGCGAGGAAGCGCTCGCCGCCTTCGCCGAGGCCAGCGGCGAAATCGTGATCGACCTCGTAATTGCGCTGGGCGATGGCCGGTCCGATGGCCGCGGAAATCCGCTCGATCCGCGCGCCGAGCCGGAGCATCGCGGCGATCGCTGAATCGGTCACCCCGGCGACCGCCCCGCGCCAGCCGGCATGGACCGCGGCGACCACGCCGGCGCTGGGGTCGGCGAGCAGGACCGGCGCGCAGTCGGCGGTGACGACGGCGAGCAAGACGCCGGGCCTTTCGGTGACCAGCGCGTCGGCGTGCGGGCGCTCGTCGTCGCTCCATTCCCCCGCGACGACGCAGGCATTGCCGTGGACCTGGTGCACGCCGACTAGCCGCGCGCCGGGCAGCACCGCCTCGGCCGCGAGCCGACGATTCTCGCGCACCAGCTTGGGGTCATCGCCGCTGCCAAGTCCGCAGTTCAGGCCCGCCACTGCGCCGCGCGAAACCCCGCCGCGCCGCCAGAAAAAGCCGTGCGGCACATCGCCCAGCGCCCGCGCGCGGATGATTTCGATTTCGCTCACAGCGCCAGCCGCAGGATGCGGTCGTCATCGACATGGTTGCCGACCTTGAACGCATATTTGCCGACCTCGACAAAGCCGTAGCGCTCGTAGAAGCGGCGGGCGCGGTGATTGTCGATGAACACCGTCAGCCGCAATGCCGGCGCACCGCCGCTCCGCGCCGCGTCGATCGTCCATTCCATCAGCGCCGCCGCGACGCCCGCGCCGTGCCACGCCTCGCGCAGGTACAGCGCCCACAGTTCCGCGCCGCCCGGCTCTGCCCCGGGCAGTTCGTCCGGGCCGAGCTTGGCGAATCCGGCCAGCGTCTCGTCGTCCTCCGCCAGCCGGAATCGGAAGCGCGGGTGGCGCACCTCCTCTTCCCATGCGGCATCGCCCGCCCCGGCAATGAAGGCGGCAAGGTCTTCGGGCTTGTAGAGATGGCCGAAGGTCGCGACGAAACTCTCGCGGAACAGCGTCCCGATCGCCGCTCCGTCGCCGGGCACCCCATCGCGATAGGTGACGCTCATTCGAGCCCCGCCGGGAGCGGCCAGCCGGGCGCGGCGACCGCCATCACCCGGAACAGGGTGCCCATCGCCTCGCCGTCACACAGCCGGCGGCGGGCGGCGGCGATCGCTTCGGCGCGGTCGGGGTTGCGCGCGGCCAGCGCCATCGCCCGTGCCGCGATCCCGACCGTCTCGAGCCAGCTGCCCTGCGCGATCAGCCGCGAGACCTGCGCGCCCTCCGCCCGGGCCGCATCGCCGAGCGCCGCGAAGTCGACATGGGCGGTGAGGTCCTGCTCGCCCGGCGTGGCGAGCGGCAGCGTCTTCTTGTGCGCGGCCATCGCTTGGAGCGTGTCGCCCACCGCGCGGCGCAGATCGTGACCATAGTCGATCACCAGCGCGACTCCGCCGCGCGCGGCCAGCACCCGCGCCAGCTCAGCCATCGCGGCTTCGCGCGCCGGCGACATCTCGACGATCGGCCCGTCGCGGTCGAACGCGAGATTCCCGCCGATCCACTCGACGTGGCGCTCCATGCCATCGACGAACTGGCGCACCGGCAGCGCGTCGAAGAATTCCGACGCCACCAGCAGCAGCGGTCCGCCGCCCTCCGCCAGTCCGGCGACGTCGTCGTGGAACCGCGCGTCCGGCACCGCCGCATGCTGCAGCGTGCGCAGCACCGGGCTGGTCTCGACCAGCTCGACCGCCTCTACCTTGCAGCCGACCCCGCGCAGCACGCGCAACGCGTCGCTCGCCAGCGTGCCGCGACCCGGTCCGAGCTCGGCATAGCGCACGCCGCCGGGCTTGCCCGCGCGGACCCAGCAGTCGGCCAGCGCCGCGCCGATCACCTCGCCGTACATCTGGCTGATTTCTGGCGCGGTGGTGAAGTCGCCGGCCTCGCCGAGCGGGTCGCGGGTCGCGTAATAAAATTCGTTGCAAGCCGCCATATAGGCCTCGACGGTGAGCGGCCCCTCGGCCTTGATCCGCTCGACCAGCGCGGTCTCGAGCGGAGTCACGCCACGCTCGTGCTTCCGGCGATCGGCTCGATCCGCTGGCGCCGCGACTTGGCCGTGGCCATCAGATAGGCCCCGCCGACGATCATCGGGATGGTCAGCCACTGGCCCATGTGCAGCCCGGTCGTCTCGGCGAACTCGACCAGCTGTGCGTCGGGCTCGCGGATGAACTCCACCCCGAAGCGGAAGATGCCGTAGAAGAAGAGGAAGGCGCCGACCAACTTGCCCGGCTCGTAGCGCGCGTTGGTGCGCCAGAACATCCAGGCGAGGATCAGGCCGAGCACCAGCCCCTCGAGGATCGCCTCGTACAGCTGGCTGGGATGGCGCGGCGGCCCGAGCGCGGTTCCGAACGGCGTGTTCTCGACGAACCGCACCGCCCACGGGACGCCGGTTTCGGCGCCCCACAATTCCTGGTTGATGAAATTGGCGACGCGCCCCAGGAACAGCCCGAACGGAACGCAGCAGGCGACATAATCGTGCAGCCGCAACCACTGCAGTTTCTGCCGCCAGGCTAGGTAGATGATCCCGAGCGAGGTGCCGATTACCCCGCCGTGGAAGCTCATCCCGCCTTCCCACAGCTTGAGGATGGCGAGCGGGTTCTCGGCATAATAGCCCGGGTTGTAGAATAGCACTGAGCCGAGCCGGCCGCCGATCATGATCCCCAGCGCGGCATAGAACACCAGGTCGTCGGCGTGGCGCCGGGCCATCGGCGCGCCCGGCTGGGCGATCAGCTTGAGCAAATAGAAATAGCCGAGGATGACGCCGACGACATAGGCCATCGAATACCAGCGCAGCGCGAACGGCCCCAGCTGGACGATCACCGGATCTAGCCCGAGATCGGGAAAGGCGATCGCGCCCGAAGCGGCGGCGGCGATCATCGTTACGTCCAAAAGCATGGGCTTCCCCCTCGGTCGACCGCCTCATAAGGTGGGCCCGGCCAAAGGCAAAGGAGAACAGGGTTGCCAAGCGAGCTCGACCGTCAGTTCGACGAAACCCTGGCCGCGGTGATCGGTCCCGGCGGCAGGCTGGTGATCGAGCGCGACCCCCTCGGCCGCGCGATCGTCGCCAATTTCCCGGCGACCCTGCCGATGTTCTTCAAGACCTTCTGCGCGCTGAACGGCGCGGTCGAGGCGGTGGTCGCGGGCGAGGAGCGGCTGACCTTCGCCGATCTCGACCGGGTGTCGGACCAGCTCGCCCATGCGCTGATCGCGCGCGGCATTGCCAAGGGCGAGCGCGTCGGCATCGCCATGCGCAACTGCCCGGCGTGGATCGTCAGCTACATGGCGGCGCTCAAGGCCGGGGCGGTGGCGACCCTGATCAACGGCTGGTGGGAGCGCACCGAGCTCGCCCACGCGCTCGAGCTGACCGAGCCCGCGCTGATCATTGCCGACGCCCCGCGCGCCCGCCGCATCGCCGAGGCCGGCGACTGGAACGTCGTCACGTTGCCGATCGAGCAGCCGGTCGAGCAGGCGATCGCCCCGCTCGTCGACGGCGCCGATCTCACCGCCCAGCTGCCCGAGGTTTCCCCGGACGACGACGCCACCATCCTGTTCACCTCCGGCTCGACCGGCGAGGCAAAGGGCGCGCTGTCGACGCACCGCGCGGTCACCACCGGAGTCTATGCTTACGCGACGGGGCTGATGGTCCTGCTCGGTGTCCTCACCAAGGCCGGGCGCCCGCCGGCCAATCCGCCGCGCACCCTGCTCAGCGTGCCTTTGTTCCACGTCACCGGCGAGGTTCCGGTGATGCTCAACAGCTTCGTCATCGGCCGCGGCATGGTGATCATGCCCAAGTGGGACGCGGGCGAGGCGCTGCGGCTGATCGAGCAGGAGAGGATCACCTATTTCGTCGGCGTCCCGACGATGAGCCTCGAGCTGATGAACC
The DNA here is from genome assembly GCF_003499275.1 of Sphingomonas mesophila. Classification (GTDB taxonomy): domain Bacteria; phylum Pseudomonadota; class Alphaproteobacteria; order Sphingomonadales; family Sphingomonadaceae; genus Sphingomicrobium; species Sphingomicrobium mesophilum. The sequence goes on along the minus strand of NZ_QWDF01000001.1, from coordinate 1,728,726 downwards.
ACCCCGACCGCGCGAAATACGACCTCACGACGCTGACCGACGTCACCGCCGGCGGGGCGCCGCGGCCGATCGCCCATGTCGAGCGCTTGAAGCAGGAATTCCCGGCGGCCCAGCCCGCGCTCGGCTATGGCCTCACCGAGACCAACGCCGTCGGCTGCTCCAACTTCTGGAGCAATTATGCCGCCAAGCCGGCCTCCACCGGCCGCGCCCAGCCGCCCTATGTCGAGCTCGCCATCCTCGGCGAGGGCGACCGCCACCTGCCGACCGGCGAACGCGGCGAGGTGGCGATCCGCTCGGCCGCCAACATCAAGGGCTATTGGCGCAACGCGGCGGCGACCGAAGCAGCCTTTACCGCCGACCATTATCTGCGGACCGGCGACATCGGCTTCGTCGACGAGGATGGTTATCTGTTCATCGTCGACCGCAAGAAGGACATCATCATTCGCGGCGGCGAGAACATCAGCGCGGCCGAGGTCGAGGCCGCGATCTACGCCTGCGACGGGATCGCCGAAGCGGCCGTGTTCGGAGCGCCCGACGAGCGGCTCGGCGAAGTGCCGGTGGCGGTGCTCTACCGCCGCGACGGAAGCGACATCGACGAGGCGGCGCTGCGCGACCTCCTCGCCACCCGGCTCGCCGCCTTCAAGATCCCCGCCGCCTTCCATTTCGCCGATGCCCCGCTTCCGCGGCTCGGCACCGGCAAGATCGACCGGGTCGAGCTCAAGGAACGATTCGCCCGTTGATCGCACTCGACCGCCGTTCGCTGCTGGTCGCCGGCGGAGTCGGGGTCGGGCTCGTCGTCGGCTTTGCGCTGTGGCCGCGCACGGGCGGCTCGCCGCTGTCGGCCGAGGACGGCGAGCAATTGTTCGGCCCCTATCTCAAGATAGCGCCAGACGGCCGGGTGACCGTCGCCGTGCCGCAGGCCGAGACCGGGCAGGGGGCGTGGACCGCGCTGGCGCAAATTGCGGCGGGTGCGCTTGGGGCGGACTGGGAGCGCGTGGCAGTCGAGCCCGCGCCGGCCGCGCCCGACTATGCCAATGCGCTGTTCGGTACGCGGCTGACCGCCGGTTCCACGAGCATGCGCGCGTTCGAGGCGCCGCTGCGCGCGGCAGGTGAAGCGGCCCGCGGCCTGCTGGTGCGCGTGGCGGCGGAACGCTGGGGTGTCGACCCCGCGGCGTGCCGGGTCGGCAATGGAGCCGTCCGCCATTCGGGCAACAGCGCCGCATTCGGCGAGCTGGCCGAGGATGCCGCGCGGCTGAGCGCGGATGGGCCGGCGGGAAAACTCGATGCGCCACTGGTGGGCCAGTCGCTGCCCCGGCTCGACGGGCGCGCCAAGGCGTCTGGTGCGTTTCGCTTTGCCGGCGATGTCCGCCTGCCCGACCTGCTGTTCGCCGCCGCTCGCCTCGCGCCCGACGGCGGCGAGCTGACCGGTTTCGACCGCGCCGCCGCGACGGCGCAGCCTGGAGTGCGCGAACTGGTCGCGGACAGCGGCTGGCTGGCGGCGATCGGCGAGACCGGCTGGACGGCGGAGCGTGCGCTCAAGGCCGCAGCGCCGCGCTTCTCCGGACCGGGCGATGCCGATTCGGCGGCGATCGACCGCGCGCTCGACGCGGCGATGCGCGACGGCGATGCCGAGCGGCTGATCGAGCGCGGCGATTTCGACGCCGCGGTCGGCCGTGCGCGGGCGCTCGGCGCAACCTACCGGATCGCGCCGGCGACCCATGACGGGCTCGAGCCGCTGACTGCGACGGCACGCTTTTCCGGCGGACGGCTGGAAGTGTGGGCGCCGGTCCAGGCCTACGACCTGGCGCGTGCCGCAGCGGCCAAGGCGGGCGCGGTCGATGCCGACCAGGTCATTCTCTACCCGATGCCGGTCGGCGACAGCGGCGGACGGGCGGTCGAGCCTGATGCCATCCCGATCGCCATTGCGCTCGCCAGGCGGCTCAAGCGGCCGGTGCAGCTCACCGTCTCGGCGCATGCCTCGCACAACCATGACCGGCCCCGGCCGCCGCTGCTGGCCAGGATGGCGGCCATGCCCTCGCCGCAGGGCGGCATCGCCGCATGGAGCGCGCGCTTCGTCACCGCGCCGGGCCTGGCAGCGGCGCTCGAACGGCTCGGCGGCAAGCGTGCCGCGCTCGATCTCGAAGGCGCCATCCCGCCCTACGCCATCCCGTCGCTGCGGGTCGATTCGGTCGCCGCCGACGTGCCACTCCGCTGCGGCTATATGCGCGGCGGGAGCGCGGCGCTGACGGCCTTCGCCAACGAATGTTTCGTCGACGAGATGGCGCGCAATCTGGGCCGCGAGCCGCTCGCCTTCCGGATGGGGATGCTCGGCGGCAATGCGCGGCTCGCGCGGACCCTGGTCGCGGCGACCGATGCCGCGCGCTGGGACGGCGGCGGCGCGGGCAGCCGGATGGGCCTCGCCTGCGTCAGCGCATTCGGCTCGCATATCGCTCTGGTCGCGGTGGCAGGCATCGGCAGCGACCAGCGCGTCGCGGTCGAGAAACTCTACGCGGCGGTCGATTGCGGACTGATGGTGAACCCGGGGCTGGTGCGCCAGCAGATCGAGGGCGGCCTGCTCCATGCACTGTCGCTCGCGACGGTTCGCGCACCGCGCGTCGTCGCCGGAATGCCGGTCTCCCGCGGGCTTGGCTCTGCCGGCTTTCAAGCCGCGCTGAAGGTTCCCGAAATCCGGGTCGACCTCATCCCCGGCCGCGGCCCGCCCGGCGGGGTCAGCGGCCTTGCCCACACCGTGCTCGCCCCGGCACTCGCCAATGCGCTCGCCGCCGCCACCGGTCGCCGCTTGCGTGCGCTGCCGTTCGATCTCATGGCCGCCTGATGCAGCCGCCCGCCGACCATCCGACCATCTCCGCGCCGCGTGTCGGCGTGCTGCTGGTCAATCTCGGAACGCCCGATTCGCCCGAGACCGGCGCGGTGCGCCGCTATCTCGGCCAGTTCCTGTCCGACCGCCGGGTGGTCGAGATCCCGCCCCTGCTGTGGCAGCCGATCCTGCGCGGGATCATCCTCACCACCCGCCCGAAGAAGAGCGCGCACGCCTATCGCCAGGTGTGGACCGAGGAGGGGTCGCCGCTTGCCGCAATCACCGCACGGCAGGCCGCCGGGCTTCAGCAGCGGCTCGGCGAGAGCGTGCTGGTCGACTGGGCGATGCGCTACGGCAATCCGGCGATCGATGCCGCGCTCGACCGGTTGTTCGCGGCCGGCGCGACGCGCATCCTGCTGGCCCCGCTCTACCCGCAATATTGCGCGGCGACGACAGCGACCGCCAACGACTTCGCCTTCGCCCATCTCGCCGGTCTGCGCTGGCAACCGGCGCTGCGCACGCTTCCGCCCTATCACGACGACGCGCTCTACATCGACGCGCTGGTTGCCGATCTCGAGGCGCAATTGGCGGCGCTCGACTTCGCGCCCCAGCGGTTGCTGCTCAGCTTCCACGGCATGCCGCAGCGCACGCTGGAGCTGGGCGATCCCTACCACTGCCACTGCCGCAAGACCGCCCGGCTGGTCGCGGAGCGGATGGCGCTGCCGGTCGATGTCGCCTTCCAGTCGCGCTTCGGGCGCGCGAAGTGGCTAGAGCCCGCGACCGACGCGGTGCTCAAGGCCTATCCAAAGGATGGCGTGACCAGGATCGGCATCGCCGCGCCCGGCTTCTCCGCCGACTGCCTTGAGACGATCGAGGAACTGGGCATCCGCGGCCGCGAGGATTTCCTCGCCGCCGGCGGCACCCATTTCGGGCGGCTCGAATGCCTCAACGACCGGCCACACGGGATGCAGATGCTCGACGCCCTCATCCGCCGCGAACTTGCCGGTTGGTGGCCGGCGGCCTAACCGTAGCGTCACAGCAGGGAGAATCTCATGGCGCGAGTGGCAATCGTTACCGGCGGGACGAGGGGCATCGGCGAGGCGATCAGCGTCGCGCTCAAGAACAACGGCATGAAGGTGGCGGCGAACTACGCCGGCAATGACGAGCGCGCCCGCGAATTCACCGAGCGTACCGGCATCCCCGCCTTCAAGTGGGACGTTTCCGATTACGACGCCTGCATGGCCGGAGTCGCCAAGGTCGAGGCCGAGCTCGGCCCGGTCGACGTGCTCGTCAACAACGCCGGGATCACCCGCGATACGACCATGAAGCGGATGGACCGCGCCAAGTGGCAGGACGTCATCGACACCAATCTCGGCGGCTGCTTCAACATGGCCAAAGCGGTGTTCGACGGAATGAGCGAGCGCGGCTTCGGACGGATCGTCAACATCGGCTCGATCAACGGCCAGGCCGGCCAGTACGGCCAGGTCAATTATGCCGCCGCCAAGTCCGGCATCCACGGCTTCACCAAGGCGCTGGCGCAGGAAGGCGCGCGCGCCAACGTCACCGTCAACGCCATCGCGCCGGGCTACATCGATACCGACATGGTCGCCGCCGTGCCCGAGGACGTGCTCGGCAAGATCGTCGCCAAGATCCCCGTCCGCCGCCTCGGCAAGGCCGAGGAAATTGCCCGCGGCGTGGCGTTCCTGGTCGACGACGAAGCCGGCTTCATCACCGGCTCGACACTCAGCATCAACGGCGGCCAGCACATGTATTGAGCGTGGCGGACTACGGCACGCCCACCAAGCGCTCGATGACCATCTCCGGTCACGAGACATCGATCAGCCTCGAGCCGATGTTCTGGGCAGCGCTCGAAGCGGCGGCGCGGACTCGCGAGGTCCCGCTCAGCGCGCTGGTGGCGAGCATCGATTCCGAGCGGATCGCGGCGCGCCCCGCGCCCAACCTCACTTCGGCGCTGCGCCAGTGGCTATGGCTGAATTCGCCTGCGGATCGCGGCGGCGAATGACGCCCCGCCGTCGGGCGCATGCTGGAGCCACAACGACGGCTCGATCAGCTCCAGCTCGATGACCTTCAGCCCGCCGTCGCGCCCGCGCACCAAATCGACCCGCGCATAAGCGCAATCGCCCGGCGCAACCGCCAGCGCCGCATGCGCGATCTCGACCGCGCTCTCGGGCGCGTCGCACCGTCCCTCGCGCCCGCCGAGGTGCGGCTGGACCCGATAATCGCCGTCCTTCGGCCGCTTGACCACCGCATGGCTCAATGCGCCGTCGAACAGCAGCAACGAATATTCGCCCTCGCTGGTGACCGACTCGAGGAACGGCTGGAAGATCGCCGCTCGCCCCGCCAGCTCGCCTGGAAGCGGATCGTCCGGCCCGAGCCGATAGGTCCCGGTCGCCGACGCGCTGACCGGCGGCTTGACGACGATGTCGCCGCCCCACGCGCGCCGCGCCTTGGCGAGGTCGTCCTCGCCCAGCACCGCCACTACCCGCGATTCGATCGTCGGCACGCCCGCCGCGCCAAGCTCGGCGAGATAGGCCTTGTCGCTGTTCCAGCGCAGCACCGGCACCGAGTTGATCACGTTCGCCCCGCTCGCCTCGAGCCGGTCGAGCATCGCGTGCCACCGCGGCGCGTCGAGATGATAGCCCCACGCCACCAGCGGCAGCACCGTATCGCCCGCGCCCAACGCGCCCGCCCTAGTCCACGGCACCGGCGCCACCCCCAACCCGCCCGCCTCGAGCGCCGCCGCCTCGACATCATAGGCCCAGCGATAATCTTCCGGATAATCCGGCGCCGGCGTGAGGACGTGGACCCGGCTCACCGCGCGAGGAGGTTGCGCGCCTGAGCCGCCAGCTGGGCGAGCATCGGCGCCGTCACCGCGCCGGCGTTGCGGGCGCTGTCGACCAGCTTGCGGAACGCCGCGATGCGCGCCGAATGCCGCTCGATCCAGCGCGTCGCGGTCTCGCTCGGGTCGCCGTCCCGCGAACGCGACAGGAATTCAAGCCGCAATTGCTCGAAGTCGCGCTCGAGCCCGGCGACTAGCAGCCGCTCCCACTGGTCGGCGGGCGAGAAGCGGCTGACCTGCTGCTGCGCCCAGTCGAGCCCGAGTGCCTCGCCTAATTGGGTGTAGGCACGGGTCACCGCCAGCGGGTCGAGCGAGCGCCGCGCCGACAAGGCCGCGATCCCGAACACCCCGTCGAGCTCGAACAGCCGTACCATTCCGTCGACGATCTTGTCCTCGACCCCGAGCGCCGCCAGCCGCGTGCGCCGCGCCTCGCTCTCGTTGCGCACCTCGGCGCGAATGAGCTTGGTCGCCGCGGCCGAAACCGCCTTCACCGCCGGCTCGAGCTGCGCGACCAGTTCGCTGACGCTGGTTTCCGCCCCGGTCGAGCGCAGGATGTCGGAGACATGGCTGCGGACCGATCGCGCGGCCGATTGGAACAGCTCGATCCGGACCACCTCGGGCACTGCGGCGTCCTCGATCGCGGCCCACAATTTGCCGAGCCCGAGCAGGCGCTCGGCGGCGAGGAACGCGACCGCCAGTTGGCCGAGCGTCGCGCTTTCCTCCTCGGTCAGGCTGAGCGGAATGCTCGGGCCGAGCCGGTTGACGATTCGGTTGGCGACCTTGGTCGCGACGATCTCGTGCCGCAGCCGGTGGCGGCGGATGGCGTCGCCGTGCGCCTTGACCATCGGCGCCGGGAAGGCCGCCAGCAATTGCGGCTCCATTAGCGGGTCGTCGGCCAGCTTCAATTTCTCGATCGAATCCTGGAGCGAGATCTTGGCCATCGACAGCACCACCGCCAGCTCGGGGCGGGTGAGGCCGCGCTGGTCGATCGACCGCCGCAGCAGCACGTCGCTCGACGCCAGCCCCTCGACCCGCCGGTCGAGCCGGCCGCTCGCCTCGAGCAGCTCGATGGCCCGGACATGCTCGGGGAGCGCCGCCGCGCCGCCGGCCTCGGCGATCGACAGCGCCAGGCTCTGCAGGCGGTTGTCCTCGAGCACCAGCTCGCTGACCTCGTCGGTCATCGCCGCCAGCAGCTTGTTGCGCTTGGCCTCGTCGAGCCGCCCCTCGCGCATCTCGCGGTTGAGCGGGATCTTGATGTTGACCTCATTGTCCGAGCAATCGACGCCGGCCGAATTGTCGATGAAGTCGGTGTTGATGCGCCCGCCCAGCTGCGCGAATTCGATCCGCGCCGCCTGGGTGATGGCGAGGTTGGCGCCCTCGCCGATGGCCTTGGCGCGCACCTCACTGGCATCGACCCGAAGGCCGTCGTTGGCCGGGTCGCCGACCTGGGCGTGGGTCTGGCCCGACGCCTTGATGTAGGTGCCGATGCCGCCGAACCACAGCAGGTCGACCGGGCTCCTGAGGATCGCCGCGATCAGCGCCACCGGGTCGGTCTCGCGCTGTTCGAGGCCGAGCGCCGCGGCCGCCTCGGCGGTCAGCTTGATTGCCTTCTCGCTGCGCGCGACGATCATCGCGCCCTTGGACAGCGCGGCGCGGTCGTAATCGTCCCAGCTCGATCGCGGCAGGTCGAACATCCGCTTGCGCTCGGCCCAGCTGGTCGCCGGATTGGGGTCGGGATCGATGAAGATGTGGCGATGGTCGAACGCGGCGATCAGCTTGATCGCCGGCGACAGCAGCATGCCGTTGCCAAACACGTCGCCCGACATGTCGCCGCAGCCGGCGACCCGCACCGGCTCCGACTGGACGTCGATGCCCATCTCCAGGAAGTGGCGCTGGACCGAAATCCACGCGCCCTTGGCGGTGATCCCCATCGCCTTGTGGTCATAGCCGTTCGACCCGCCCGAGGCGAAGGCGTCGCCAAGCCAGAAGCCGCGCTCGATGGCGAGCGCATTGGCGACGTCGGAAAAGGTCGCCGTGCCTTTGTCGGCGGCGACCACGAAATAGGGATCGTCGCCGTCGTGGCGCACCACGCGCGGCGGGTGAACGACCTTGTCGTCGACGATATTGTCGGTGATCGACAGCAGCGAGCGGATGAAGATCCGATAGCTCTCGGTGCCCTCGGCCAGCCAGGCGTCGCGGTCGATCGCCGGATTGGGCAAATGCTTGGGGTAAAAGCCGCCCTTGGCGCCGGTCGGCACGATCACCGCATTCTTGACCAGCTGGGCCTTCATCAGGCCGAGGATCTCGGTGCGGAAGTCGTCGCGCCGGTCGGACCAGCGCAGCCCGCCGCGCGCCACCGGCCCGCCGCGCAAATGGATGCCCTCGAGCCGCGGCGAATAGACCCAGATTTCGCGCCACGGCAGCGGCGCCGGAAGCGACGGCACCCGCGCCGATTCGATCTTGAACGCCAGCGCCTCGCCGTCGCGGGGGGCGAAGGCGTTGGTCCGCAGCGTCGCCTCGACCACCGATCGCAGCAGGCGCAGGATTCGATCGTCGTCGATCCCGCGCACGTCGCGCAGCGCGTCGGTGAAGGCGGCCGCCGACTTGGCCATCGCCGCTGCGCGGTCGCCCTTGAGGTCGGGGTCGTGAGCATCGCTGAACGATTGCACCAGCGCCCTCGTCGCCTTGGGCGAACGGCCGAGCGCATCGACCACCGTGGCGATCGAATAGGACACGCCGGTCTGGCGCAGATAGCGGAACCAGGCGCGCAGCCACACCGCCGATCCGGGGGTCAGGCCGGCGAGGATGATGAGCTTGTTGAAATCGTCGTTCTCGCTCTCGCCGCGCATCACGCAGCCGATCGCGCTCTCGATCAGCGGAGCGCGCTCGAACAGCCCGTCGACCCCGGCCTTGTCGCGCATCGACAGCAGGAATTCGTGGATGTTGGCGGCGACCCCGTCGAGCTTGGTCGGCGTCTCCTTGATCACCGTGAACCCGAAATTCTCGAGCACCGGGACAACGTCCGACAAGGGCACCAGCCCGCCGCGGGTGTATAGCTTGAGGCGCAGATGCTCGGCCGGGTCGGTCGGCAGGCGGTAGAGGCGGATCGAGCGCTCGTCGGGGCCCGACAGCGCCTCCAGCCGCATCAGATCCTCGGCCGCGTCCTCGGCCGGATAGCGGCCGCGATAGGGCTCGGGCAGCGCCTCGCCATAGGTCAGCGCCAGGCGGCGCGCCGAGGTCGATCCGATCTTGCCCGCCAGGCTCTCCTCAACCGCCGGCAGATAGCCGCGGACCATCGCGTTGAGGCGCGCGGTCAGCGCCGACGAATCGGGCAATTTCTGGCCGGCGTCGATGGTGTAGGTGAAGCGCAGCAGGGCAAGGTCGCCGTCACCGAGGTCGACCGTCCACGCCTTCAGCGGCCCGCCCGCCGCTTCGCCGATCATCGCCCCGATCGCCAACCGGCGGTCGGTGGTGAGCTCGTCGCGCGGCAACCAGACGAAGGCGAACAGATGACCCTGGAGGATCGAGCGGACCAGCACAATCATCGGCTGCGGGCGGTCGGCCAGCGTCATTGCCGCCGTCACCAGCCGCTCGACGCAATCGGTGGCGAGGTTGAGGATGAGGTCGTGCGGAAGCGCGTTGAGCGCGTGGCGCAGCGCCTTTCCGCTGTGGCCGGACGGGTGATAGCCGAAGCGCTCGTCGAGCTTGGCGAGGATCGTGCGCAGCACCGGCACCTCGTCGACCGGGGCGCCAAGCGCCTCGCTGGTCCACAGGCCGACGTGGACCCCGACCCCGGTGATCTTCTCGCCTTCGCGAAGCGGCACGACGACCAGGTCGAGCGGCACGCGGCGGTGGATCGACGACTTGCGGTCGCCCTTGGCCATCAGCGGCACCCGGCCGCCGCGTTCGAAATAGCGGATCGCTTCCTCGCAGCCGCCCTCGTCGGTCGGCTCGCCGGGGAAACGGAAGATGCCGAGGCCCTTGGCGCCGCTCTCGCCCGGGCGCTCGACCTCGTAACCGAGCAGGGTCATTGCGCCGTCGGCAAACCAGTTGAGTAACGCAGCGCCCTCGCCGTCGGCGGTGGCCGCGTCGTCGCGCATCTGCTGCTGCATCTTGCGCCAGTCGGCCACCGCGGCGCGGACATCGGCGAGGACCGCGCGAAGTTCGGCGCGAAGCTGGTTGCGGGCCTTGGCGTCGGCCCGGTCGAGCTCGATGTAGATGACCGATTCCGGCTCGCCTCGGCCGATCGCGACGAGCTTGCCCCTGGCGTCGCGCTCGGCCTTGATCACCGGGTGCAGCAGGCGGTGGATGACGAGGCCCCGCGCCGCAATGGCGTTGGCGACCGAATCGACCAGGAACGGCATGTCGTCATTGATGATTGCCAGGCGCATCCGGCGGTGGCCGGCCTCGCCGCCGCTGGAGGTAAGCTCGATCGCGATATCGCCGGCCTTGCGCGTCGCCGCCGCCTCGGCGACCAGCGCCGCGGCCTCGTCCTGCTCGGCTCCGGCGAAGCCGTCGAGCTCGCCCGGCAGCGCGCCGGTCAGCAGCGCCTGCTTGATCTGGCCGGCGAGCGGCCCGTTCGCGCCCGAAGTGGCCGTCATTTCTTGCACCATGTCGTCAGGGGTCATCGGCCCGGGCCTATAGACCCCGGTCCGGCGCTACGACAAGCGAGTGTCGGTCGCCCTAGCGTACGGCGCGGCGGATTGCGCGCTCGGTCAGCGCCGCATCGTCGACTACCGCGACCGGCTCATAGCCGGTGCCGCCGCCGATCGTCCGTCGCGAAACAATCAGCACGAACTCCTCGTCTCCATTGACTTCGGCCAATTCCAAGGGGTTACGGCGGCGAAGCTCGGCCCGGGCCTGGTCGGCGCGGCTGTTGGATTTGCCCTCCGGCCGCCGCGCGTCCCGCTCCGCAGCAACCAGTCCTTTGAGACCACCGCTGTGTCCACCGACGAACGCCTCGAACCCGCCGAAGTCGACCTGCTCGCGCTCGGCATTGGCCAGCGCCGCGGCGAACTCGGTCAGCCGCGCCTTGTCGTAATCGATCCCGAATACCAGCTTGACCACCGCCGTCATCGGCGCCCGCGCCTGCGGCTTCACGCCGGCGTCGGCGAGGATCTCAGCATAGTCTTCCGGCACCCGCTTGGCGGCGACTGCGAAGTCATAAGCCATCGCCAGCGCCCGGTAGAGCGCGGCGCGGCTTCGCCCGTCGGCCTGGCGGCAGACATCGGCGCTCTCGCGCGCTGCCCACAAGCGGTCCGCGAGCCCGGCTTCGGCGTCGAGCGCGATCGCAGCGACCTCCTCCTCCTCGGCCTCGGCCAGCGGTCCGTCGTCCCACGCGATGTGCGTTTCGGGCGTCGGGGGCGGGGCCGGAGCGGCCACCGCCGGCTGGACCACCTCGTTGGCGCTGGCGTCCTTCCAGTTGATGACGCCGTAGATGAAGTCGATGGTGTCGCCGTCGCTCGAGAACGGCATCAGGATGCCGCGATAGCAGATGCTGTGGCCGCGCTGGTTGAGGAACTCGGCCTCGAAGCCGATCGGCGCACGGTTGGCGATGATCTGAAGGTAGTGGTCGGTCAGCCGGGACAGCAGGGAGCGGCTCGGCACCTGGTCGATCGCGCGGACATCGTCGCCGATGTCGCATTCGGCGCGGATCGCGGCGCCGATGTAGGGTGTCGAGGGATTGTCGCGCCCGGCGGTGAAGTCGAGCAGCACGCTGTTCGGCGCGAAATCGGTGATGCTGGCCGGGTCGAGGTCCTCGATCGAGGGATAGTCCCGCCCGTCGAGCAGCGACACCCAATAATTATAGGCGCGGACATGCATCCGACGCTCGTCTGCGCCGATCGCGGCGGCGACATCGTACCCTTCGACGGTCGCTTGTGCGGCGTCGTCATACTCGCTGGGATAGCCCGAATGACCGTCCATCTCGTCCCCACTCGTCGCTCAATGACGGGGGCAATGATGAAGGGCGCGGCTTACCAAAGCGTTAAGCATGTTTGTTGGCGCCCTCCGCACCGTCCGGCTTGCCGCCGCCCGCCACCGCTGTTAGAGGCCGCGCGCTTGCCGACGCACTCTCGCGGGCACGCCGCTTTAGCTCAGCTGGTAGAGCACATCATTCGTAATGATGGGGTCGTGGGTTCGAGTCCCCCAAGCGGCACCACCCCTTTCAACTGCAGCAATGGCGCACGTGCCAAGTGGGTCAGCCCTTGGGCGGAAGGCCCTGCGCCAGCCGCTGCCCGGCGGTCAGCTCGTAGGTCGCGAGGCACAGGTCCCGCGGCCCCATCGAGCCGCCGTAGCACATCGCCTCGATCATCTGGGTGACCGGATGATCCGGCCCGCAGTAACGCGGCGCCTTGGCGATGCTGTAGGCGGTATCGCCCCACACGTTGCGCCGGTCGATCGGCGCGCCGCCCTCGATCAGCATGCGCGCGATCAGGAGCATCTTGCGCCGGTCGTGGGCGCGGTCCCATTCGCATTGATTGAGCAGGATGGTCAGCGCGTCATTGCCCTCCTTGTCCCACGGCCGGGCGGGGTCCCAGCCGGCCGCGACCAGCCGCTTGACGGCCGCAACATCGAGCTCGCGAAGAGCGTCGGCAACTTCGGGCGCGGAGGGTGTGCGGACGTCCGAAGCGGCCCGGTTGCGCGGCCTCCCCCACGCCACGGCAAGCGCGATCACCAACAGGACAATCGCCGCGCCGATCCAAATCGACCGCTGCCCCCAGGGGCGGTGTGAAGGGTCAACGACCGATTTGGCGTCAAAACCGTCCGCGGCGTTGCCGCCGCGCCGGATCTCCAACTCGACCGGGACCGCAAGACGGTAGCCAATTCCCGACACTGTCTCGACGATGTCCTCGTTACCGAGTGCAAGCCGAAGCTTGCGCACCGCGGTCGTGAGCGAGGCTTCGACGACGGTTACGTTCGGCCAAATAGTATCGAGCAGTTCGTCCTTTGACACCGTCTCGCCGGCCCGAAGCAGCAGGTAACGCAGCATCGCCAGCGGCTTCGCCTCAACGGGCACACGGCGACCAGCGACCGTCAGCGACCATTGGGCCTCGTCGAACACGCACCCCGCAAAACTCCAGCGGCGGTGGCCACCAATCTCGTCATCCCCCCTGGGGTCGACCATTCGCGGACTCGTTAAATGGCACCAGCGCGCATTCATCACAGTGACCATCTGTTTGGCAAGAATGATTGCGAGTGCTCGCGCATGCTCCCCAAAGTTCGGAACGTGATCGCTGTTGCTGCCCTGCGGCAATCACCAACCTTCAGAAATTCTTCAGGACACCTTCATGACCTCACAGAGCCAATTAACGCAAAATTAATTACATGGGCGAGTCGAGCCACGCTTGGTGCGCCATCGTCCGGAACAGGGGGGTGACATGCCGAACATCCGAACCAATGCGCGCTTGTTGGCGGCATCTGCACTGACCGCGCTGTCTGCTGCACCGGCGCTCGCCGACATCCACGGCGTCGTGAGCAGCGATCCGACGCCGGTGACGATTGCGGCCGGCGACAGCATCACCGGGGATAAATCCGGTGTCTATTCCGACGGGACCGAGCTCAACCTCACCAATAACGGGAGCATTCGCGGCAACGGACTGAATGCGTTCACGAGCAACACCGACGCCGGCGTGGCGTTCAAGGGCGGCCCGGCGAACATCACGAATACCGGTACCATCTCGGGCGCACGGTTCGGGATCAGCAGCTTCTATTTCTTCACCAGTTTCGCCGATCCCAACAATCCGGTCTGGGACGGGCGCGCGATCGGCTCAAGCCTGACCAACAGCGGGTCGATCATCGGCGATAGCGACGACGGCGTGCGCTTCATCGGCGGTGGCGACGTCGTCAACAGCGGCTACATCGCCGGTCGCGTCGGCAGCGGCGCGGACGGCATATCGATGTTCTCCTTCGAGGGGCAGGACCTCAGCGGTTTTACGGTCATCGGCACCGTCACCAACCTTGCCTCGGGTGTGATCGAGGGCAATCGCTTCGGGATCATTCTCAGCAATGGTGGGACAGTCGAGAACGCCGGCGCGATCAGCGGCGCGTCGAGCGGAATCGTCATTCAAGCCCAGTCGTTCGACCCGGGCCGTGCCGGACTGGTCACCAATAGCGGGACGATCAACGGCGCCGTCAGTTTCAATGGCCTGGCGTCGGGCACTCTCGACAATAGCGGCACGATCATCGCGGCCAACGGTTCGGGCGTCCGCGGCATCAGCCCGCTGACGGTCGACAACAGCGCGACCGGCGTGATCCAGGGCTCGAGCGAAGCGATCCTTGTCGAGGGCGCGTCGGCAACGATCACCAATGCCGGCACATTGCGCGGCAATGGCGGCAATAACGGTGTGCTCAATACGGATGGCGGCGTGGTCATCACCGGCGGGCCGGCCGAAATCACGAACAGCGGCAGCATCTCCGGCGCCCAGTTCGGAATCAGCACGTCCTTCTATTTCAACCCGATTACCAATCAGAATGAAGGCCGCGCGATCGGCAGCGAGGTGGTCAACAGCGGCTCGATCATCGGCGACAACAATGACGGCGTGCGGCTGATCGGCGGCGGCTCGGTTGTCAACAGCGGATATATCTCGGGGCGCGTCTCGACCGGCGCCGACGGCGTCTCGATGTTCTCGTTCGACGGGCAGGATCTGACGAGCTTTGCCGTAATCGGCAGCGTCACCAACCTCGCCGGCGGAGTGATCGAGGGCAATCGCAATGGGATCATTCTCAGCAATGGCGGAACGGTCGATAATGCCGGCACGATCAGCGGCAATTCCGGCTCGATCTACATGCAGGCCCAGTCGTTCGATCCCGGCCGGACGGGCACGGTCGTCAACAGCGGCACGCTCAACGGCGCTGTCGGGTTCAACGGCCTCGCCACTGCGTCGGTCAACAATAGCGGCGCGATCAACGGCTTCATCGATTTCGGCGCCAGCAGCGGATCGCTGGACAACAGCGGCACGGTCAGCTCGCTTACGGACGGCGCGGCGGTCCGCGGCGCGGGCCCGATCAGCGTCAACAATGATCCGACCGGAGTGATAGAGGGTCTGACCAGCGGGATTTTCGCGCGCGGTGCCACTTTTTCCGTGACCAATGCCGGAACGATTTATGGGGCCGGCACCTACGACGGCTACGGCGCGACGCCCGACGGCGGAATCGCGTTCGACGGCGGCCCGGCGACGATCGTCAACACCGGGCTGATCACCGGCGAAGGCTTCGGCATCACCAGCCTGCACTACTACAATGCGACGACCGGCCTGCTCGCGCCGCGGTCGATCGGCTCGAGCATCACCAACAGCGGCGACATCGTCGGCATCGGCGACGACGGCGTACGGCTGATCGGTGGCGGCGCGGTGACCAATTCGGGGCTGATCTCGGGCGGCGCCAACGGCAGCTTCGCGTTCGCCGACGGCATCTCCATCTTCTCGCTCACCGACCAGGACGTCAGCGCGCTGACCAGCATCGGCACGGTCACCAACCTTGCCGGCGGAGTGATCGAGGGCTGGCGCTTCGGACTGACGTTCGGGAACGGCGGGACGGTCGATAATGCCGGCACGATCAGCGGCGGGACGGCCGGCATCCTGATCCAGGATTATATCGGCGGCGGCGGCAAGGTCGGAACGATCACCAACTCCGGCACGGTAAACGGCGGCGTTCGCTTCTTCGGGATCGCGTCGGCCAGCGTCACCAATTCCGGCACCATCGTCCATTCAGCGGGAGAAGCGATCAGGAACAGCGCGGGCACCCCGCTGACCATCCTCAACGCCGCCACCGGCGTCATCGACGGCTCGACCAGCGGCATCTTCGACGAGGGCCCGGGGCTGGTCGTCGACAATGCCGGTTCGATTTACGCCGCCGGCACCTATGACGGGTTCGACGCTCCGCCCGATGCCGGCATCACTTTCTCGGGCGGACCGGCGACGGTCGCCAACAGCGGACTCATCATGGGTGAGGGGTTCGGCATTTCAAGCGCCCATTTCTACAATTCCGTAACGACCCTGCTCGAGCCGCGGGCGATCGGCTCGACCGTCACCAACCGCGGCCAGATCGTCGGCGTCAACAATGACGGCGTGCGGTTGATCGGCGGCGGCACGATCACGAACTCAGGGCTCGTCTCGGGCGGCGTCGGCGGGACGTTCGCTTTCGCCGACGGCATCTCGATGTTCGCGCTCAACGGCCAGGACATCAGCGGCCTGACCAGCATCGGCACCGTCACCAATCTCGCTGGCGGCACGATCGAGGGCGAGCGCTTCGGGATCATCCTCAGCAATGGCGGCACCGTGGTCAACGCCGGCTCGATCGGCGGCGGCGTCGGCGGCGTGCACATTCAGGACGGCTCGAACAGCGCAAGCAAGATCGGCGACGTCACCAACAGCGGCACGATCGATGGCGGGGTCAGCTTCAACGCGCTCGCCGGTGCGACGCTCACCAACAGCGGCGCCATTACCAGCTCGACGGGGGCCGCGGTCGGCTCGACCGGCCCCGGCGCGGTCAGTCTCGTCAATTCGGGCGTCATTTCCGGCACCGGCGCGACTGCCGTCCAGCTGGGCTCGGGCAACGACAGCGTCCAGCTGTCGACCGGCTCCCTGATCAGCGGCGCAGTCGACGGCGGCGCCGGAACCGACAGCGTGACCCTCACCGGCAAGGGCACCAAGGCCGGCGGCGGCGAGGTGATCGGCAGCTTCGCCAATTTCGAGACGCTCGGCGTGGCTTCCGGCTACTGGACCGCCTCCGGCGCGGCCGGCAATTTCACCAGCATCCAGATCGGCGCCGGGACGCTCGCGGTCGACGGTTCGATCGGCGGCAGTGTCGGGGTCAGCTCGCTCGGTCGGCTTACCGGCAGCGGCACCGTCAACGGATCGATCTCGGTCGCCGGCGGCGGCACGCTCGCTCCCGGCAGCGGCATCGGCACGCTGCGGGTCAACGGCAACGTCGCCTTCTCGTCCGGCGCCAAATTCCAAGTCGACGCCAGCACGCGGACCGCCGACCAGCTCGCAATCACCGGCACGGCCACGATCGGCAGCAACGTCGCGGTGTCGGTCGCCGCGCGGAACGGCAATTATGCCCCGACCACGACCTTCTCGATCCTGACCGCGACGGGCGGGATCACCGGCCAATTCTCGGGAGTCACCACCGACCTTGCCTTCCTCGCGCCGTCGCTGGTCCACGGCGCCAATTCGGTCACGCTCAATCTGGTGCGCAATTCCAAGCGCTTTACCGCCGCCAGCACGGTGTCGACCTTCCAGGTTGCAAGCGCGGTCGAGGGGCTCGGCGGCACCAGCTCGGTCTACACAGCGGTGCTCGGTCAGTCGCAGCTTGGCGCGTCAAATGCATTCGCGGCGCTCGGGAGCTCTGCGACGGGCCTGTCGGAGCGACTGCTGCTGGGCGCGGACGAGGGCGTCACCTGGTCGGCCCTCGCGCAAGGCTCGCCCGGCCTGTTCGCCTATCGGAGCGCGCTTCGCCCGGTCGCCGCCGGCGCGGCCTACGGGCAGCAGCTCCGCGTCGGCCCGCTCTCGGCGATGCTGGTCGCGGGCGAGCGATCCGACCGAGTGGCCGACGAAGCGTCAGCGGCGGCCATACACACGAACTTCATCGAGGCGGCGGTCGGCGCGCAATTGGGCCGGTTCCAGCTCGGGCTGTCGGCGCGTACTGCCCATTCCGACCTCGACCTTAGCCGGCAGGTCGCCTTCGACGGATTCGCCGAGACCAATGTCGCGCGCGGCGAAATTGACCTGCAGCGCCTGACTATGCGCGGCCAATATGCGCTGCTCACCGGGCGCACCACGCTCGCGGCGCACGCCAATTACAGCCACGATCGGGTCCGGCTGTCGGCAATCGACGAAAGCGGCGGAGCCTCGGCGCTGAGTCTCACGGCGGACACACGCACCATCCATCGCGGCGAACTCGGTCTGCGCCTCGCGCACAAGGCCGAGCTGGCGGATGGCTTCAGCGTCTCGCCCTGGATCGACGTTGCCGCGCAAACGACCTGGGGCGACGTGTCGAACGACCGGACGGCGCGCTTCGCGAGTGGCTCGGACTCATTTGCGATCGCCGGAGCGCCGCTCAATCGCCGCGCGCTTCGTCTCGACGCCGGAGTCACGGCTGCCGCCGGAGCGCTTGGCTGGAGCGTGAACTACCGAGCGCTGCTCGGCGATCAGCAAAGCGACCACGCTCTCGCGATGGCGTTCTCGCTGCGCTTCTGACTCGCTCGGGCCGTTGCGACGGCTCCTCGCTAGGAGAGGAATAGCCTGCGGGCGCCCTCTCCCAGAGTCGCGGATTTCTGCTCTTCGTCGAACCGGCGCTGCCGCCGGGCGGATTGCGCTTGCCGTCGAGCGGCGCCCTGCGGCGAATGCTCACCCTGTTCACTCATTCCTCACGCGCCGCTCATGACCAGCGGCCGGTGGCCGGTCCAGAACCGCTCACCTGCCGCCAAACTGGCGCGCGTCACAAGGATCGAAAGCGTATCATGAAAGCGTCCCTGCTCACCTCCGCCTGCAGCCTGCTGCTGCTTTCGCTGCCAGCCGCCCCGGCGCTTGCGCAGCAGCGTCCTGCCGCGCGGCAGACGCCGCCTGCCAAGCCCGAAGCCAAGGCCGAGGAAGTCGTCGTGACCGGCACCCGCGCCGACGTCATCGCCAAGCCCGACCGGCTAAGCTTCAGCATTGCCAACGACCTTCAGGCGCAGACCGGGACCCTCGCCGACGCCCTGCGCAACGTGCCGGGCGTCGAAGTCGACCTTCAGGGCCGGGTCAGCCTGCGCGGCGACCCGGGTGTCCAGATCCTGATCGACGGCCGGCCGTCGGCGGTGCTCCAGGGCGAATCGCGCGCCGATTATCTGCAGTCGACACCGGCGACCCGGATCGAGCGGGTCGAGGTCATTACCAATCCCTCGGCGGCGTTCAGCCCCGAAGGATCGGGCGGGATCATCAATCTGGTGACCAAGAAGAATCAGGCCGGCAGCCGCTGGGCCACGCTGCGCGCGATCGGCGGGCTCAACGGTCAGGTCGGCGCCAACGCGTCGGGCGCGATCACCAAGGGCGGTCTCACCGTCTCGGGCGAACTCGGCGCCCGCCGCTTCCCGAACGACGGCCGGGTGGAGCGCACTCGGCAGGGCGTCAACGCGCTCACCGGACTGACCGAGGTGGTTCGCCAAAGCGCCGAGACCGATAATGTGTTCACCGCCACCAGCGGCCGGCTCGGAGTCGAGTACGATCTCACCAAGACCAGCCGGCTGAGCGGCGACATCAGCCTTCGCCGCTTCTGGATCGACGGCGAGCGCGACGACACCATTCTTGGTCCCAATCCGGGCGACCTCCTTGAGCGGACCTCCGACAGCGGCGGTGGCGGCAGGATGGTGTCGTTCGAGGGGTCATGGCGCAAAAAGTTGCCGGGCGATGATCATGAACTGGTTGCCGACATCGAGATCGACCGGATGCGCTTCGATCGCGACTTCGACGGCATCAGCCGTCCCGGCGGGGCGAGCGGTGCGCCGACGTTCGAGCGGATCGGAAACCGGTTCGACCGCCGCGGCCTCGGCGGCAAGGTCGACTACAAGCGTCCGCTCGGCAAAGGCTCGTCGCTGAACCTGGGATATGAACTCGCCAGCGAGCGCAGCGACTTCAGCTTCGACGGCGAGCGCGGACCTGCGCTCGATCTGCTGCTTCCGATCGCTGGACTGAACAACGATTTTTCCTACGACCAGACGGTCCACGCACTCTACGCGACGACCACCTTCTCGCTCGGCAAGCTCGAGCTCCAGCCCGGGCTCCGGCTCGAGCAGGCACAGTATGAAATCGACCCCAAGACGCCCGACGGCGCGGTCGAGAACGAGTATGTGCGTCTCTATCCAACCATTCACCTCGGCTACGCGCTAAGCGAGACGCAGCGGCTCCGCGCCAGCTACAGCCGTCGCATCCAGCGACCCGGGGCGCAGGATCTCAACCCCTATCTGACCTACGTCGACCCGCAGAATTTTCGGCGCGGCAATCCTTTCCTTGGGCCCGAGGTGACGGATGCGTTCGAGCTCGGCTGGACCTATCGCAAGGGAGGCGGCTTCTATTCGATGACCGCCTTCTACCGCAGTTCGCGTGATGGCGTGACGGATATCATCGACGAGCTCGGCGACGGCATCCTCCTCACCACCCGAGCCAATCTTGCGCGGTCCAAGCGTTACGGGGTGGAGGCGATCGCCAACGGCAAGTTTGGCAAGACGCTTGGCTACAATTTGTCGGCAACGCTGTTCCACCACGAAATCGAGCCGGCGGGACTGTCGTTTCCGGTCGGCCGCTCGGGCACCAGTGGGAACGCTCGCGCCTCTTTCAACTGGCAGCCGACGACCAAGGATTTCTTCCAGCTCGGTGCGATTTACTCGGGCCGCCAACTGCTGCCGCAGGGTTATCGCGATGGTGGCGGGGTGGTGAACGCGGGCTATCGGCGCAAGATCAACGACAGGCTCAGCCTGCTCGCCACCGCCCAGGACCTGCTGAGCAGCGCGCGCTCGGTGACCAAGGTCGATACCAACGGCTTCCGCGAGAAGATCGTGACCGAGGGGCCGGGGCGGACGCTGCTGTTCGGCCTCACCTACAACCTCGGCGCTGGCGGCCGGCGGCGGCCTGATCAAGGGATCGAGTTTGAGTCCGGAGGATCGCCGATCCCGCAATAAGGGCTGCGCGCGAACGCCACCGCGGCGCCGAACAGGCCCGGCTGGGGCTGCGTCAGCATCCGCACCGGAACTGCCGCCATGCGCTGCTCATAGGGCGGCTTGGCAGCAAAGCGCGCGGCGAAGGCGGAGTTCGGCAACCGGTCGCGAAGCCGGTAGCCGAGCCCGCCGGCAAGCACGACACCGCTCGCGCCCTGTGCCAGCGCCAGATCGCCTGCAACCGAACCGAGGATCGCGCACCAGCGGTCGAAGGTCGCGGCGACTGCGCCGTTCTCGCCTGCGAGGACCGACTGCCACAGGTCGCGGTGCTCGGCCTCATTGCCGGTCAGCATGCGGTGGAGGTCGGCGAGCGCTGGGCCGCTTGCGACGCGTTCGGCGCTGACCCGGCCGAACTGCGGGCGCAACTCTTGGACCAACCGGTCTTCGACCGCGTCGTCGGGCGCGAAGCCGATATGGCCGCCTTCGGTGGCGATCGCCTGCCACGCGCCGTCACCGCCATGCGCGACTATCGCGACGCCAAGGCCGGTGCCGGGGCCGAGGATGGTGGTGACCCCGTGGCGGGGCAACGGTCCGGGCGGGCCGGCGAGGGGTGCGAACCATTCGTCATCGAGCGTCGCCACGGCGTTGGCGACCGCCTCGAAGTCGTTGACGATCACCGCATGGTCGATGCCTAGCTCGGCAAGGGAGGCGCGGTCGATCCGCCAGTCGTTGTTGGTCAGCTTGATGTCGCCGCCGTCGACCGGTCCAGCGAAGGCGAGGCCGAGCGCGTCGGGTTCGGCGCCGGGGCTGCGGCGGGCGAAGTCGGTCCAGGCGTCGGCGAAGGTCGGATGGTCGGAAGTGCCGAGCGTGACCGGCTCGCCGACCGACAGCACGTCGCGGCCGGCGATGGTGGCGAGGGCGAAGCGGGCGTTGGTCCCGCCGATGTCGGCGACAGCGATGGTGCGGGTCATCACCGGCAATGTGGACGGCGGGGCGGCGGCTGACTAGTCCGAGGGGAAAGGAGACAGCAGTGGTTTCCAAGGCGGTGTTGCTGTTCGGTGCGACCGGGGACCTTGCGCGGCGCATGCTGCTGCCCTCGCTTTTTGCCCTGCATGACGACGGCCTGCTCGGCCAAGACATTGAAATCCTTGCGACTTCCCGCTCCGAGCTGGACGACGCGGGCTACCGCGCGATGGCCGAGAAGGCGGTTCGCGAGCACCTTTCGGAAAGCGAGCGGACGGCCGACAATCTGCCCGGGTTCCTCGAGCGCATCTCCTATCAATCGCTCGACATCCAAGGCGGGCAGGCGGGCTTCGACCAATTGGCCGCGCGGCTCGGCGGCGGGGCGGGCGAGCTGGCGATCTTCCTGTCGACCGCGCCGAGCCTGTTCGAGCCGACCATCGCCGGGCTGAAGGCCGCGGGCCTCGCGCACGACAAGGCCCGGATCGGGCTCGAGAAACCGCTCGGCACCGACCTTGCCTCGTCGTGCGAGATCAACGACGCGGTCGCCGCCGCCTTCCCCGAGCAGCGGATTTTCCGGATCGATCATTATCTCGGCAAGGAGACGGTCCAGAACCTGCTCGCGCTGCGCTTCGCCAACGTGCTGTTCGAGCCGCTGTGGAATGCGCGCCACATCGACCATGTCCAGATCAGCGTCGCCGAAACCGTCGGGCTGGAAGGCCGCGCCGACTATTACGACGGCGTCGGCGCGCTGCGCGACATGGTCCAGAACCATGTCCTGCAATTGCTTGCGCTGGTGGCGATGGAGCCGCCGTCGCGGTTCGATTCGACCGCGGTGCGCGACGAAAAGGTCAAGGTGCTGCGCTCGCTCCGCCCGGTGACCTGCGACGACGGTGTCACCGGCCAGTACCGCGGCTATGATGGCGAATTGAAGCGCGACAGCGCCACCGAAACGTTCGTCGCGCTGAAGGCGCAGGTCGACAATTGGCGCTGGGCCGGCGTGCCCTTCTACCTGCGCACCGGCAAACGGCTGGCCGAGCGGCGGACCGAGATCGTCGTCCAGTTCAAGGCGGTGCCGCACTCGATCTTCTCCGAGCGCGGCGCAACCGCCATTCCCAACCGGCTGATCATCGCCATCCAGCCGCAGGAGAACATCCACCTGTCGGTGATGGCCAAGGAGCCGGGGCTCGACCGCGGCGGGATCAAGCTCAGGGAAGTACCGCTCGACATTTCGATGCCCGACGCGTTTGCCGGGCCGCGGCGGCGGATCGCCTACGAGCGGCTGCTGCTCGACCTGATCGAGGGCGACCAGACCTTGTTTGTGCGCCGCGACGAGGTCGAGGCCGAGTGGCAGTGGATCGACCAGGTGCGCGCCTGCTGGGCCGAGCAGGGCGCGGTGCCCGAATATTACGACGCGGGGAGCAAGGGTCCGGATTCGGCGGCTGCACTGATCGCCCGCGACGGCCGCGCCTGGCATGATTGAGCGATGAAGGTCGCGGTGGTCGGCGCTGGCGCGATCGGCGGCTGGGTCGCCGCGCGCCTGGCGCTGGCCGGCCACGATCCGGCGGTGCTGGTGCGGCCGGGACGGGACTTGCCGAGCCTGTCGCTGGAAGGCGCCGAAGAGCGGCAGATGGTCGCGATCCACTCCAGCGACGAAGCCGCGGAGTTCGGCCCGCAGGACGTCGTCGTCCTGGCGGTCAAGGCGTTCGCCCTTGCCGAGGCGGTGGAGGCGGCGGCGCCGCTGATCGGGCCGGCGACCGCGGTCGTGCCGATGGTCAACGGCGTGCCGTGGTGGTTCGCCGATCCGCCGCTGGCGAGCGTCGATCCCGGCGGCCGGATCGCCGCCGCGCTGCCGCTGGAGCGGGTGGTCGGCTGCGTCGTCCACGCCGCGGTCCGGCGCGAGGGTGAGCGGATCATCGTCCAGCAGGCCGACAAGCTGATCCTCGGCGAACCCGGCGGCGGGGACAGCGCGCGCGTGGCGGCGATCGCCGGGCTGTTCGCCAAAGCCGGCATTCGCGCCGAGGCGAGCGCCGAAATCCGCCGCGCCATCTGGTATAAGGCGTGGGGCAATATGACGGTCAACCCGCTGTCGGCGCTGACCGGCGCCGCCGCCGACCGGATCATCGCCGAGTGCCGCCCGCTGCTGCTCGCCTGCATGGAGGAAGCGCGCGCCATCGGTGCGGCGATCGGCTGCCCGATCACCGAAAGCGGCGAGGCGCGGATCTCGGTGACCGAGCGGCTCGGCGCGTTCAAGACGTCGATGCTGCAGGACTCCGAGGCCGGGCGGCCGATCGAGCTCGAAGCGTTGCTCGGAGCGCCGCTCGAACTGGCGCGGCGGCATGGCGTGGCGGCGCCGCAGCTGGCCGCGCTGTATGCGATGACCCGGCTGATGGGAGAGGCGCGGGGGCTGGTTTAGTTCGTCATTGAGCGGAGCGAAGCGAAGCAGTCCAGCTTTGCGCCGCTCGATTGCTTCGGCGCTGCGCGCCTCGCAATGACGAGACTTCGCTCCTCCCTGCGGGCGCGGCTCGCGGGGAGGGGGACCATCCGTAGCCGAAGGCGAAGGATGGTGGAGGGGTTTGTGCCCGGCCCCTCCGTCACGCCTGCGCTGCGCTTCGGCGTGCCACCTCCCCACGCCTGCGGCGCAGGGAGGAGCGTTAGCTACCTCCGACCACTTTCTGTTCGATGGTGCCGAAGATCGGGTGGTGCTTGTCGTCCATCATGGTGATCGAGACGGTGTCGCCGGCCTTGAGGAATTCGGTCTCGGGCTGGCCGCGCAGGATGGTCTCGACCATGCGCACTTCGGCGATGCAGCTGTAGCCCAAACCGCCGTCGGCGACCGGCCGGCCGGGTCCGCCATCGGTGTCGCGGTTGGAGACGGTGCCCGAGCCGATGATCGTGCCGGCGCCGAGTTTGCGGGTCCGCGCGGCGTGGGCGATCAAAGTGCCGAAGTCGAAGGTCATGTCCTCGCCCGAATCGGCGCGGCCGAACGGCTGGCCGTTCAACTGGACCATCAGGCAGCCGTGGAGCTTGCCGTCCTTCCACCGCGCGCCGAGCGCCTCAGGGGTGACGAACACCGGCGAGAAGCTCGATGCCGGCTTGGACTGGAAGAAGCCGAAGCCCTTGGCGAGCTCACCCGGGATGAGGTTGCGCAAGGAGACGTCGTTGGTCAGCCCGACCAGACGGATGTACTGCAGCGCGTCGGCGGCGCTGACCCCCTGCGGCACGTCGCCGGTCACCACCACCACCTCGGCCTCAAGGTCGCAGCCCCAACTTTCGTCGGCCAGCAGGATGTCCTCGCGCGGGCCGAGAAAGCCGTCGCTGCCGCCCTGGTACATCAACGGATCGTGCCAGAAGCTGTCGGGCATCTCGGCGCCGCGCGCCTGCCGCACAAGGGCGACATGGTTCACATAGGCCGAGCCGTCGGCCCACTGGAACGCGCGCGGCAGCGGCGAGGCGGCGTCGCGTTCGTGAAAGCGCATACGCGGGATGGCGCCATGCTCGAGGTCGGTCGCGAGGCTCGCCAGAAGCGGCTCATAGCGCTCCCAATCGTCGAGCGCGCCCTGCAGCGTCGGCACGATATGGCCGGCGTCGGCGAACCAGGCGAGATCGTTCGAGACGACCACCAGCCGGCCGTCGCGGCCGCCTTTGAGGGAAGCGAGTTTCATGGGTCAACGATCTCCGTTCGTCCCGAGCGACGTCGAGCGACGTGTCTCGACTTCGCTCGACACTAACGGGGAGGGGAGTGTCAAGGAACGAGCGATCGGGGAGAGCGGCGCGGGCGCCTATTCGACGAGCGAGCCGGGATCGACGTGGAGCCACTGGGCGTGGCCCGGGGCCTTCTTGGTGCGGCTCCATTCGTCGAGCATCAGCGGCGCGACCCGCTCGAGCTCGGCATATTGCTCCGCAGTGCCGATGTTGCACGCCAGCTCGAGCCGGTGGCCGTTGGGATCGAAGAAATAGATCGAGCGGAAGATGCCGTGGAAGGTCGGGCCGAGCACCTCGATGCCCCTGGATTCGAGATGCGCCTTGGCCGCCATCAGCGTGTCGAGATCGGCCACTTCGAAGGCGATGTGCTGGACCCATTCCGGCGTGTTGGGGTCCTTGCCCATCTCGGGCTGGTTGGGCAGCTCGAAGAAGGCGATGACATTGCCGCCGCCGCAATCGAGGAACACGTGCATGTAGGGATCGTAGGCGCCGGTCGAGGGGACGTGGTCCTCGGCGAAGGCGGTGGTGTAGCGCATGCCGAGCATGTCGCGGTAGAAATCGACGGTCGTCTTGGCGTCCTTGCAGCGATAGGCCGCGTGGTGGATCCGCTTGAGCTCGAACGGGTGGGTCATGCGCCCTTGCTAGGCCGCGCGGGCGCAGATTTCAAACGGGGGCGGGCGGACGCCGGGGAGCGCCCGCCCGAGTCTGTGCTAGGTCCGGCTTCCGCCGGAATGTTTGACTGGACCCCGGCTTTTGCCGGGGTGAAGCGCTGGGGGGCGCTTCAGTTCACATTGACCTCGATCTTGTCGGGGATATTGATGTCGTCGCTCTTCGACCCGAAGCCAAGCTCGTCCTTGAACAGGAACAGCAGCACCAGGACGACGATGATCAGCAGCACCACGGCGAGGATTCCGCCGCCGCCGCCGCTGTCGGTCTCGACGATCGTCGTGCGCTCGACGGTGTCGTGGTCTCTCGCGCGGTCGTGTTCGTCAACCATGTCACCACTCCCTGTTCTGAACATGTTATCGTTGCGAAACGAACGCCCGCCGGACGCGGCTGGTTCCTTGGCGTGCCGCGCCGGAACGCAAAAAGGCCGGGCAAGCCCGGCCTCGTGCGCTCGCGATTGCGGCGGCTGGGACTAGCCCTGGCGCGCCTTGAAGCGACGGTTGGTCTTGTTGATGACGTAGGTGCGGCCGCGGCGGCGGATGACTCGGCAATCGCGGTGGCGCGCCTTCAGCGACTTGAGGGAATTGCGAATCTTCATGGCCGGGCGCCTGCTCGTTCTCGGGTTGCTTATATGTCGAAAGAGGTCCGTGGACCGCGCGGCTCCCTAGTCGGCGCGGCTGGCCAAGTCAAGGCGCGGGCGGGCCGCTTGGCAGGTGCGCGGCGCGTCTCTATCAGTCGGCGCGAACCCCCTTCCACCGCCAAAAGTGAAGTCCATCATGCCGCTCACCATCTCCAGCTCGTTCGATTCCGGCAACATCCGCGTGGTCTCGGTCAGCGACAACGGCGCCGAGCTCGAGATCGCCGCCGATCACATGAGCGACTTCTACCAGTGGTTCCACTTCCGCGTGGCCGGCGCCGGGGGGCGCGAGGTGACGCTGCGCATCACCAATTGCGCCGGGGCGGCCTATCCCGACGGCTGGCCGGGCTATCGGGCGTGTCTGTCGCTCGACCGCGAGGATTGGGTGCGGGTGCCGGACACGAGCTACGCCGACGGGGTGCTGACGATCCGCTTCACGCCCGAGACCGACATCGTCTGGCTGGCCTATTTCGCGCCTTACTCGATGGAGCGGCACCACGATTTGGTGTCGAGCGTCGCCGCGCTTCCCGGTGTCGGCTACCGAAGCCTGGGCAAGAGCCTCGACGGACAGGACATCGATTGCCTGACGATCGGCGAGGGCGGGACGACGGTGTGGCTCTACGCGCGCCAGCACCCGGGCGAGACGATGGCCGAATGGTGGATGGAAGGCGCGCTCGAGAAGCTGACCGATCCGGACGATCCGGTGGCGCGCGTGCTGCGCTCGGAATGCACCTTCCACGTGGTGCCCAACATGAACCCCGACGGTTCGCGGCGCGGGCATTTGCGAACCAATGCGGTGGGCGTCAACCTCAATCGCGAATGGCATGCGCCGAGCGCCGAGAAGAGCCCCGAGGTGCTGTGCGTGCGCGACGCGATGGACGCCGATCCGCCGGCGTTCGCGATGGACGTCCACGGCGACGAGGCGATCCCCGCCAACTTCCTCGCCGGCTTCGAGGGCATCCCCTCGCTGACCGAGCGGCAGAGCGAGCTGTTCAAGCTGTTCAGCAGCACGCTCGAGCGGCTGTCGCCCGATTTCCAGACCCGCCAGGGCTATGAGATCCCGGCGCCGGGCCAGGCCAATATGTCGATGTCGACGACCCAGCTGGCCGAGCGCTACGGCTGCGTGTCGATGACGCTGGAGATGCCGTTCAAGGACAATGGCGATTTGCCCGACGAGCTCTACGGCTGGAGCCCGGAGCGGTCGAAATATCTCGCCGCGTCGTGCCTCGACGCGCTTCATGCCATCCTGCCGGAGTTGAGCGCGGCAAAGGCCGCGCCGGCGCTCGAGCGCGAGACCGCCTGATGCCGACGCTGGTGCTGCTGCGCCACGGCCAGTCGCAGTGGAACCTCGAGAACCGCTTCACCGGCTGGTGGGACAGCGACCTGTCGCCCAAGGGGATCGACGAGGCACGCGCCGCGGGGCGGCTGTTGGCCGAGCGCGGCATGGATTTCGACGCCTGCTTCACCTCAGTGCTGACGCGCGCGATCCGGACGCTGCACCTGGTGTTGCACGAGATGGACCGGCTGTGGCTGCCGGTGGTCAAGGACTGGCGACTCAACGAGCGCCACTATGGCGGGCTGACCGGGCTCAACAAGCAGGAGATGATCGACAAGGTCGGCGCCGACCAGGTCAAGATCTGGCGCCGCTCGTTCGATATCCCGCCGCCGCCGCTCGAGCCCGACAGCGAGTGGCGCCTTGCCGGCGACCGCCGCTACGCAAAGGTGACGGTGCCGGAATCGGAGAGCCTCAAGGACACGATCGAGCGCGTGCTGCCTTATTATCGCGCCGAGATCGAACCGCGGCTGGCGGCCGGCGAGCGGGTCATCGTCGCCGCTCACGGCAACTCGCTGCGCGCGCTCGAAAAGCATCTGTCAGGGATCAGCGACGTGGACATCATCGGGCTCGAAATCCCGACCGGCCAGCCGATCGTCTACGAGCTCGCCGACGACCTTAGCGTCACCGACCGCTACTACCTCAGCGAGCGCTAGGCCGCCTTCGTCTTCTCGCGGTACATCGCCTGGTCGGCGCGATCGAGCACGCTTTCGGGCGTGTCGCCGCGCTCGATCACGGCGAGGCCGATGGCGACGCTGAGCTCGAGCGCCACGCCGCGGTGGATGCACTCGCTCTCCGCCACCTGAAGCGCCAGCCGCCGGGCGGTCTCGGCGGCATGCTCGCTCGGGCTGTGGTCGAGCAGCACCGCGAACTCGTCGCCGCCGATCCGCGCGACCATATCGGTCTTGCGCAGATTGTCGGTCATCAGCCGGGTGAGGTGGATCAACGCGGCATCGCCGGCGGCATGGCCGTGGGCGTCGTTGATGCGCTTGAGGCCATCGACATCGACGAACAGGATCGCTGCGGGCACGAGGTGGCGCTCGTGGCGCGCGAGCAGCATCGACAGCGCCTTCATCAGCCCGCGGCGGTTGGCGGCCGGGACCAGAGTATCCATGCACGCCGCTTCGTCGAGCTGCTCGACTCGCGATTCGAGGCGCTCGATCTCGGCCTTCAGCCGCTGGATCTCGCTCATCAACGCGTCGGGTTCGGCGTCCCGCACAACATGGTCCATCGAGGTGACTTAGCCCGCTGTTTGTGGACCGGATATAACAGAGGTTAAGTCCGAGCGGAACTTGCCTTACGCGCCTGTCCCGCCGCCGGACGATTGCGCGCCTCGCGGCTTGTTCCTACACCGCCTTAAGGCCTTCTCGGGGGAGCGTATCGGCGATGGGCGGCGTTGAAATCGGGATCATCATGGGCAGCCGCTCCGACTGGGAGACGCTGCGCCATGCCGCCGAGACGCTCGATTCGCTCGGCATCGCCCACGAGACCAAGGTCGTCTCCGCCCACCGCACGCCGAAGCGGCTCTACGATTACGCGGGCGGCGCGGCGGCGCGCGGGCTCAAGCTGATCATCGCCGGGGCCGGCGGAGCGGCGCACCTGCCCGGAATGGCGGCGTCGATGACAGCGCTCCCGGTGCTCGGCGTGCCGGTCGAATCGAAGAGCCTGGGCGGGCTCGATAGCCTGCTGTCGATTGTCCAGATGCCGGCCGGAGTGCCGGTCGGAACGCTGGCGATCGGCAAGGCCGGGGCGGTCAACGCCGCCTTGCTCGCCGCGGCCATGCTGGCGACGACCGACGAGGCGCTGGCGGGGCGGCTCGCCGAGTGGCGCGCGCGCCAGACTGAAAGCGTCGCCGAGAGCCCCGAGTGAGGCGGTGGTGACGGCACTGGCGCCCGGCGCCACGATCGGCATCCTCGGCGGCGGCCAGCTCGGCCGGATGATGGCGCTGGCCGCGGCCGGGCTCGGCTTCCGCTGCCACATCTACGATCCCCACGAGGCGCCGTGCGCGGCCCGCGTCAGCGCGGCCTTCACCCGTGGCGCGTTCGACGACCGCGACGCGCTGACCCGCTTCGCCGCCGCCTGCGATGTCGTCACCTACGAGTTCGAGAATATCGCCGTCGCTCCGCTCGCCGCGCTCGGGGCCAAGCTGGTGCCGGGCGCCCGCAGCCTGGAGGTGGCGCAGGACCGGGCGGCGGAAAAGGCGTTCCTGGGGGCGGTCGGGGCGCGGGTCGCGCCGTGGCGTCCGGTCGATTCGGCCGAGGACGCGGCCGCGGCCGAGGCGGCGCTCGGCCTGCCGCTGGTGCTCAAGACCCGGCGCCTCGGCTACGACGGCAAGGGTCAGGCCTGGGCGCGCGAGGCAGGCGGCGCGGCGGCGGCGTTCGAGGCGATCGGCCGCCAGCCGGCGGTGGCCGAGGCGGGCGTCCAATTCGCCGCCGAATTCTCGCTGATCGTCGCGCGCGACGCCGACGGCGCGACGCGCTGCTTCGATCCGCCGCGCAACCAGCATGACGGCGGCATCCTGCGCCGCTCGACCGTTCCCGGCGGCGAGCTGGTCGAGAGCCAGGCGGCGGCGGCGCGCGGGATCGCCGAGCGGATCGCCGGAGAGCTCGGCCATGTCGGCGTGCTGACGGTCGAATTCTTCGCTACCGCCGACGGCCCGCTGGTCAACGAGATCGCGCCACGGGTCCACAACAGCGGCCACTGGACGATCGAGGGCGCGCTGACCTCGCAATTCGAGCAGCACGTGCGGGCGATCTGCGGCCTTCCGCTGGGCGATCCGGGGCTGGTCGCGGGCGGCGCGGAGATGGAGAATCTGATCGGTTCAGAGATCGAGCGCTGGGCCGAGCTGGTCGCCGAGCCGGGCGCGGCGGTCCACCATTACGACAAGGGCGAAGCGCGCGCCGGGCGCAAAATGGGGCATGTGACGAGGCTGAGCCGCCGAGCGTAGCGAAGCCGACGTTTGGCGTCGGCGAGCAGCGCGAAGAGACGGCGAAGCGCGGACGGCCTGCGCCCTTGGGGCGACAGGACCGACGGCGCGGATTTACTCCGCGCCGGCGCCAGCACGAACATCGCCCCCGTTGCACCGGGACCCCTCCACCATCCGCCTACGCCTGCGGCTTCGGCGGACGGTCCCCCTCCCCACCGCTGCGCGGCAGGGAGGAGCGTTGGCTCAGCGGGGCTGAACAACCTCGATCGGGTACCCCAGCTTTTCGAGCTGCGGGCGGATCTTGGCGGCGTCGCCGACGACCACCCAGACGAAGCCCTTGGGGTCGACCGCGCCGCGGATCGCCTTGTCGAGGTCGGCCGCGGTGAGCGTGCGGTAGCGCGCGGCGAGCGTCTCGTAATAGCTGTCCGGGCGGCCGTAGAGGTCGTTGCTCATCATCGCCCCGAGCACCGCCTCGCTGGTCTCGAACTGGCCGGGCAGGGCGTTGATCCGGTTGGCGATGGTCCGCTCCTGCTCCTCGGCGGTGACCCCCTTGGCGCCGAGGAAACCGCTCAGCTGCTCGTTGAGCGCGACGATCGAATCGCCGGTGCGGTCGGCCTGGACCGGGGCGCTGATGATGTAGGGCACCGCGCGCTCCTGGAGCTGGGCCGAGCCGCGCACGCCGTAGGACCAGCCCTTGGTCTCGCGCAGGTCCATGTTGATGCGCGACAGGAAGTTGCCGCCGAGCACGTCGTTGGCCGAGCCGAGCGCCTCGACCGCGCTCTTCGGATCGACCGGCGTGACCTGGCCGGCGAGGATCACCGACTGCGGCGATTGCGGCCGGTCGACCAGCACGATGCGCGGGCTCGACGGGCGCGGCGGGACGGCGGCGAACTGCTTGACGCCCTTGGTGCCGGAGGTCGTCCAGCGGCCGAACTCGGCCTCGAGCAGCGGCATCACCTGGGCCCGCGGCTTGTCGCTGACGACGTAGATTTTCGCGTTGTCGGGGCGAAGCCAGGCGGCGCGGAAGGCGAGCAATTCGTCGCGGGTCATCGCCTTCACCGCCGCCTCGTCGCCGCCGCGCACCACGGCGTAGGGATGGTCGGCGCCGAACAGCAGCGAGGGCAGCAGGCGCTGGCCGATCCCGCTCGGGTCCTTCTTGGCCTGGGCGATGGCGGTCAGCGTCTGGGTGCGCAACCGCTCGATCTCGGCCGGCGCGAACGCGGCGTCCTTGATCGTCGCCCCGAGCAGCGACAGCGACGGCGCGAGGTTGGGCGACAGCGCCGACAGATAGACCGTCGAGCGGTCGATCGAACCGGTCGCGTTGATGTTCGCGCCGAGCGTCTCGCGCGCCTCGGCGAGCTGCTGCGAGCTCATCGTCGACGTGCCCTCGTCGAGCATCGCCATGGTGAACGACTGGAGGCCGCGGCGATTGGCCGGATCGGCCGCGTCGCCGGCGTCGAACGACACCGCGACCTGGGTCACCGGGACCGCGCTGCGCTGGGCGTATTCGACTTCGATACCGTTCGACAGGCGGGTGTTGGTGATGTCCGGGAAGTCGAGGCCGGCAAGCTGGCCGAGCGGCGGGATGGGACGCGGCTGGCCCTTGGGCGCGGCGGCGCTGTCCTTGGCGGCAGTGGTCGCGGCGACCGCCTTGGCTTCCTCATAGGCCGGCCGGTCGCCGGGCTCGAGCTGCAGCGTGAAGGCCGGGCGGGTCAGCCACTGGCGCATCGCGCGCTGCACTTCGGCCGGCGTGACGGTGGCATAATTGGCCAGCGTGCGGGCGTAGAAATTGCTGTCGCCGGTGAAGGTCTCGCCCTCGGCCAGCGTGACGGCCTTGCCGCCGAAGCCGCCGACCGATTCGAGCCCGCGGATCCGTCCGCCGACCTCGCTGGTGGCGGCGCGCTTCACTTCCGCCGCGCTCGGGCCCTTGGCGATGAACTCGGCGAGGATCTCGTTGACCCGCCGCTCGACCAGCGCCGGGTCGACGCCCGGCTTGACCGTCGCCTGGGTGAAGAAGATGCCGACGCGCTGGAACGGGTAGAGGCCGGCCGAGACGCTGGTCGCGATCTTCTCGTTGCGCACCAGCACCTCGTCGAGGCGCGAGCTGGCGAGGCCGCCGAGGATCGAGCCGCCGACGTCGAGCGCGACCAGCTGGCGGTCGAGCAGGCCCGGCATCGGCCAGTAGCGCGCCACGCTGGTCGCCGCGACGCGGTCCTTCATCACCATCCGGCGGTCGGCCTTGAGGGTCGGGATCGCCGCCTGCGCGGGCACGTTGACCGGGCCGCGCTTGATGTGGCCGAAATATTTCTGGACCAGCGGCCGCGCCTCGGCGGCGTTGATGTCGCCGGCCAGCACCAGCACGGCGTTGTTGGGGCCGTAATTGTCGACGAACCACTGGCGCACGTCGGCGAGGCTGGCGCTGTCGAGGTCGGCCATCGATCCGATCGGCGAATGGCGATAGGGGTGGCCTTCGGGGAACAGCGCTTTCAGCACCTCGTAGAAGACGAGGCCGCCAGGCTGGTTGTCGCCCTGGCGCTTTTCGTTCTGGACCACGCCGCGCTGGTTATCGAGCACGCTCTGGCTGACCGCTCCGAGCAGATGGCCCATGCGGTCGCTTTCCATGAACAGCACCCGCTCGAGCGCGCCCTTGGGCACCGTCTGAAAATAGTTGGTGCGGTCGAAATTGGTGGTGCCGTTATAATCGGTGGCGCCGATCTGCTGGAGATATTTGAAGAAGTCGTCGGGCAGATTCTCCGAGCCGTTGAACATCAAATGCTCGAACAGATGGGCGAAGCCGGTCTTGCCCCGGGGCTCGTCCTTGGAGCCGACGTTGTACCACATCGCGACCCCGACGACCGGCGCCTTGCGGTCCTCGTGGACCAGCACGGTGAGGCCGTTGGCGAGCTTGAACTCGCTGTGCGGGATGCGCACCCGGCTGATCAGTTGCGGCACCGGGGTCGGCTTGACGGCGACCGCGCTCGATTGCGCCTGGGCGGTAGAAACGAGCGCGAGCGGCGCGGCGGCGGCGAGCAGGAACGACAGGCGAAGCGGGCTGGGCATCGGGGGGAATCCTCGAAAATCTGAAGCGGATGGCGCGCACCCTAGGCGCTGGCGCGACGCTGGCAAGCGCCAAGCCGCTGACATCCGTGAGCTTTCGACCAATGGCGGGAGCAGCGCTGCGGCCGCCCCCGCGATCGGCGGCCGTCTAGCGCGCCTGCGGCGCCGCCAGTGCGGCGTTCTGCGGCAGGCCGCCGAGCTGGGTCACCAGCCTGGTGTAGGCGTCGAGATAGGCGAGCACGATGACCTGACCGATCTCCGTGTTCTGGTAGCCGTGGCCGCCGGCCGCGGCGAACCCGCCCCACCAGCCGCCGCCGCCGCCGGCGCCCCAGCTGATGTCCTTCTTGCGGGCATAGCCTTCGACCAGCGCCTCCTCCTCGGTGGTGCGGGCATTGACTACCGACAAGGTGACGTTGGCCTCGCCCTTCTTGACGTTGATCCCGCCGATCAGCCCGCCGACGAAGCTTCCGCCGCTCCCGAACAGGCCGCCGAGCGCCCCGGCCGCCGCGCCGAACCCGCCGCCGCCGCTGTTGTTGTTGGCGGTGACGATGTTGGGCTCGAGGAAATAGTCGGCCGCCTTGACCTGGCCCTTGCCGAGGTTGGAGCCCTGCTGGAGCTCGCCCTGCTCGGCCAATGCGCGCTCCATCGCCCGGCTTTGCATCGAGCGGCCGCGATTGACGATCCCGAAGCAGCCGGACTGCTGGATGAACACCTTGAGGATCGCCTCCGGGCTGCTGAGGTTGAGCTCGCGCCACCACTGGTTCTCGGGCTCGACGATGGCGATCGTGCCGAGCCGCCGGTTGCACACCGGGATCTGGGCCGTCGCGCGCGACTGCATGGTGCGCGCCTCGCTGGCGCGGGTGTTGCTGGTCTGGGCGGCGGCCGGAACGGTGAGCGCCCCCGCGCCGATGACGGTGCCGAGGTTGGCGAGAGTGCGGATCATGATCTGAAAATTCCCCCTTTGCTTCGCGGCGAGGGGAAAGACGGCTTGACGACGGGCGCGCGCCGGCCCTCGAGCCGACGCTTTCAGCCACGCGACCAAGACCGGAATACCCCCCGTTCAGCCCCCGTCAGGGGCCGCGCGCATACTTAATCTAAATCAAGGCCGGTGGCTAGCGGCCTCGTGCGCCAGCGCGCCGAGATCGGCGTCGCGGACGTGGCGGTAGCGGGCCATCACCACGCTCACCGCGCCGAACAGCAGCAGGCCGACGGCGATCGCCTTGAAGAGCAGGGGCATGTCGTCGCGGACCACCGCCAGCGCATCGCCGAAATCGCGCCAGCGCTCCCCGTCGAGCCCGGCCTTCAGTGCGAACCAGCCGACGATCGCGAACACCACGCCGCGCGCGGCATAGCCCGCCTGGCCGGCCGGCTTGACCAGCGCCGGGGCGTTGGGCTCCATTTCGTCCATGAACTCGGCCTTGTAGGCGATCACCAGCTGCACCGCCGCGACGACCAGGATGACCAGCCCGGCGAGGATCAGCAGGATGTCGCCGCCCGGCGCGTCGGACACGCTGCTGGCGGCATCCTCGGCGCCGCCCTGGCCGCTCGCCCGGCCGCTCCCGCCGGTCTTCGCACCGACATCGAGCATCGCGCGCACGGCGACGAACGCCAGCACCCAATAAGCGAGGCCGCTGCCGACCCGGCCGCTGCGTTTGGCAAGCGCCTTGCCCTCGGTCCCGTCACCGTCGAGGTCAGCGACGCCGGCGGCGATCTTGTACAGCCCGTAGCCGAACAGCCCGACCGCGAGCAGCGCGAGGAGCAGTGTGCCAAGCGGCATCGCCTCGACCGATTCGACCGCTTCGCCGGCCGACATCGGGCGGTTGGAATCGAACGCCAGCCAGCCGATGATGAGATAGACGATGCCGCGCGCGAGATAGCCCAGCTGGGCCCAGGTCCGAAGGTGCCGCGCGCGCTCCATGCCATTCTCCATCACGTTTCGTTAGCAGACCGATGACGCGCCCTTATGTTCCTGCTAGCGGCCCCGGCAACATGACCGACCTCTCCAAGATCCGCAATTTTGCGCACATCGACCACGGCAAGTCGACGCTCGCCGACCGGCTGATCCAGCGCACCGGCGGCCTCACCGACCGCGAGATGACGCGCGGCCAGATGCTCGACAATATGGAGATCGAGCAGGAACGCGGAATCACCATCAAGGCGCAGACCGTGCGCCTGACGTGGAAGGGCCACACGCTCAACCTGATGGACACGCCCGGCCACGTCGACTTCGCCTATGAGGTTTCGCGCAGCCTCGCCGCCTGCGAGGGCGCCTTGCTGGTGGTCGACGCGGCGCAGGGGGTCGAGGCACAGACGCTGGCCAACGTCTACCAGTCGATCGAGCACGATCACGAGATCATCCCCGTCATCAACAAGATCGACCTGCCCGCGGCCGAGCCGGAAAAGGTCCGCCACGAGATCGAGGACATCATCGGCCTCGACGCCAGCGAGGCCGTCCTCGCCAGCGCGAAATCGGGCATCGGCATCGACGAAGTCCTCGAAGCGATCGTCGCCAAGATCCCGCCGCCCAAGGGCGACCGCGCCGCGCCGCTCAAAGCCATGCTGGTCGACAGCTGGTACGACCCCTATCTCGGCGTGGTTATCCTGGTGCGCGTCATCGACGGCGCGCTGCGCAAGGGTCAGCAGGTCAAGTTCATGGCCGCCGGCACCACCCACCTCGTCGACCGGGTCGGCTGCTTCACGCCCAAGATCGAGCAGCTCGCCGAGCTCGGCCCCGGCGAGATCGGCTTCATCACCGCCCAGATCAAGGAGGTCAGCCAGACCGCGGTCGGCGACACCATCACCGATGCCAAGCGCCCCGCCGCCGAGCCGCTGCCCGGCTTCAAGCAGGTCCAGCCGGTGGTGTTCTGCGGCCTCTTCCCGACCGACGCGGCCGAGTTCGAGAAGCTCCGCGAAAGCCTCTACAAGCTGCGCCTCAACGACGCCTCGTTCAGCTTCGAGATGGAATCCTCCGCCGCGCTCGGCTTCGGCTTCCGCTGCGGCTTCCTCGGCCTCCTCCACCTCGAGATCATCCAGGAGCGGCTGACCCGCGAGTACGACCTCGACCTCATCACCACCGCGCCGAGCGTGGTCTACAAGATGCACCTCGCGCATTCGAAGAACGAGCCGGCGACCACGATCGAGCTCCACAACCCGGCCGACATGCCCGATCCCAACCGGATCGAGAGCATCGAGGAGCCGTGGATCCTCGCCACCATCTACACCCCCGACGAATATCTCGGCGGGATCCTCAAGCTGTGCCAGGACCGCCGCGGCATCCAGCGCGAGCTGACCTATGTCGGCGGCCGCGCCCAGCTCAAGTACGAGCTTCCGTTGAACGAGGTGGTGTTCGACTTCTACGACCGCCTCAAGAGCATCTCCAAGGGCTACGCCAGCTTCGATTACGAGCAGATCGGCCACCGCGAGGGCGACCTCGTCAAGATGACCATCCTGGTCAACGAGGAGCCGGTCGACGCGCTCAGCATGATCACCCACCGCGGCACCGCCGAAGCCCGCGGCCGCGGCATGTGCGAGCGGTTAAAAGAGCTCATCCCCAGGCACCTCTTCAAAATCCCGATCCAGGCGGCGATCGGCGGCAAGGTCATCGCCCGCGAAACGATCAGCGCGATGCGCAAGGACGTGACGGCGAAATGCTACGGCGGCGATGCGACGCGCAAGCGCAAGCTGCTGGAGAAGCAGAAGAAGGGCAAGGCCAAGATGCGGGAATATGGGAGTGTTTCGATACCTCAAGAAGCTTTTATTGCTGCGTTGAGGATGGGGGACGACGCCTAAGGTTCCAGCGATGCTTCAGCATCGTTGGAATGCGTCGGAGGGGAAGAATAAGCCGCAGAGCGTAGCGACGCCGACGCGAAGCGTCGCCGGAGCAGCGCGCAGAGCCGGCGCATTCCGGCCGGCAGGTCGGCGCAGCCGAACCGTTCGACGTCACGAAAGCGAAGCTGGCCGTCAGGTCAATTTACTTCGTGAAGGCCTATTTCAATTTTAGCGAAGACCCGTATTCTCGAATCGCTCGGTCCGCGTTTTTGTCGGGGGTGGGGCCGTGCGTCGAGCTCAACAACATTTGAGCACCTTGCACCTTTCGGGGATGCAATGAACGAGCCCCTTACATTGGACAGCTATCAAGCTGCGGCTGTCGGCACCGACGTCTCTAAAGGGGATGATAGTCCATCATTTTTGCTATTAGGTCTCTTTGGCGAAGCCGGTAGCGTTCTTTCTGAAGTTAAAAAGCATGAGCGCGATAGGACAGTTGACTACCGCGAAAGAGTTACCGAGGAACTTGGAGACGTACTCTGGTACTTGAGCGCCGTTGCTGCCAGAAACTCGATCACGCTCAGTGAAATTGCATCTCTCGCTATCGGCATGCTTCCCGATCACGCGACGGTCGATTCATCACTGACGTTTCGCGACCTTCAGCCACGGCTTAGAGGGATTCCGGTTGAGCCCAGCCTCTTGCTCGAATGGCGGCTCATCGATTTAGCCGAGAAAGTCGGCCAGCTTGTGTATGACCATCGACTCTTCTTGAAGAAAAGAAACCGAGCACCGCTCATCGAGTCCTTTTCGAATGTCTTCGGCGAGATTCTGGCCGTGGCAAACCGAACCGAGATTGAACTTCAAGACGCCGCTCTAGCTCAACTCCGCAAGGCGGAGGAGAGATGGCCGAAGACTCGAATATTGCCAACTTATAAAGATGACGAGTTTCCAGAATACGAGCGGCTTCCGCGAAACCTCGAAGTCGAGATTCGGGAGGAGAAAAGAGGAGACCGGTATTTCGTATTTCAACGCTGCAACGGGATTAACGTTGGCGATAGACTAACGGATAACATCAAGGATCCCGACGACTATCGATTTCACGACGTGTTTCACTATGCCTATGTGGCCGTGTTGGGATGGTCGCCCGTAACCCGAGCGCTCTACAGACTGAAGCGCAAGAGTGATGCGAAGGTAGACGAAGCGGAAGACGGTGCCCGCGCCATTTTGATAGAGGAAGGAATCGCTACGCTCGTATTCAACGAAGCAAAAAAGAACGCACTTTTCGAAGGAGTCAATCGTGGGAAACTTAGCTTCGACTTGCTGAAGATAATTAGGAAGTTTGTCGGGGGATACGAGATTCAAGATGCGCCCTACTGGGCATGGGAAGAAGCGATCCTAGAGGGCTATGCTGCCTTCCGATATCTTAAGAGTAATCGGAGCGGCCGATTGATCATACGGGATCGAAAGCTCAGCATCGAGCCGTTGTGAGGGCAGTTGAACCATTCCCGATATCCACAGGCGGCGACCTTTCAAAATTCCACGGAGGCTCTAACGACTGGCCTTTCAAAGGGCCTTCGATGTCTCCCAAAAAATTCGTGAGTGCGCTCGCTGATGTGAGAATGCCGAACGTCTTCAATCCGTACTCTGACGTTTGCCCTCATTTTGACCTTACGGACGCACCGGCACGCCGTCGGTCAAATCTTGAAGCGCACCTGCAGGCATCTCTCGACTTGTGCGTTAACACGCTCTGGGTTGCGCGTGACCTCGGATATCGCGGTGGAAGACGCACCGGGATTGCACTGACCGACGAGGCAAACCTCGGGAATCTGACCCGTTCATTTGGTAAGCAGCTTCCTGTGGTTCGGGCCACCAGGGGGCCGGTCGTTGCCGAACGCACCGCAGCGGTTATTTGGGGTGTGGTTCAGGAAATTCAGATTCCAGTGTTCACCTGGAATGTCTTCCCTCTCCATCCGCATGGGCACAACGATCCGCTTTCAAATCGCTGTCATTCGAGGAGCGAGCGACAATCTTGCAAATGGATTCTGGAAGCGCTTCTCGAATTGCTGCAGCCTACAAAAATTGTGGCTATTGGTAATGACGCTGCGTCGGGTCTGGAAGATTTGGGAGTGGAGTGTTTAAAAGTCAGGCACCCAAGTTACGGTGGCGTTGCCGATTTCAAACGAGGCATTTGGTCAATTTATGGCTATGATTCCTCAGTGCGTCGGGAAAATCACTCACCACGGTTTTTCTAGTCTTTCCTGACACCCTCGTTTCCGTTATGTTCCTGATTCCGAAGGGAGTCTGTGATGGCGAAAAAGGCGTGCATTGTATTCACGGAAGCAAGGGCGGCGGAGGCCGAAGTGGTTGCCAAACGTCTGCAAGAAAACGGCTTCGACGCTTGCATGGCAGAGGTAAGCATCACGGAGGCGAAGGCTGTCCAAGCCGGCGACGCCTCTACGCTCCCGGATCATGTGAAGGATTGCTTAGACGGAGCAGAAGTCTGCGTAATTCTGGTCGACGAAGAGGCCGCACTCGGTGGGATTGGCGGCCTTGCTTCCGATGGAGGCTGCCGCGTGGTGACAGTTGGTGGCGATCCAGCAATCCTTCCCACTGATATTGATGACATCATTGATGGTCACGTGCCCTCACCGGATGCGCCAGACCTAATCGACGTGGTCGAAGGTGAGCCAGAGCGGATCCGGCCGGACAATTCGCCAGCTCCGCCTCGGGAGCCAGACAGAGTCAAGTGCCAATAAATGACTGTTTGGGCGTACAAAATTAGCCGTGATTATGGCTTCGCGCCCAACCCGTATTTTGGCTACTGCACAATCGCTTGTTGCAAGCCCGATATTCGCCGGAAGGCGGCCGTTGGGGACCTAATTATCGGATGCGGAAGCTCGAAGCTGAATCTGGTTGGTCGCGTAATTTTCGCCATGAGGGTGGCGGAAAGACTAACGTTCGATGAGTACTGGAACGACGAAAGATTTGAGCGGAAGAAGCCGGTCTTCACTGCTGGCAAGGCACGCGCTTACGGTGACAACATTTATCATCAGAATGAGCCCGGGATCTGGGTGCAAGAAGACTCGCACCACAGTCTGGACGGTGGGGGAAAAAATGCCTTGAATGCCGCGCGAGACTTGGGGGCCGATGCAGTGCTTGTAGGGACTGATTTTGCTTATTGGGGAAGTTCCGCAGCCGAGATTCCCCCGGTCCTTCGAAACTTTGAAGGCGACGATCTGTATCCAAACGTGAGGAATTTTCGGAACGGCTATTCTGACGCCCTGCAGGCAGCAGCAATTGCATGGTTTGACGCTGGTCCCAAAGGTCGAATTGGGCGTCCGGTCAATTGGAAGTAATGAACCGGTCCTTAGTCTCGGCTCTTTGCCCACCACCAACCATTCCTCGCCGCCTCATTCACCGCCGCATCGTAAGGCGTCGGCATCACTCTTTCGGCGTCTCCTGACTCCGCAACCGGTACCGGCACGATTGCCGGCCAATCCGCCTCCGACAGCCCACGCAGGAAGCGGCCGCGGTGGCGGTTGCCGCTGAAGGAGGTCGGGTCCTTCAGGGAGAAGGTGCGGGGCGGGTCGGTGGGGTCGGTCATCGACGAGGATGAACCAGATTTTGGGCGAGTAGGAAAATGAAAATCGCAGGGGCCGTCACGGAGTGAATCCCGTGACGTCAGTCGGGTTCGCTTCGCGACCCGCTGCCCGGGCGAAAACCGACTCTA
This sequence comes from Sphingomonas mesophila, assembly GCF_003499275.1. Taxonomy (GTDB): domain Bacteria; phylum Pseudomonadota; class Alphaproteobacteria; order Sphingomonadales; family Sphingomonadaceae; genus Sphingomicrobium; species Sphingomicrobium mesophilum. The sequence goes on along the minus strand of NZ_QWDF01000001.1, from coordinate 1,687,637 downwards.
CTCCGAAGCTCCCGATTGCTTGCGCAATCGCTCCCTTCGGCTCGGCGGTTTTCGCTGTCCTACACACCCCGGTTTGTGTCACGCTGGCGCTTGCGGGAGAGGTTGCCATGGCACAGCCAACTCGGAAGGGCCACGAGCACAAGGCGAAAATCCGCGCCGTCTTGCAGCCAAGTGGACGCACTGCCGGAGGCATGGCGAGGTTCGCTTAACTTCGCGATTAGGTCCCCGAAAAGGACGATCCTGGGTGTAGTTCGTGTAGTTAAGGGGCCCGTCCCGAGCTTGGTCAAGGGGCCTGTCCCGAGCCCGGTCGAGGGGCCTGTCCCGAGCCTGGTCGAGGGGTCTGTCCCGAGCCTGGTCGAGGGGCCTCCGCTTCCAGCTCCTCGAAGGCGTATCTCCCGCGGATGTGGCGGTTGAAGTGGATGCCCTTGGCGAACGCAGCGGCCAGCGCCTCGGCCGCTTCGGGCGGGACGTTGGCGTAGAGGTAGCGGCGGCCGGTGGTGAAGGTCACCTCCAGCGCGCTGGTCTCGTGGTGATAAGCGAAGCGGCGGATGACGGCCGAGGGCATGACGGCGACAACGAATGGCGGCCGGGTCGCGTTTCGGCGCCGGTCGCTAACCGCCCCGTAACCAGCGGCAAGCTATGGGCGCGGCGATGAAGCCGTTCGACCATTCCGACCTCGCCGATGCGACCCCGCTCGATGCCGCGAGCCAGCGGGCGTTGGAGCAGGCGCTTGCGCGCACGCCGCGCCGACGGGCGGCGCGGCCAGCGTTGGGCTCGCTGGTCGGGCTGGGGCTGTCGCTGGCGTTCGTCGCTGGGCTGGCACTGCTGTTAACCGAGCCGAGCCCGGTGGCGCGCGAGCTCCGGCGCTAGGCGGCGCGGTCCTGCAGCTTGGCGAAACTGGTAAACTGCGCCTTGAGATAGGGCTCCTCGATCGGCGCCACCAAGGCTTCGACGATCTGCTCGAGCGATCCTTCGCCACCAGCGCCGCCGCCGGTGCGATAGCCCATCGCCCAGTCGGGGCAGGCGCGCTCGGCGACCTGGCGCTTGTCGAGGACCACGAGGGCGAAATGCCGCGGGTCGCTGCGGATCCGCGCGAGGCAGGCTTCGACCGCGTCTTCCGGGCCCTCGAGCAATTGCAGGAAGCGGTTGCCGCCGACGACCAGCAGGCCGGTGATCCCGGCGCCTGGGTTGTTGCGGCGCGAGGCGGCAAGGATGAGGTCGCATTCGGTCCGGCTGATCGGGCCGCGCATGGTCGAGATGTAGACGATCTGGAGCATGGGGCGGTCAATGCCAGCGGCCGCTTAACGCTCGGTAAACGGCGGCTCCGCTTTGGACCCTCGGCGCTAACCCCATGGTAACCCGCCGCGCCTAGCCTTCGGCCATGGCAGTCCCGCTTCCCACCTCAAAGCAGCCCGTCGCGCTCGGCGAGGGCAACGTCCGCGCATCGCGGATCCGGCGCGCGCCGCCGCCGGTGGCCGAGCGCCAGACGGTCCTCGTCAGCCGCAGCGAGCGCGACCGCAATGCGGTGCTGCTCGGGATCGTCATGTCGGCGCTGGCGGTGATCGCGATCCTGGTCGGCTTCGCCAGCTACTCCGGCTGGACGCCGCGCGAGGTGGTGGCGCGGATCTGACGGCGCTTAGCTTCGCGAACTACACGCAGTATCGACCTTTTCGGGGGCCTAATCGCGAAGTTAAGCGAGTCCGCGAAAAGCGGGGGCGGGGCGGGTCGGCGGCTGTGCTGCCACTGCCCTGGCGATCTCGATACGGGGAAAGAGCCGGCGCGCGCAAAGGCGGGCGCGAGAGCAGCGAACCCCAATGGGCGGGCTGTAGGACAGGCTTTTGTCGTCGCACCCGCGAAGGCCTCGCGCGCCGCCGCGGCTAGTCCTTTTTGGCGCGGGCGCCCTTCTTGCCGAGGATCGACTGCGCCTTGGACGAGGTGCGCGGGTTGGACTTGCCCTCCTTCGCCGCCGCCGCATTCGCCTTGCGCGCGGCGTGGCTCCCCGTGCCCTTGGTGTCGGCCATCTTGTGTCTCCTTCGGGCGAGGGAACGCGCAAAGGGTGGCGCGGATGCTGGGGGGTGGGCCAAAGGCCGTGGGGGGCGAAGGGAGTTGGTTCGCACGAAGGCACGAAGCCACGAAGGCTAGGAGGTTAGGTGTAACGGTTGGACTACGCGGGTTGATCGAACCATAGTGGTCGAATGTTCGAAACCTTCACCTACGACCTGCCAAAAGTCCTACCGCGTGCAGCGCGCGACCGCTGGGCGTTCATGGAGTCGAACTCCGCAGCAGCCGTGATCCAGGCGATCTGTCCAAAGGAGTGGAAAGACATCGTCGACATATTGTCGACGTATCGGTTGGACCCGAACTCGTGGCTGAAAGCGGGTGGGAACCGTGGGGACATTGCTGAGCAGATCGACGACCTGTTTCGTGCTCGAGGATGGTGTGAAGCGCGGCTCGACCTTGAAACGAAAGGGCTGCTCTTTAGCAAGAACGGTAAGCAAATAGATGAGCTGCCGCCCGTCTATCAGACGGGATACTTGGTCGACAATTTCAAGAACCGCGTCGTGCTTGATGTGGAATGGAACGCAAAAGACGGCAACCTCGATCGTGATCTCGCGTCTTACCGTTCGTGGTACGAGGCAGGTGTCATCTCCGCCGGAGTTATCATCACCAAAGACCGACTATCGCTGCTCGCCTTGGCGCGACGGCTGTGGGCCAAATATCTTGCGACGCTTCCGCCTGAAAAACAGGCGCAGCGCATGCCGATCGATCTCACAACTTCGACCGTTACGGCCTTTGATAAAGCGCAGATGCGGATGCGACGGGGAGTGATGGGCACGTGCCCCGTATTGTTGGTCGCTGCCACTGAAGCAACTTGGAATGGCAAGCCCTACGGCTGACTACTCCGCCGGCACCGCATCCATCGCGCTGTTGTAGCTGTAGGTGTCCCAGGTCGGTTTGTAGTCGTCGTCGGCCTGGTTGCCCCAGACGGTCCAGCCGGAGCGCTTGCCGCGGCTGAACATTTCGAGGCGGGGGCCCCAGCTGCACTTCTCGATGATGCCGTACTGCTCGTCCGGCTTGCGGCTGTGCTCCCGCTTGCGGGTCTGGATCATGTTGACCTGGCTGCGGCCGGGATCGAGCGTGCGGGCGTTCTTGCCCTTGACGCCGAACAGCAGCAGCTCGGTGACGTTGCGGAAGTAGAAGCCGACACCGCGCCCGTCGGACCCGCCGTCCTTGCGCACCTTGTGCCAGACGATGTTGGAAATATAGCGGAAGCCCCACTCGTTCATCACTCGGAGGCCATCGGGCAGCAGGGCATTGGGCACCCAAAGATAGAGGTGCGAGGGATCGGCGGCGATGTCGTCGACCGGCAGCGCGCAGATTTCCTCGAGGGTCATCGTGCCGTAGCGGTTGAGCCGCTTGTGCTCGGGCGCGACCTTGCCGGTGCGGTTCTGGAATTGCCAGGGTGGATCGGCGAGGATCGTGCCGAACTGCTTCCCCCGAGCACTGGCGAGAAGGTCGATGGCGGCGTCGCTTAGCGGATCGTCAGGCGAGAACATAACAAGATCTTTATACTAAGAAACCGATCGCTAAAAGCGTATTATCAGGTGGCCTGCTGAGCCTTCAAAGCGTCTTTCTGAAACTTCAATAATGCGATCTTCTCAAGTCTAACTTTTCTCGCGTGGCGTGCCCCGTACCATTCGGCAAACAGCAACTCGATGAGGCCAATCAGAAGCACCGCCTCATCCGCATCAACTGGGACAATCGTGTTGATATCCTTTTCCATGTGGGCACCGATGTTTCCGATGCTCCTGACATTGTCGATTGCCTCCACGGACTCGGGTGAAATCGATCTGTCAGCAACACCAGACTCGACTTGGACGCGCAGCTCCGTGATTTCGTCGATGAGCCGAGGCTTCTGGATATTGCAGAAGTTTCTGATCATTCCTTGGAGGCAGCGTCTAGCCAGTGTGGCTGAGGCTTTCGGACTCAAATCGGAGATAAGACAAGCTTCGGTGTAATCCTCCACCAGAGGCGCTGGGATATAATCGGGCTGAGGCTTTGCTGTCCCTCGGGGCAACAGTGTTTGGCGAAAAATCTCGGTGTTGGGTTTCAAACGCCAATTTTCTCCCCCGGCATCTTGGCCGATGATCACTTCCAGCGTCAGACGATGACAGTCCGGATTGGCGCAGCCGATAGATCGCCGTTGGAGCACTAAACTACCTTCAGCGACATCTTGGACACCGACAGGTCCGGTCGTTCGCGAAGTGCGCTCGCTGACAACCGTCTGTGCGTGATTACAATATGGACAGACCCAATTGAACGCCATGACTACTCCGCCGCCCCCTCCGCCGACATTCCAGCAACGCCACGCGCTCCCGGAGCCTTCAAAGTCGCTCCCGCTACGCAGGCATTCCATTGAGCTAAGCCCAATGGAGCCTTCAGGCCTGCTACGCCCCGGGATTGACGCCTAAGTTTCACTCGGCCGCCACCCCTACGCGGGCATTCCAGCGGTGCTGACGCACCGCCGGAGCCTTGAAGCCCGCTTCGCCCGCACAAGAATGACACCGATGTTTCACTCGGCGGCGACTCCCTGGTTCCCGAACATATCCACCTCGCCGGCCGTCTCTTGCTCGTCGGTCGGGTCGTTGGCCGCGCCCTTGGCCTTCTGCCTCCGGTCGAAATTGTCCCACACTTCGTTCCAGTTTCCGCGCGTCGCGGCCTTGGAATATTCGGTCGCCCGCGTTTCGAAGAAGTTGGCGTGCTCGACTCCGTTGAGCAGCGGGGCGAGCCAGGGGAGGGGGTGTTCGTCGATCATGTAGATCGGCGCGAAGCCCAATTGGCCGAGGCGCCAGTCGGCGATGTAGCGGATGTACTTCTTGATCGCCTTGGGGGTCATGCCCTCGACCGGGCCCATCTCGAACGCGAGGTCGATGAACGCGTCCTCGAGCCGGACGGTCTTCTGGCAGGCGTCGATGATCTCGTCCTTGACGCTGCGCGTCAGGCAGTCGCGCTCCTTCACGAAGGCGTGGAAGAGGCGGATGATGCCCTCGCAGTGAAGGCTCTCGTCGCGCACCGACCAGCTGACGATCTGGCCCATGCCCTTCATCTTGTTGAAGCGCGGGAAGTTCATCAGCATGGCGAAGCTGGCGAACAATTGCAGGCCCTCGGTGAAGCCGCCGAACATGGCGAGCGTCTTGGCGATGTCCTCGTCGGTATCGACCCCGAACTGCTGCAGATAGTCGTGCTTGTCCTTCATCTCCTTGTACTGGAGGAAGGCGCTGTACTCGCTCTCGTTCATGCCGATGGTGTCGAGCAGATGGCTGTAGGCGGCGATGTGCACCGTCTCCATATTGGAGAAAGCGGTGAGCATCATCTTGACCTCGGTCGGCTTGAACACGCGGCCGTATTTGTCGTGATAGCAATCCTGCACCTCGACGTCGGCCTGGGTGAAGAAGCGGAAGATCTGGGTGAGCAAATTGCGCTCGTGCTCGGTCAGCTTCTGCGCCCAGTCGCGGCAGTCCTCGCCCAGCGGCACCTCCTCGGGCATCCAGTGGATCTGCTGCTGGCGCTTCCAATATTTAAACGCCCAGGGATATTCGAACGGCTTGTACTGCTTGCGGGCCTGGAGAAGGGGCATGGTTTAGGCTCCTTGGAATTCGATGACGGTGGCGGCGCCGAGGACGGCGGCGCAGACGAGGGCGGTGATGACGAGGGTGCGGCGATTCTTCGCGCGCTGCTCGTCGGTGATCGGCGTCCCGGGGGCGCGGCGCGAGCTGACCAGCACCGAGCCGATCAGTATCAGCGAGATCGGCGCGAAGCCGGTATCCTCGACCCAGCGCGGCAGCCAGCCGAGCTTGCCGGCCCATTCGACGAGGATGATCGCGGCGCCGACCGCCATCAGCGCGATTCCGCTCCACTGCACCCAATTGTAGGGGCGCAGCACCGGTCCGGGCTGGTCGTAGGCGCCGGGATCGAAGCTGTGCTGGCGGTAGCTCATCGCGCGACGACCGAGAACGGGTTTACGTAGAGCGGCAGTTCGCGGAGGCCACGGACGAACAGCTTGCGCACCCGGTGGGCGAACGGCTGGAGCGGCGGAAAGGCGGGCTCGGGCACGCCTTCGCGGGCGGCTCGAAGGCGCGCCTTGTAGCGATCGCCGCTGCGCTGCCAATTCTGGACCAGCGCGAAGAATATGGCTCCGAGGAAGCTGAGGACGACGACCGTTGCCGCCGCCGCGCCGAGCGCCAGCGGACCGCCGACGGCTAGGAACATGAGCGCCAGGACAGCGATGATGACCTCGCCAGCGTGATTGCGCAGCCAGCGGCGCGGAGTGGGGCGAAGACGGAGGATCACCGCTCGTCCTCGTCGTCGCGGCGGTGTTCGATGTGGGTGATGCGCGGGCCGCGGCGGGCGAGCAGCAAAGCGGCGATGACCGCGACGACGGCGACGATGAGAATGAGCTTGATCATTGGCGCATCTCCAGCTCGGCCGGGCTCGGGCGATAGTCGAGCAGCCCGAGACCGTGAACCGCGACCAACGCGCCAATCAGCAACAGGATCACGCCGCCCTGGCTGCCGCGGCGCGATCCGTCGGCGGCGCGGCGGCGCATCAGGAAGATGCCGGCGCCGATGATCAGGGCGGCGGCGGCGAGCTCGAGAATCTGGGTGGTGGTCATTGCGCCGGGGCGCTCTCGAGGCGGCCGGCTTCGGTGACCGGCAGGCCGGCCTCGGTGGGGACGTAGACGAGCGTCGCCTTGGTCTCCTGGAGCGCCTGGATCTGGAGGTAGCGCAAATAGCCTTCGGGGCCGCCAAGGCTGTTCTGCAGGATCTGGTTGGCCTGGGCGGCGCCGCGCGCGCGGATCACCTCGGCGTCGGCCAGCGCGATCGCGCTCTCCTTCTTGGCGCGCGCCTCGAGGATCGCGACCTGGCGCGAGGATTGCGCTTCGGCCAGCGCCGCCTCGCCCGACAGGCGCTGCGAATAGACCCGCCACTGCGGATAGCCGAACAGGACGAGCGCGATGATCACGAGCGTCGCGGCGAGCCCGGCCAGCAGGCAGCCGGCGCTCGGGTTGTTCATGCTCGAGCCGGTCACTGACATGCGAGGCACTCGTCATAGTCGGTGGTGGGAAGCTCGTAGACCGCGGGCTCGCTGGTGTTGTCGGCTTCGACCCCGCCGGCGAACCCGGCGCGCTGGACGCTCTTGGAGCGCAAATAATAGAGCGACTTGATGCCGAGCTCCCAGGCGCGGAAGTGGAGCATCAAGAGGTCCCACTTGTCGACGTCGGCAGGGATGAACAGGTTCAGCGAGGTGGCCTGGTCGATGTAGGGCGTGCGGTCGCCGGCGAGCTCGAGCAGCCAGCGCTGGTCGATCTCGAAGCTGGTCTTGAAGCAATCCTTCTCCTCGGGCGTGAGGAAGTCGAGATGGGCGACGCTGCCGCCCTGCTCGAGAATCGAATTCCACACCGCGTCGCTGTTCTTCGATTTCTCGGTCAGCAGTTTCTCGAGATAGGGGTTCTTGATCGAAAACGAGCCCGACAGCGTCTTGTGGGTATAGATGTTGGCGGGGATCGGCTCGATGCAGGCCGAGGTGCCGCCGGCGATGATCGAGATCGAGGCGGTCGGAGCGATCGCCATCTTGCACGAGAAGCGCTCCATCACGCCCATGTCGGCGGCGTCGGGGCACGGCCCGCGCTCCTGCGCCAGCATCATCGACGCCTCGTCGACCTGGGCGCGGATGTGCTTGAAGATCTTCATGTTCCACGACTTGGCCATGGCGCCCTCGAACGGCAGTCCGCGCGCCTGGAGGAAGGAGTGGAAGCCCATCACGCCGAGGCCGACGCTGCGCTCGCGCTCGGCGCTGTACTTGGCGCGCGCCATCTCGTCGGGGGCGCGGGCGATGTAGTCGGACAGGACGTTGTCGAGGAAGCGCATGACGTCCTCGATGAACATCTTGTCGCCGTTCCACTCGTCCCACGTCTCGAGGTTGAGCGACGACAGGCAGCACACCGCGGTGCGCTCGGCGCCGAGATGGTCCTTGCCGGTCGGAAGCGTGATTTCCGAGCAGAGGTTGGAGGTCGAGACCTTGAGGCCCAGGTCGCGGTGATGCTTGGGCATGTTGCGGTTCACGGTGTCGGAGAAGACGATGTACGGCTCGCCGGTGGCGAGGCGGGTCTCGACCAGCTTCTGGAACAAGGCGCGGGCGTTGACGCTGCCGCGCTCGGACCCGTCCTTGGGCGAGCGCAGGATGAAGTCGCTGCCGTCGCGCACCGCTTCCATGAACTCGTCGGTGATCAGCACGCCGTGGTGGAGGTTGAGGGCCTTGCGGTTGAAGTCGCCCGACGGTTTGCGGATTTCGAGGAACTCCTCGATCTCGGGGTGCGAGACGTCGAGATAGCAGGCGGCCGAGCCGCGCCGCAGCGAGCCCTGTGAGATGGCGAGGGTAAGGCTGTCCATGACTCGCACAAACGGGATGATTCCGCTGGTCTTGCCGTTGAGGCCGACCGGCTCGCCGATGCCGCGCACGCTGCCCCAATAGGTGCCGATGCCGCCGCCCTTGGAGGCGAGCCAGACATTCTCGTTCCACGTCCCGACGATGCCCTCGAGGCTGTCGTCGACGCTGTTCAGATAGCAGGAGATCGGCAGTCCGCGGCCGGTGCCGCCGTTCGACAGGACCGGGGTGGCCGGCATGAACCACAGCTTCGAGATATAGTCGTAGATGCGCTGGGCGTGGTCGGCATTGTCGGCATAGGCCGAGGCGACGCGGGCGAACAGATCCTGATAGTTCTCGCCGGGCAGCAGATAGCGATCCTTGAGCGTGTCCTTGCCGAATTCGGTCAGCAGCGAATCGCGGCTGACATCGGTGACGATGTCGAACGCGCGCGCGTCGATGGTCTTGCTGGTGCGCTTCGAATCGGCGTTCGCCACATCGGCGGTGGAGACGTCGGTGCCGGTCGAAAAGTCCATGTTCTACCCCATCTGATGCGCGGTCCATCGGGCCGCATGTTCGCTAAACGTTCGACTCGCCGCCAGGGTCGCGACCCTAGCCCATTTTCGCTTCGCCGAGGGGTCTTTCTGGCCCGTGTCCCCGATATCCACAGGGCACGCAGAATCACCTGCCGAAGATAGGCATCTTCAGCCCCAACCACAATAGATTGAGCGCAACCCCCGTCGAAACGCCACATATAGTGTCATAACCGGAATTGAACGCAAGCGGGAAAATGGCGCCCGTCGCAATATTCACGCGCTCCGCGGCGATTGTGGCGCAATCGCAACGCCTGCGGAGCACCAGCGGTCGGTCGCCTGGATGGACGGGCGGGGGACGCCGTGCGAGGAGTGGCGAAAGGAGCCGCCCGATGCCTTCGATCCTACTTGCCGCCGCGCTGTCGCTGGCGGCGCAATCGGCCGCTCCCGACCCCGTTCAGAGTGTCGATCGGATCTTTGCCGAGACGGTCCAGCCGGGCGAGCCGGGCTGCGTGGCCGGCGTGGCGAAGGACGGACGGACGATCGTCGAGCAGGCCTACGGGATGGCCGAGCTGGAGCATAAGGTGCCGCTGACCACCGCCAGCATTCTCGAGGCCGGCTCGATCGCCAAGCAATTCACCGCCGCCGCCATATTGCTGCTGGTCGAGGACGGCAAGCTGGCGCTCGGCGACGACGTGCGCCGCCACGTGCCCGAGTTGCGCGATTATGGCGCCACGATCACCATCGACCAGTTGCTCAACCACAGCAGCGGACTGCGCGACTGGGGCATGGTCGCAGAGATCGCGGGTTGGCCGCGTGGGGCGCGCGCCAATACCCACGCCGACGCGCTGGCGATCGTCCTTCGGCAGCGGGCGCTCAACCACGCGCCCGGTGCCGAATATAGCTATAGCAACAGCGGCTACACGTTGCTGACCGAGATCGTCCGGCGGGTGAGCGGCCGCAGCCTGGCCGACTTCACGCGCGAACGACTGTTCGTTCCGCTCGGAATGACCAGCACCAGCTGGCGCGACGAATATCGCCGAGTCGTTCCCGGCCGCGCGACAGCCTATGCGAAGGACGGGCCGCGCTTCATCGAAGACATGCCGTTCGAGGACGCCTACGGCAATGGCGGGCTGCTGACGACGGTCGGCGACCTGCTGCGGTGGAACGCGGCGCTGTCGCAAAGGCGTTTGGGCAAGCGCGTTGCCGAGCTTCTCGAGCAGCGCTCGGTGCTCTTCGACGGGACCACCATCACCTATGCGCGCGGGCTGGTCGCCGAGCGCCATGGCGGTGTCCCGGTGATCAACCATAGCGGCGCGACCGGCGGCTATCGCGCCTGGCTCGGGCGGTTTCCGGACCAACGGCTATCGGTCGCGCTGCTGTGCAACCGCGCCGATGCCAATTCGACGCGGCTGGCCAAGCAGATGGCCGACCTGTTCCTGCCCGCCGTTTCCGAAGCCGCTCCCTATCCGCCGGCCGCGACGAGGGTTGCCGCAGGCCTGTTCGCCAGCAGCCGGACCGGCCGGACGCTACGCATGAGCGCCGAGGAGGGGCAGCCCCGAATCGCCGCCGTGGGCGCGCTGACCCAGATCGGCCCCGATCGCTACCGGACCGCCGGCGGCGAGGTGCTGGAGCTCGCGCCGCATCGCATCCGCCTGCGCGACGCCCAGGGCCAGTCGGTCGACCATCGCCGGGTCGCGCAGGTCGCGCCAAGCCTGGCGCAACTAGCAGCCTATACGGGCCGCTTCACCAGCGCAGAGGCGGACGCGACCTATATCGTGAGCCCCGACCGGGCGGGCTTGCGGCTCCAGCTCGACGGCCGGCCGCAGGTCGTGGCGGTGCTCGCGCCGACCTATGCCGACACGTTCGAGAACGAGTCGACGATCGTCCGCTTCAAGCGCGATTCGTCGGGCCGGGTCACCGCGTTGACGATCGGCGTGGCGCGTGTGCGCGAGCTGATTTTCCGCAAAATCCGCTAGGTCTTTGGCCGCGGGTTGAAACCGGATCGCTTTTGTCGCATTTAGACGGGGCGGACCGGGCCCCTCTGGCGCGCCGAAGCCTCAATGGCGATGGCGTGTGATGTCGGACCGCATCGGAGGATTTTCCGGTGCGTTCGGGGCGGTCGCAAACCCCAAAAACACCTAACCTCCGATCGAAAGCCACTGCTTTTGAAGAGGAGACGATGATGTCACGCCGATTGTTCGGGATGATGTTGAGGCACCAGCGGGTGGACGAGCTGATCCGCCGCGAGCAGCGCCGGCGCGCGCCGGACATGTTCAAGCTGATGCGGCTCAAGAAGCTCAAGCTCAAGATCAAGGACGTCATCCACCGGCTGGTGCTCAAGCCGAGCCGGGCCGGCTGACCGGGCGGGCGCCGGGCCGGCCGATCGCTGCCGGCCCGCGCGCCCGACCCAATTTGGGGGTAATTTTCAGATGTTCGAATTTCTAAGCGCCGACTGGCTCGGCACGCCGGCCTGGTTCTGGCTCGCCTTTCTCGGACTGGTCGCGCTGCTGACCGCCTTCGACCTCGGCTTCCTGCACAAGGAAGACCGCGAGATGGGGATCGCCGAAAGCTTCAAGCTCAGCGCCTTCTACATCGCCGTGGCGCTGGCCTTCGGCGCGTGGATCTGGGCCGAGCGAGGCGCCGATCTCGGCATGAAATATTACACCGGCTTCTTCATCGAAAAGGCGCTGTCGATCGACAACGTGTTCGTGATCAGCCTGATCTTCAGCTATTTCGCGATCCCGGCGAAATACCAGTATCGCGCACTGCTGTGGGGCATCATCGCGGTGATCGTGCTGCGCGGGCTGATGATCGCCGGCGGCGCGGCGCTGGTCGCCGAAGCCTATTGGGTGCTGTACATTTTCGCGGCGTTCCTGATCGCGACCGGGGTGAAGATGTTCTTCGCCGGCGACAAGCCGATGGACGTCGCGTCCAACCCGGTAGTGCGGTTCATCTCGACCCACATGCGGGTGACCAAGGAGCTCCACGGGCAGAAGTTCTTCGTCAAGGTGCCGGACGACAAGACCGGGCGGATGGTCCGCGCGGCGACTCCGCTGTTCCTGGCGTTGGTGGTGATCAACCTCGCCGATTTGGTGTTCGCGGTCGACAGCGTGCCGGCGATCTTCGCCATCACCACCGACACGTTCATCGTCTACACCTCGAACATCATGGCCATCCTCGGCCTGCGCGCGCTCTATTTCGCGCTGGCGGCGATGGTCCACCGCTTCCATTATCTGAAATATGCGCTGGCCGCGGTGCTGATCTTCATCGGCGCCAAGATCTTCATCGCCGACTTCGTTCTGGGCGGGGAGAAATTCCCGCCGGTGGTGAGCTTGGGCGTGACCGCGGCGCTGATCGCGGCGGGCATCGGCTATTCGCTGTGGAAGACCCGCGGCGCGCCCGAGCCCGACTGGCCGGCCGAGGACCGCGCCGCGACCAAGGCCCAGCTCGACGATCTGGCCGACAACAAGCTTTGAACCTCGCACATGCAAAAAGGAGTGATTGAATGTTGACGTCCTTGCTTCTCGCCGCCGCCGCCGCGCAGGCCGGCCATTCGGGCCACCACGCCGGCCACCATGCCGGGCACGACATGGGCAAGGCCCATGCGATGCAGTGCGCGGCGGTGCCAGCCAATGCCGCCGACGCGTTGTTCGAGCGCTTCAACAGCGCGTGGGCGACCAAGAACCCGGACACGGTAACCGACCTGTTCGCCAAGGACGCGGTGCTGCTGGCGACGGTCAGCAATACGCCGCGCACGACCCGCGCCGCGATCCGCGACTATTTCGTCGGCTTCCTCAAGAATTCGCCGGTCGGAACCGTCGACAGCTCGACCGTCAAGGTCGGCTGCAACAGCGTTGCGCGGATGGGCACGTGGACGGTGCTGCTGACCAACCCGGAGACCGGCGCAAAGACCCCGGTCAAGGCGCGCTACACCTTCCTCTACGTGCCCGAGGGCAAGGAGTGGAAGATTGCGCATCTGCACAGCTCGATGATGCCCGAGACGGCGGGCAAGTAAGCTGGTGTGGCGGCGGCGCGACGATGTCGCGCCGCCGACCCTTGCCGATCAGCAGTCGCCGAGCCGCTTGCCGGTGGCCTTTTCGCGCATCTGGAAATCGCCGGCGCCGCTGAAGCGCGACGAGGTGTCGAGCTGCACTTCCAGCGTGTCGGCGGTGTAGCGGCCGTTGGCCATCGGGCTGGTGAAGCCGCCCTTGGCGGGGCATTGATAGGCGGTATTGACCCGGCCCTGGCGCGCATAGTCGCTGATCGTGGTGCACTTGGCGCCGGCCGACGTGAACAGCGCCGCGAGATCCTTGGCGTCGGTGATGCAGGCCTTGCGGGTCGCGGTGTCGCCCACCTTGGCGGCCACGGCCGGAGTCGACTTGTCGGTCGAGGCGAGGCTTTCGACCGTCGAGGTGACTTCCCACTGCCCGGTCGGGAAGGCGGTCGGAACGGCCGGCTCGGCGGGCTTCTGCTCGGTCTCGCCGCACGCCGCGAGAAGCAGCGCGGGGGCGAACGCCATCATGAGCGCGCGGCTCACTGCGTGTTCCCCGTCGCGTTGAAGCCGGGCGCGGCGGGCGCCGCCTTGCATTCGCCGAGGCGCTTGGACTTGATGTTCATCGTAACCGTCATGTTCTGGCCCGGCGGGCCGCCGCTGGTCTCCGAGCGGATGGTCATGTCGGACGTGTCGGCGGTGAAATTACCGTTCATGGTCATCAGCTGGTTGACCGCGCCCTGGCTGCACTTGGCCTTGCCGTCGATCTTGCCGCCGGACACACGGTAATGGTCGAAGCGGCAATTGGCGTTGTTCTGGCCGATGAAGCTTTCGACCTGCTTGAGCTCGGCCTCGGTGACGCAGCGCTCGGTGGTTTGGCCGCTGCCCATCATTTGCTTCATCTGGTTGAGCGCCTCGGGCGGCATTCCGGGCGCCTTGAGATCGACCACCGACATGACGGTCTGCCACTGGCCCGGCTTGCGCAGTTCCTCGGCGAGGCCGCTCTTCTTCATCTCGGCCGCGACCTCCTCCGGAGTCGCATTCTCGACCGACACCTTGGGACCGAAATCGCAGGCGGCGAGGGCCAGCAGGCAAGCAAGTGAGGCAAGGCTACGCATAAGGTCTCCGCGATGACGTGGGCGGCGAGCATAGACGAGCGCCGGGTCATGGCAACGCGCTAAAGCGGCGCGGCCGCGGCTTGCTGGTCGGTGTCGCGGCCTCTAGCTTTGCGGCGTGGCGGCGGGATCGGCAGATGCGGGGACGATGAATTTCGAGCGGCAGATAGCCGCGGCGAAGCGCGACCGCGTGCTGTTGCAGGCCGGCGGAGCGCTGCGCGACAACGACCTGCCGACTGCCGAGACGCTGCTTCGCACGCGGCTGAAACAGCGCCCGACCGATGTTGCGGCGATCCGCATGATGGCCGAGCTTGCGGCGCGCATCGGGCGGCTAGGCGATGCCGAGAATTTGCTGCGCCGGGCGGTCGAGCTGGCGCCGGCATTCTCCGCCGCGCGGGCCAACCTGGCGACCGTGCTCTACAAGCTCAATCGCCCGGTCGAGGCGATCGCCGAACTCGACCGGATCGCGGCCGAGGGTGCGGCCAATCCGTCGCACAGCAGCCTCAAGGCAGCGGCGCTCGGGCGGATCGGCGGCCATAACGAGGCGCTCGAGCTCTACTCGGAACTGATCGGCCGCTTCCCGGACCAGCCGAAATTGTGGATGAGCTACGGCCACATCCTGAAGACCGTCGGGCGGCTCGACGACGGAATTGCCGCCTACCGCCGGGCGCTCGAGGTGCAACCGACGCTGGGCGAAGTGTGGTGGAGCCTGGCCAATCTGAAGACGGTCGCATTCAGTGCCGGGGATGTCGCGGCGATGGAGCGCGCGCTGGACGACACCGAGCTGACGAGCGCGGATCGTTTCCACCTCCATTTCGCGCTCGGCAAGGCGCTCGAGGACGCAGGGGAAGCGGCGGGCGCCTTCGGCCATTATGCCGAGGGCAACCGGCTGCGCGGCGCCGAGATGGACTATGATCCGGGCGTGATCAGCGACCATGTCGAGCGGTCGATCGCGCTGTTCACGCCCGACTTCTTCAGCGCTCGCGGCGGCGGCTGCGCGCGGGGCGACCCAATTTTCATTGTTGGCCTGCCGCGGGCCGGATCGACGCTGATCGAGCAAATCCTGTCGAGCCATCCGGAGGTGGAGGGGACGACCGAACTGCCCGACATCCCGACGCTCGCGCGGCGGCTTGGGGGACGCAAGCGCGCGTCCGAGAGATCGCTGTATCCGGAAATTCTCGCCGAGCTTGACCCGGACGAACTTCGCGCACTGGGCGAGGAATATCTCGAGCGCGCGCAGGTCCAGCGCTCGACCGACCGGCCGCTGTTCATCGACAAGCTGCCGAACAATTGGGCGCATGTCGGCTTCATCCGGCTGATCCTGCCGAGCGCGCGGATCATCGATGCGCGGCGCCATCCGCTGGCGTGCGGCTTTTCCAACTTCAAGCAGCATTTCGCCCGCGGCCAGGGGTTCACCTACGACCTCGCCGACCTGGGGCGCTATTATCGTGATTACGTCACCCTGATGCGGCATTTCGACGCGGTCATTCCGGGGCACGTCCATCGCGTGATCCACGAGGAGCTGGTCGACGACCCCGAGCGCGAGATCCGCGCCATGCTCGACTATCTCGGATTGCCTTTCGATGCGCGCTGCCTCACCTTCCACGAGAACCGCAGGGCGGTGCGCACGCCCAGCGCGGAGCAGGTGCGGCGGCCGATCAGCCGTGCCGGGCTCGACCAATGGCGTGCGTTCGCGCCGTGGCTCGGTCCGCTCGAGGCGGCGCTGGGCGAAGTGTTGCACGATTGGCGACACTGACCGGAAAAGTTCGTTACGCCGCCATTGTGAATTGACGCTCCTCGCAAATCCGGCATGTTTGCCATCGGGCAAATGAAACGGGGGACGCCATGACGCAGCGAAATCGCCGACAAGCGCGGGGGCATCGCGCGAGCCTGCTGCTGCTGGCATCGACCGCCTTGTCGTTCCCGGGCATGGCCTTGGCGCAGGACAGCACGACCGCTCCGGCCGAACCGGCGCCCGCGGCGGCGACTCCGCCGGCCGAGAATGACGAGGAGATCGTCATCACCGCGACCCGGCGGACGGAAAATCTGCAGGACGTGCCGATCGCGATCACCGCGATCACGACCAAAACGCTCGAGGATCTCAAGGTCGACGATTTCCGCGACTATGCGCGGCTGGTCCCGTCGCTGTCGTACAAGTCGGGCGGCGGCGGCGGCAGCGCCGACGGACCGGGCACCAACAACGTCTATTTCCGCGGAGTCGCCAGCGGCGAGAACGCCAATCACTCGGCCTCCCTGCCGAGCGTCGGCACCTATCTCGACGAGCAGCCGATCACGACGATCAGCGGTGCGCTCGACATCCACGTGTTCGACATTGCCCGGGTCGAGGCGCTCGCCGGTCCCCAGGGCACGCTCTACGGCGCCTCGAGCCAGGCCGGGACGGTGCGAATCATCACCAACCCGCCCGAATTGGGCCGTACCTATGGCGCCGCCAATGTCGAGCTCAACAAGGTCGCGCACGGCGGCTGGGGCTACACCGGCGAAGCGTTCGTCAACCTGCCGGTCTCGGCCAATGTCGCGGCGCGCGTGGTCGGCTGGTATCGGCGCGACGCAGGCTACATCGACAATATTCGCGGCCAGCTCGAGCTGACCGAATACGAACAGCTCGGCGACCCGACCGGCGACACGCTCATCCTCGACAACGAGGACTTTGCCGAGGACGATTACAACGACGTCACGACCTATGGCGCGCGCGCCGCGCTCAAGATCGACCTCAACGACAATTGGACGGTGACGCCGCAGATCGTCGGCCAGGTCCAGAAGGCGGACGGCTCCTTCGCCGAGGAGCGCGGGCTGGGCAAGCTCGAGACCATGCAGTTCAACAAGGAGCGGGTCGAGGACAAGTGGTTCCAGGCGGCGCTCACCGTCGAGGGCAAGATCGCCAATTTCGACGTGACCTATGCCGGTTCCTACATGAAGCGCGACGTCGAGAGCGAGCTCGACTATTCGGACTATGCGTTCTTCTACAACGAGCTGTCGGGCTATGGCGCCTATTGGTATGACGACGCCGGCAATGCGGTCGTGCCCAACCAGCGGGTGATCGGCGACGACACCTACGCCAAGCAATCGCACGAACTTCGCTTCACCTCGCCGTCCGACAAGAGGCTGCGGCTCGTCGCCGGGCTGTTCTATCAGCGCCAGCAGCATAACATCGGCCAGGATTACGAGATTCCCGGGCTGGCTTCGAACCTTGTTGTTCCGGGCACCGATACCAACGTCTGGCTGACCAAGCAGCGCCGGGTCGACCGCGACTATGCGGCGTTCGGCGAATTGAGCTATGACTTCACCCCGACGCTGACCGGGACGATCGGCGGCCGCTGGTACAAGTTCGACAATTCGCTGGTCGGCTTCTTCGGCTTCAGCGCCGACTATGGCAGCACCGGGGTTGACCAGTGCTTCGCCCCGTCGAAGGTCGATGGCTCGCCCTGCACCAATCTCGACAAGCGGACCAAGGACAGCGGTTTCGTCCACCGGCTCAACCTGACCTATAAGCCGAACGACGACCTGCTGCTCTACGGCACCTGGTCGCGCGGCTTCCGGCCGGGCGGAATCAACCGGCGCGGCACGTTCCCGCCCTACAAGCCGGATTTCCTCACCAATTATGAGGTTGGCGCGAAATACAGCTTTGCGCGCGGCGCGCATTTCAATGTCGCCGCCTACATTCAGGACTGGGACGACATGCAGGTGTCGGTGCTCGGCGAGAACGGGCTGACCGTAGTGCGCAACGTCGGCAGCGCCCGGATCTGGGGCGTCGAAGCCGATCTGCTGCTTCGGCCGGCGCCCGGACTCACCTGGGCGACGGGGGTGGCCTACAACAACGGCACGCTGAGCGAGGATTTCTGCTTCGACCAGGAGGACGTCGGCTGCGACGACAGCGACCTCGACCTGCTTGCCGAAGAGGGCGACCGACTGCCGCTCACCGCGCGGTGGAAAGGCAGCAGCCGAATCCGCTACGAATGGGCGCTGACCCCCGCGATCGATGCCAACGTCCAGGGCATCGTGACCTACGAGGGCCGCCGCCAGCGCGACCTTCGGCCGGGAGTCAACGACATCTACGGCAACCTCAAACCCTATGCCGAAGTCGACGTCTCCGCCGGCATCGTCCGCGACCAGTGGAATGCGGACCTGTTCGTCAACAATCTGTTCGACGTGCGCGGACAATTGTCGAAGAGCATCCAGTGCAACGAGGCGGTGTGCGGCGATCCGTTCGGGGACACCGCGATCGGCGGCAAAATCTATACCGTGGTGAGCCGGCCGCGAACCATCGGCCTGCGCATCGGCCGCAAGTTCTAGGTCGGCGGACTCCCGACTTGGGGTGATTGCGGGCGGCTGGCGCACGTCCCATATGCGCGGGTGATGGCCATCCAGATCCGCACTTCGCTCGCCGAGCCCGACACCGGCGAGAATTTCGTTCCGCATCGCCCGGCGCGGCCCGACAAGGCCGAAGGCGGCAAAAGGTTCAAGCTCGTCAGCGACTATTCGCCGGCGGGGGACCAGCCGACCGCGATCCGGGAGCTGGTCGAGGGCATCAAGGAAAATGGCGAAGTCAGCCAGGTGCTGCTCGGGGTGACCGGCTCGGGCAAGACCTACACCATGGCGCAGGTCATCCAGGAAACCCAGCGCCCGGCGCTGGTGCTGGCGCCAAACAAGATCCTGGCAGCGCAGCTGTACGGCGAGTTCAAAAGCTTCTTCCCGGAGAACGCGGTCGAATATTTCGTCAGCTATTACGATTATTACCAGCCCGAGGCCTACGTCCCGCGCACCGACACCTACATCGAGAAGGAAAGCTCGGTGAACGAGGCGATCGACCGCATGCGTCACTCGGCGACGCGATCGCTGCTCGAGCGCGACGACGTGATTATCGTCGCCTCGGTGTCGTGCCTCTACGGCATCGGCTCGGTCGAGACCTACAGCGCGATGATCTTCGACTTGAAAAAGGGCCAGAGCGTCGACCAGTCGGAAATCATCCGCAAGCTCGTCGCGTTGCAGTACAAGCGCAACGACGCCGCCTTCGCGCGCGGCAATTTCCGGGTGCGCGGCGACAATCTCGAGATCTTCCCGTCGCACTATGAGGACAGCGCGTGGCGCATCTCGTTCTTCGGCGACGAGATCGAGGAGATCACCGAGTTCGATCCCTTGACCGGCAAGAAGAGCGCCAACCTCAACGACATCAGGGTTTACGCCAATTCGCACTATGTGACGCCCGGACCGACGCTCAAGCAGGCGACCGAGGCGATCCGCCACGAGCTTGCCGAGCGATTGAAGGAGCTGGTCGCGGAAGGGCGCCTGCTGGAGGCGCAGAGGCTCGAGCAACGGACCAATTTCGACCTCGAGATGATCGCGGCGATCGGCAGCTGCGCGGGGATCGAGAATTACTCGCGCTTCCTCACCGGCCGACTGCCCGGCGAGCCGCCGCCGACCTTGTTCGAATATTTGCCGGACAACGCATTGCTGTTCGTCGACGAGAGCCACCAGACGGTGCCGCAGATCGGCGCGATGGCGCGCGGCGACCACCGGCGCAAGATCACCCTGGCCGAGTTCGGCTTCCGCCTGCCGAGCTGCATCGACAACCGGCCGCTCCGGTTCAACGAATGGGACGCGATGCGCCCGCAATCGGTGTTCGTCTCCGCCACCCCTGGATCGTGGGAGATGAACGAAACTGGCGGCGTGTTCTCCGAACAGGTGATCCGCCCGACCGGCCTCATCGACCCGCCGGTCGAGATCAAGCCGGTCGAGGACCAGGTCGACGATCTGGTGCACGAGGCCAAGCAGACCGCGGCCAAGGGCTATCGCACTTTGGTCACGACGCTGACCAAGCGCATGGCCGAGGATTTGACCGAATATCTCCACGAGGCGGGCTTGCGCGTTCGCTACATGCACTCGGACGTCGAGACGCTGGAGCGGATCGAGCTGATCCGAGACCTGAGGCTCGGCGTCTATGACGTGCTGGTCGGGATCAATTTGCTGCGCGAGGGGCTCGACATCCCGGAATGCGGGCTGGTCGCGATCCTCGATGCCGACAAGGAGGGCTTCCTGCGCTCGGAGACGTCGCTGATCCAGACCATTGGCCGCGCCGCGCGCAACGTCGACGGGCGGGTCATCCTCTATGCCGACAGCATCACCGGAAGCATGGAGCGCGCACTCAACGAGACCAGCCGGAGGCGCGAGAAGCAGCTCGCCTACAACGCCGAGCACGGCATCACGCCCGAGAGCATCAAGCGCAACATCCACGATATCATCGCCCACGTCTCGACCCGCGACGGAGTGGTGGTCGAGACCGGCGACGAGGAGCGGCCGCACCTCGTCGGGCACAACCTCAAGGCCTACATCGCCGAGCTCGAGGAACGCATGCGCAAGGCGGCCGCCGACCTCGAATTCGAGGATGCTGCGCGAATCCGCGACGAGATTCGCCGGCTCGAGGAGGACGACCTCGGCATCCCCCACGGCGAGCGGGCAGCACCCCGGCCGCTGGGCAACGCGACGCAGGGGCGCCCCGGCACTCGGCGTGACCGCTTCGGCAAGACCCGCTACAAGAAGATGGGCGGGCGCAGGTAGCGCCGTTCAGGCTGACGCAACCCCTCCCTTGGCAGGGCGTTGACGAACCACACCACCCGGGAGAGCGCCCGCTGCGGCGCGGAGATTCATGCGTCATTCGTTGAAGCTTGTGCTGGCCTTCGCGGCCCTGGCGACCGCCGCCCCGGCGGTGCCGCAATATCGCGGCGACGAGCCGATCGCGGTCCCGCGCACGGTCCGCCAGGGGATCGACTTCGTCTACGTCGACCCGGATCTGTCGAACGTCGCCCGGCGCTACCAGCGGCCGCAGAACTGGCTTGGGCGGATCTTCCGTCCCGGCGAACGGCGGGCCCAGCCGAACCCGATGTTCCTGGCGCTCAACGAGGGGCTACAGAGCTACCAGATGAGCTGGGGCCGGCTGCCGCAGACGCAGGTGCCGGGCGGAGCGGCGCTCAAGAAGGGCTCGACCGGGAAACGCGTCGCAGCGCTGCGCACGCGGCTCGGGCTGAGCCCGCAGGGCGGCTATGACGACATGCTGTTCCAGCGCGTCGCCGCCTACCAGCGCGTCCACGGGCTGGGCAAGGCCGACGGCATCGCCGGCCGCGCGACGATCGCCTCGCTCAACCGCGGGGCAGTGCATTATGCGCGGCGCATCGCGATCAACATGGAGCGCGCCTACCGCCTGCCGCAGACGCGCCAGTTCGATCGCTACGTGGTGGTCGATTCCGGCGCCGCCGAGACCTATCTGTTCGACCGCGACCGGATGGCCGACAAGATGCGGGTCATCGTCGGCTCGAACGAGACCCGCACGCCGATGATGGCGGTGCTGATGGAGAACGCCAAGGCCAATCCCTATTGGCACGTCCCGCCCGAGCTGGTGCGCAGCCTCACCGCGAAGAAGGTCAAGGAACAGGGCATCCGCTACTTCCAGGACTTCCACTACGAGGTGCTGTCCGACTGGACCGGCGCCGGCCGCCCGGTCGACCCCAAGTCGATCGACTGGCGGGCGATCGCGTCGGGCAGGAAGACGCCGACGGTCCTTGTTCGCCAAAAGCCGGGTCCGTGGAATTCGATGGGCGAGATGAAGTTCGAAATGCCCAACGACTATGGCATCTATCTGCACGACACGCCGGTGAAGGAATTGTTCGCCAAGGACGACCGCTGGATCAGCAACGGCTGCGTCCGGCTCGAAGATTACCGCCGCTTCGCCGGCTGGGTGTTCGGACGCATGCCCTATGTGAGCCCGGAGCCCGAGCAGCGCATCGACCTCCCGCGCCCGGTGCCGGTGTTCATGACCTATTTGACGGTCGCTCCGTCGGCCGAGGGCGGGGTGATGTTCCGCCCCGATCCCTACGGTTATGACGCGCTGGCGATGCCGCAGATGTTCGGGCCGACCGCGAGGGTCGCTTCGGCGAGCTGATCTCGAGCCGGGGGGCGGAAATGATTGTAGCGCTGGTGATGCTGGTCCAGGCGACGCCCGACGTTGCGGCGGCGCTGCACAAGGAGCTCGACCGCCAGGCGTGCCGGTCAGAGGATCCCGATGAGGTGCTGGTGTGCGCCGACCGCCGCCGCTCGCCCTATCGCCTGCCCGAGCGCAAGCAGTTCGACCCGTCGGGCACGACGATGAGCGTGATGCGCGAGCGCCAGTCGTGGGCCGAAGAGGGCGATAGCGGGATCGGCTCGTGCAGTGCGGTCGGGCCGGGCGGCTGGACCGGCTGCATGGTCAAGGACTGGAAGCGCCAGCGCGACCAGACGGCGTGGGGCAAGAACGTCCCGACCAAGCGCTGGTAGCTTCGACCGGCGGCGCTTGCCGCGCCGCCCGGTGGCCCTTAGCGTCCGCCCCGCAGAGGCAAAGGGGCGGCACATGAAATCGGTGACGGCATATATGATCGGCGCGGCCGCGCTGGTGTTTCCCGCGAGTGCGCTCGCCCAGGCCCCCAAGCCCGCTCTGGCAGCCGCCGAAAAGCCCAAGCCCGAGAAACCTGAAGAGGTCGTGCCGCAGGTCGTGCGTACGCTCCATTCGGGCACGTTCGGCGGACAGCGCATGCGCTATTCGGCGACGATCGGCGAGACCATCGTCAAGAACAAGGACGGGGTCGCCGAGGTGGCGGTGGTAACCACCGCCTACGTCAAGGAGCCGCGCGACCCCAGCCGGCCGATCACCTTCCTGTTCAACGGCGGCCCCGGCTCGGGCTCGGTGTGGCTGCAGATGGGGGCGTTCGGACCCAAGCGCGTCGCCATCCCGTCCGACGCGCGCGACGACGGCGCGCCGCCCTATCCGATCGTCGACAATCCCGACGCGCTGCTCGACGTCAGCGACCTGGTGTTCATCGATCCGCCCGGGACCGGCTTCTCGCGACTGCTCGGCAAGGCCGACCCCAAGGAATATTATGGCATCACCCAGGACGCCAAGCTGATCGCCGAGGTGATCCGCCGCTGGATCGGCGACAACGGCCGCTGGAACAGCCCCAAATATCTTGGCGGCGAAAGCTATGGCACGACGCGCAGCGCGGCGGTCGCCAACCAGTTGATGAACGTCACCTTCAACGACGTCGCGCTGAACGGCATCATCCTCATCTCCACAATCCTCGATTTTGCCGCGGGCGCCGACACGCCCGGTAACGAGCTCACCTACATCACCACCCTGCCGTCGATGGCGGTGACCGCGCTCTACCACGGCAAGGCCAGCGCGCCGTCGGTTGCCGCCTTCGCCGACGAAGCGCGGGCGTGGGCGATCGGGCCGTACGCCGCCTTCCTGCTCAAGGGGCAGAAGGCGAGCGCCGAGGAGCGCGCCGTGATCCGCCGCCAGCTCGCCCGCTTCACCGGGCTCAGCGAAGCCTATCTGGAGAGCGCCGACCTACGCGTGACGGCGGCGCGCTTCTACAAGCAGTTGCTGCGCGACCGCGGTCTTACCGTCGGGCGGCTCGACGGGCGCTACACCGGCAAGGACTTCGACAATGCCGGGGAGAATGTCGACAACGATCCCAGCTTTTACGGGATCGACGCCGGCTATACCGCCGCGGTCAACGCCTGGTCGCGCGGGCCGCTGGGGTTCAAGACCGACCGCGAATATCAGTCGATCGGGCGGATCCTCGGCGAGTGGGACTGGCGCATCGGCGGGCGTGACGACAATGCCTATCTCAACGTCACGCCCTATCTCGGCCAGGCGCTGCGCGAGAACAGCGGGCTGAAAATCCTCGTCACCCAAGGCTATTACGACTTCGCGACGCCGTTCTTCGCCGCCGAATATGCGCTGACCCGCACCGGCATCCCGCAGGACCGCATCACCTACACCTACTACGACAGCGGCCACATGATGTACGTTCGCGATCAGGACCGGGGGAAGCTGAGCGCCGACGTCCGCGCCTTCATCCGGGCGCGCTGAGCCATGCGTCGCGCGCTCGCCGGCGCCGCGCTTCTGGCGACCGCCGCGCCGCTTGCTGCCCAGGCGCCCGAACCGACGATGGAGCGCGTGCCGGACCGAAGGGCAGGCGAGGGCGACGGACCTTACTCAAAGCTCGTCATCCGCGGCGCGATCCTGATCGACGGCACCGGAGCGCCGCCGCGCGGGCCGGTCGACATCGTCATCGAGGGCAACCGCATCGCATCGATCACCGGCGCCGGAACGCCCGGCCTGCCGCTCGAGCCGTCGCGGCCGCCGCGCGACGCGGTTCGGGAGATCGATGCTACCGGCATGTACGTCATGCCCGGCTTCGTCGACACGCACGGCCATAATGGCGACCCGGCGAAAGCGCCCAACCCGAGCTACGGCTACAAATTGTGGCTGGCGCACGGGGTGACGACCGTGCGCGGGGTGTCGCTCTACTGGGGTCCCGACAATGCCTCGCTCGACGACAAGCGGCGCAGCGCGGCGAACACGATCGTCGCGCCGCGGCTGTTCGCTTATGCCGTGCTTGGCGACGTGTGGAGCGGCGGCGCGGTCGATTCGCCGGAGCGGGCACGTGCCTGGGTGCGCTGGGCCAAAAAGGCCGGCTATGACGGGGTCAAGCTGTTCAACAGCGAGACCAGACCTGTCACCGCGGCGGCGCTCGACGAGGCGCGCAAGCTCGGCCTCGGCACCGTCGCCCACCTCGGCCAGGGCGGGGTGGCGGAGGTCAACGCGCGCACTGCCGGGCAGCTTGGGCTCGGCTCGATCACCCACTTCTACGGTCACTTCGAGAGCCTGCTCAAGGACAGCAGCCTGCCGCGCTACCCGGCGGACTATAATATGCTCGACGAGCAGGACCGCTTCTACGGCGTGGCGCTGCTGGCAGACCAGATTGTCGAGCCGGGCGGGCCGGAGTGGCGCGCCTATCTCGAGGAGCAGCTGGCGCGCGGCGTGGTGTTCAACCCGACGCTCAACATCTACTCGGCCTCGCGCGACGTGATGCGCGCGCGCAATGCCGACTGGCACGAAAAGTACACGCTGCCGAGCCTGATGGACTTCTTCCAGCCGAGCCGGGTCAATCACGGCAGCTATTGGTACGACTGGACCACCGCCAAGGAAGTGGCGTGGCGCAGATTCTACGGGCCGTACATGCGGCTGATGAACGACTACAAGAACCTCGGCGGGCGGGTCACCCTGGGGTCGGACCCCGGCTACATCTACCAGAGCTGGGGCTTCCCCTACATCGCCGAGATGGAGCTGCTGCAGGAGGCCGGCTTCACGCCGCTCGAAGTGATCCGCGCCGCGACCAGCCACGGCGCCGACGAGATCTACCGCCCCAAGGGCGTTACCGCGCCGTTCGGAGCGGTCCGCGCGGGGATGCTCGCGGATTTGGTGATCGCGCCGGAAAATCCGCTGCACAATTTCAAGACGCTCTACGGCACCGGCTTCGAGCGGCTCGGCAAGGACGGCAAGGTCGAGCGGGTCGGCGGGGTGCGCTACACCATCAAGGACGGCATCGTGTACGACGCCCGCGCCCTGCTGGCCGACGTCGCGGCGATGGTCGCGGACAAGAAAAGGGCGCCGGCGAACTAACCGCGCGGCGCCCTGATCTTCAATCGGAGGTCAGAAGCCGATCTTGACGCCGAGGTGGCCCGAGGTCTCGTTGCCCTGCTTCTTGCCCATCGTCCGCGAGATGGCGGCGCTGAGCAGCACGTTGTCGAAGATCTGCGCGTTGAGGCCGCTGGCCGCGCGCAGGAACGCCTTCTTCGACACCGGGTCGAAGTTGAAGGTGTTGACGATGCCCGGCGCGGTGGTTTGCGCGAAGCTGATCGAGCGGTCGCCGTCGCCTAGCTCCTTCTCGAGCATCAGCGAGCCGTAGGGCCGGAACTGGACGCCGTCGCCGGAGAAGTCGCTGCGGCCTTCGATGCCGATGCTTCCGCGCAGCGAGGAGAAATCGGCGTCGGACACGTTGAGCGTCAGCGCCGGATCGCCGTCCTCGGTATAGCCCTCGACATTGACCTTGGCATAGTCGAGCGCTGCGACCGGACCGATGCGGAACGGGCCGATCGGCATCAGATAGCCGGCCTTGGCCCCGGCGAGGAAATGATCGCCGTCGGTGTCGGCCTCCATGTCCTCGACGACGCCGGCGCGGCTGATGTCGTAATCGTCCCAGCCGGCGCCGACATAGCCCTGCACGAAGCCGCCGGCGATGCCGATGCCGGCGTACGCGCCGACCTGCGTGCTGCGCGCGTCGACGTCCGACACGCCGCCGCCGAACTCGAGCTCAGGCTTGCTGAAGTTGACCATCGCGCCGACCACGCCGCTGCCGAAGCCATATTCGGCGCCGAGGCTGAGCCCGATCGAATTGACGTCGAACGGCGAGTTGCCGGCGCTTTCGTTGACACTGCGCGAGAAGCTGTCGCCGGCGATCAGGAACTTGAGGCCCTCGGGCAGGTCGCCGTCGCGTGGGGCGCCAAGGTCCATGCGCGCGGTCAGCGCCCGGCCGAACTGGTGGGCGACGTCCATGCCGAGGTCGCTTGCGCCCTGCAAGGTGCGCGGCGCGGCGAGCTGCGCGGCGACATATTTGGCGAGGATCGCGAAGCCGCTCGAGGTCAGATGGACCCCGTCGCCGTAGAACAGATAGCCGGCCGAGTTGATGATGCACTGCGGGGTCGCGGGCGCGAGCGGCGGACAATAGATGTTGGTGATGCCGTAAGCGGCCGGATCGGCCAGGACGTTGCCGAGCAGAGTCGCGCCGTCGAGGTAATGGACGATCACGCCGTCGGCGGCATAGCCGGCGAGGGTCGACTGGAAGCCGGTGTTGAAGCTGTTCGAGAAGGCCTGGGTGATCGCCTGACCGGTCGCGTTGCCGACGAGGTCGGGCGCGCCCGAAGCGTCGAGCGCGAGGAAGCTAATGGTCGGCGCCCCGGCATCGACCAGCGCATTGAGGTTGTTCGTCGCGTTGGCGACCGAAGCAGTGGCTGCCGCGGCGGCCTGCGCAGTGGTCGCGGCGGGGTTGGCGGTCAGATAGGCGCGGGCGTCGTTGCCGCCGATCGACAGCGCCAGCAGGTCGCCTTCCTGGAAGCCGTTGGCGACCGGGAAGAAGGTGCCGGCCGGCGTCGAATTGGACAGGAAGATGCCGACTTCCTGGGTAAAGCCCGGCAGGCCGGTGCCGGGAAAGCCGTTGTTGGCGGTGCCGGTGGTCGCCCCGCCCACCGCGAAATTGACGACCGGCGCGTTGAGCAACTCGGACAAGGTGTCGATGTAGTTGGTGCCGCCCGAGAAGCGGCCGGTCGGATAGGCCGCCTGGAGCTGGGCCTTGAGCGGCGCCGGGGTGAGCGGGTTGGCGAGCAGCGTGTTGATGGCGTTGCCGGTGTCGGCATAGCTGTCGCCGAACGCGACGATGCGATCGATCTGCTGGGCCGAGGCCGGAGCGGCGACGGCGGTGAGCGCGGTGGCGGCGAGCGCCAGCGCGAGACGGTTGCGAATGGCCATGATGAATTCCCCTCCCGAACGAGCGCGCCCCGCGCCCGCGTTACACTGAGGCGACAGTGCCGAGCGGCAGCGGCCGTCGCAAGTGCCGAATCGCAACAGTCGATGGAATTTCTGCGGACGGAGCAATGGTTTCGTGAAATAGGATTTGCGGGCGCGATTTCTCCTCCGCGGCGCGGAAATACTTTCCTACAGTGAACCATATGGGTTAAACCGCTCGGCGAATCGGAGGGGTGATGGCCGCTGCAATCGAGATCGACGCGCTGCTCGACGAATTGATCGAGCGCGAGGGCGGCTATGTGAACCACCGCGCCGACCGCGGCGGGCCGACCCGGTTCGGGATCAGCGAGGCGGTCGCCCGGGCGCACGGCTATGGCGGGGCGATGGCCGAGCTGCCGGTCGGCGAGGCGCGCGCGATCTACCGCCGCTTGTACTGGCTTCGGCCGAAGTTCGACCAGGTCGCGCGGCGCAGCGCCCGGGTTGCGGCGGAACTGTTCGACACCGGGGTCAACATGGGCCCGGCAGTGGCGGCGACTTTCCTCCAGCGGGCGCTGACGGCGCTCAACCGCGGCGGAGCCGACTTCGGCGACCTGGTGCCCGACGGACGGATCGGGGCGACGACATTGGCGGCGCTCGACCGCTTTCTCGAAGTGCGCGGACACGCCTCCGGCGAGACAGTGCTGATGCGCGCGCTCGAAGCGTTGCAGGGCGAGCGATACCTGCGCCTCGCCGAACGGCGGCCGGCCAATGAGGCGTTCCTCTACGGTTGGCTGGCGAACCGTGTTGGTACACGATGAGGCCGCTGCTCCCCACCATCGCGAGCGCCTGGCGGCCGCGCGACTGGCGGGCGATGATCGCGCTGTGGGCGTCGATCGCCGGCGGGGCGGTGCTGACTGCCTTCTCGGTGTGGCTGGTGATGCTGATCGTCGCTTTGGCCCGCGGCGAGGCGGCGCTCCGGCTGCGCGCGCTCGAGGCGCTGGCGCTATCCAACTACGGGTTGCTCACCATCATCGGCGCGGTGCTGCTGTCGCTGGGGCTGGCGATCAACCGCCGATCGCTGCGCGCCTCGGCCTTCGGGGCGCAAATCGAGGCCGGCGGCGGGGAAGAGCCCGATGCTTGCAATGACACTCCGCGCGGCTGAGCTGTTGCGCCGCTGGGCGCCGGGGCTGCTGCTCGGCCTCGCCGCGCTCGGGCTGCTGCTGGCCGGGCCGGCGGCGTGCCAGCGCGGCCAGCGGATCGCCGCCGAGCAACGGGTCGAACGGACCCAGCGCGACGCCGCTGGGGGCAGCGCGCGCGACGCGGTCGAGACTGCCGCCGCCGCCAGCGTCCGCGAGCGCGCCGCCGACGAGCTTACCCAACGCAATCAACGGGAGATCCGCCATGCCGACGGCGCCGCGCAGAATGTCGATCCTGCTGCTACTCGCGCTGGCTTCGACGGCCTGTGCCGGCGCACCGCCTATCGTGACAGCCAGCGCTGCCGATTGCGCCAGCCTGCTGCCGACTAGCTGGCGCGCGGGCGTGCCGGGGCCGGGCTTCCGCCCGATGCCGCCGATGTCGGCGACTGGATCGCGTTCGCCGATGCGCAGACCGGGCGGCTGGACCAGGCCAATGGCCGGACCGCCGACGCGATTGCGATCGTCGAGCGCTGCGAGGCGCGGGAGCGGGATGCTCTGAAGCGGGCGCGGCGCGGGTGGTGGGCACGGCTGTTCGGCTAGGGCAGCGAAGCGGGGCACCACGGGGCAGTCCTTCGACAAGCTCAGGACGAACAGTTGTGTTGGCAGGTCGGCTCACGACGGGGACGGAACTGCGCGGGGCGGCGGGCGCTTGGCTGGGATGAACGACTTCTTTCAGGGCGGCTGGAACCGGCGGATGTGGATGGCGGGCGCGGCGCTGGCCGGGGTCGCGGGCGCGGCCTGCTCGCCGCTCGCCTTGCTCAACGGCGCCGACCGGGTGTCGCGCAGCGGGGTGCGGCGGGTCGCCGAGGGCGTTGCGTATGGGCCCGATCCGCGGCTCAAGCTCGACGTGTGGGCGCCGAGCTCTGCGAGGCCGGGCGCCGGGTTGCCGGTGATCGTCTTCTTCTACGGCGGCGGCTGGCAGAGCGGCGAGCGCGGCGACTATGCGTTCGCCGCCGCGGCGCTGGCGGGGCGCGGGTTCGTGGTGGTGGTGCCCGACTATCGGCTGGTGCCGGCGGTGCGCTTCCCGGCGTTCGTCGAGGATTGCGCGCTGAGCGTCAAATGGGTGCGCGACCATGTCGCGGATTTTGGGGGCGACCCGGGGCGGATCGCGCTGTCGGGCCATTCGGCCGGCGCCTACAATGCGGCGATGCTGGCGCTCGACCGGCATTTCCTGGCCGACATCGGGGTCGATCCGGGAATCGTTCGCGCGGCGGCGCTGCTGTCAGGGCCGTACGATTTCGCGCCGTTCACCGAGCGCTACGGGCGGGCGGCGTTCGGCCAGTGGCCGCGGGCGCGGGAGACCCAGCCGGTCAATTTCGTGCGGCGGGACGCGCCGCCGATGCTGCTGATCCACGGCGCGGCGGACCGCACGGCCTATCCGTACAACAGCCGCCGCCTGGCCGAGCGGCTGCGCGCGGTGGGGGCGCCGGTCGAACTGAAGATCTATCCCGGCAAGAACCACGTCGACACGGTCGCGTCATTGTCGCGGCCGCTGAGGGGGCGGTCACCGGCGCTGGAGGATGTGGTGGGGTTTTTAGGAGAAAAGACCTGGTGAGTTAATGCGGACGGACCGGATCGATGAACCAAGCTAGGGGTTGTCGGCTAGTCCAGCATTGTAGCATCACACAGTGCTTTTGTATGCTTACGACGGGAGATATGGAGCGACGGACATCATTCGAACTCTTGGTACCTTGATTACGTGTGCCGCCCTTACCAATTCCGCGGAGCGGTCTGCGGACCAATCCGGCATGGTTGTCAAGAACTTTCGTTTGAATCTAATGTGCGAAATGCGCTACACGTCATTAGGAAGGGACAGACGGCGCGTGATTCGCGAAGTTAACTCTTTTTAAAACAGGGTTTTGGTATGCTGGGAGCGAAAGCTCCCCGCGAGCGTTTGGAATGTGTCATGGAGGACCAGGTTATGCAGAACGTAGAGGCGCTTAAACAGCACCTTTATCGGGATAACCACGTGAAGAATGTGAAGTTCTTCCCGGGACAGAGCCGTGACGCCAGCCCGGAAGACATGGCTGGAGAGCTTCTTAAGTTCCTAGCGGACCCCGAAGAGGCGGATGCGGATCCCGAAGAGGGTCGTTGTTAAACTTGACGGTTTATCGCTTTAATCAATAAAGGCGCTCCTTTCGAGGGGCGCCTTTTTCGTATGGCTTTTGCGGATCTCTATAAGGCTGTTCAGGAACTCGACGGGCGTATCAGTACGCGCGATCTGAAGACTCTCGCAATTGAACACAGCGATATCAAGGGTGTGCGCGAGCTGTGGACAGGCCTGTTCGACCCACTCCGCTTGCGCGGATGCTACATTGAGGGTCCAGGCCGCTTTATGAATGTCGACGTTCCTCCAAACGAAGCGCTTATTGTGATTTCGAGGGAGATGGTGGGCGCAAAACCGAACGGCAAACATTGGCGGCGACTGGTATTCACCAAAGAGCTAATGCACGTGTTCGATACTCCCGCCGAAAAGGCAGACACCGAGGCTAAGTTTGACATCCAAATCCAAAGGTTTGGTGATCCTACTCTTGAAATGAGCCCTCAATTCAGAGCAGAGTCGAAAGCACTCTACCGAGCGCTCATGGTCCTTTGTCGCGAGGCAACGCGGCAGGAGTACAACAAGCAACTAGCCGCCGGAGGCGCCACACCTGACTATATAGCTACTGCCTTACACCTACCCGTTCCTTACATCCATTACTTATTTCAAGAGAATTTTCCTGAGATGACAGCGGCGTTGCTGAAGGAATGAGGCGCGGCTTTGGGGTTGCAGCGTCGATGCCTCGCCACTTTGCGATGCAATGTCTCCCTTGGTGGCGTGCGATCGCGCCGGACTACAGCTTGCAGAGTTAGCGTTCGTTTCCGGCGCCGTGGCCTTGCCGCCGCCGCTTGGAAGCTTGGGCAGGAGGGTGGCTCCCAAGCTCAGCCTTTTTGTCGTGCCAGCGCAGGCTGGCATCCATGCCGGAAGGGCGGCGCGTCCCGCGAGGAACCGACCCCGGCCTGCGCTGGGACGACGGCAAGGGGGGCTTCGAGCACAGTGCTGAGTTGCAGACTGCGCCCTACGCGCCCACATCCGGCGGCACAGCACAGGAGCGCGACGCTTGGAGCAGTTTCACGGGACCACCATCCTCGGGGTGAAGAAGGGCGGGCGGACGATCATCGCCGGGGACGGGCAGGTCAGCCTGGGCAATACGGTGATCAAGCCCAACGCCAAGAAGGTCCGGCGGCTGGGCGACGGGAGCGTCATCGCCGGGTTCGCCGGAGCGACGGCGGACGCGTTCACCTTGTTCGAGCGATTGGAGAAGAAGCTCGAGGCGAGCCGCGGGCAATTGCTGCGCGCCGCGGTCGAGCTGGCCAAGGACTGGCGGACCGACAAATATTTGCGCAACCTCGAGGCGATGATGATCGTCGCCGACAAGGAGGTGATGCTGGTGATCACCGGCAACGGCGACGTGCTCGAGCCCGAGGCGACCGCCGACGGCGGGGCGATCGTGGCGATCGGCAGCGGCGGCAATTATGCGCTGGCGGCGGCGCGCGCGCTCGACGAATATGAGGTGGACGCGGAGAAACTGGCGCGGCGGGCGATGGCCATCGCCGCCGAGGTGTGCGTGTTCACCAACGACCGGCTGACGGTCGAGGTGGTGGAGTAATTCCCCTCCCGCTTGCGGGAGGGGTTAGGGGTGGGAAGATGGCGGCGCAGCGTTCCCTGACAGGCCCACCCCCCGACCCCCTCCCGCAGGCGGGAGGGGGAGTGGACCGGCGAGCTGTTCTGGCCGGTTCGGGCGCGGTGGCGTTGTCGGGGTGCGCGAGCGTGCCGGTGCGCGAGGGGTGCGCGCCGCTGGCGCCGGTGCGGGTCGATTCGGCGCGGGTGATCCGCACGGTGGCGGGGCTCAGGCCGTATCGGGCGGCGGGGTTCGTGGTCCGGCGCGAGGCGCTCGGCGACAAGGTGCTGGTCCACAATTACGGGCACGGCGGGGCGGGGATTACCTTGAGCTGGGGAAGCTCGCGGCTGGCGGCGGATTTGGCGCTGAGCGGGACCGCCGGGCCGGTGGCGGTGATCGGCAGCGGAGTGATGGGGCTGACGACGGCGCGGCTGCTCCAGGAAGCGGGGCGGCGGGTGACGGTCTACACCGCGGCGCTGCCGCCCGCGACGACCTCGGCGGTGGCCGGCGGGCAGGTATCGCCGTTCGGCCACTTCCGCGAGGAGGCGGTGAGCGCGCCGTGGATGGCGCAGTTCAAGGTGGCGATGGCGTATAGCTGGCGGCGGTTCCAGGCGCTGGTCGGCGACCATTACGGGATCCGCTGGCTGCCGACCTACGAGCAATCGCGGATCGCGAGTTACGCCGACGACTGGCTCAACGCATACCGGCCCAATCTGCGCGTGCTGGGGCGGGGCGAGCATCCGTTCGCGGTCGCGCCTCTGCTGCGCTTCGACACGATGTATGTCGAGACTCCGCGGTTCATGGCGCAGCTGGCGAGCGAGGTGCTGCGCGGCGGCTCGGCGATCCGGCTGCGGCGGTTCGCGAGCCTGGCCGAGGTGGCGGCGCTGGACGAGGCGATCGTGGTCAATTGCACCGGGATCGGCGCGGCGGCGCTGGTCGGAGACGAGGAGATGATCCCGGTGCGCGGGCAATTGGCGGTGCTCGCGCCGCAGGATAGGGTGCGCTACGCCTTCACCGGAGAGGCGGGATATATGTTTCCGCGCCGCGACGGGATCTTGCTCGGGGGCACGTTCGAGCGCGGCGAGTGGGACGCCCGGCCGCAGGCGGCGGATATCGCGCGGATCGTGGCGCGGCATGCGGGACTGTTCGGATCGTTGCGCTGCGCCGCTTGAAACCGGGACCGGCGCGCCCGACCTTTGCGCGATGAATGATGCCCTGACCCCCAAGGCGATCGTCGCCGCGCTGGATGAACATATCGTCGGCCAGAAAGAGGCCAAGAAAGCGGTCGCGGTGGCGCTTCGCAATCGCTGGCGGCGGCAGCGGCTGAGCCCCGAGCTGCGCGAGGAGGTGACTCCCAAGAACATCCTGATGATCGGGCCGACCGGCTGCGGCAAGACCGAGATTTCGCGGCGGCTGGCGAAGCTGGCGGACGCGCCGTTCGTCAAGGTCGAGGCGACCAAGTTCACCGAGGTCGGCTATGTCGGGCGCGACGTCGAGCAGATCGCGCGCGATTTGGTCGAGGAAGCGGTGCGGCTCGAGCGCGAGCGGCGGCGCGAGCGGGTCAAGGAGGCAGCCGAGGGCGCGGCGATGGAGCGCTTGCTCGACGCGCTGACCGGCAAGGGCTCGAGCGAGGCGACTCGGGCGAGCTTCCGCCAGCGGTTTTCGGACGGCAGCCTCGACGGCGCCGAGGTCGAGATCGAGGTCAACGAGGCGCCGGCGCTGCCGTTCGACATTCCCGGCCAGGGCGGCACGGGGATGATCAACCTCAGCGAGATGATGAGCAAGATCTCGGGCGGGGCGCCGAAGAAGCGGCGCAAGCTCAAGGTCCGCGACGCCTATCTCAAGCTGGTCGACGAGGAGGCGGACAAAAGAGTCGACCAGGACGACGTGACCCGGGTCGCGCTGGCCGACGCCGAGGCCAACGGCATCGTGTTCCTCGACGAGATCGACAAGATCGCGGTCAGCGACGTGCGCGGCGGGTCGGTCAGCCGCGAGGGCGTCCAGCGCGACCTGCTGCCGCTGATCGAAGGGACGACGGTCGCGACCAAATATGGGCCGATCAAGACCGACCACATCCTGTTCATCGCGAGCGGCGCGTTCCATGTCGCCAAGCCGGCCGATCTGCTGCCCGAGCTGCAGGGACGCTTGCCGATCCGGGTCGAGCTGGCGGCGCTGACCGAAGCCGATTTCGTGCGTATCCTGAGCGACACGCGCGCCAGCCTGACCGAGCAATATCGCGCGTTGCTCAAGACCGAGGACGTGACGGTCGAATTCGCCGCCGACGGCATCGCGGCGCTGGCGCGGATTGCGGCGGAAGTGAACGACGCGCTCGAGAATATCGGCGCGCGGCGGCTTCAGACGGTGATGGAGAAATTGCTCGAAGACGTCAGCTTTTCGGCTGAGGAGCGCGGCGGCGAGACGGTCACGGTCGACGCGGCGTTCGTCGAAGGCCAATTGGCGGGGATTGCAAGGAACGCGGATCTTAGCCGCTACGTTCTTTAACGGTCATCCCAGCGCAGGCTGGGATCCATTCGTCCGGATGTGCGCCAAGGTGAGGCGTGGGCCCAAGCTTGCGCTGTGGCGACGATCTCACTCTGCTTCGCGATACCTCCACACGAGGCCATTGACGAACGGGCTCCACAGGCTGGTCTTGACCCCGGCGATGCGCAGGCGGTCGGCGGCCCAGTTGTTGCAGGTCGAGAGCGCGCTGGCCTTGCCGCGGCCGGCGTAGAAGGCGTCGGTCGGGCCGTAGCCGGGGTGGTCGAGGCGGGCCGGGCGGCCGGACGTGCCGGGGGCGAACTCGGCGCGGATCGACTGGTAGAGGCGGCGGTATTCGTGCGGGCGGAGGCGGATGGCGCGGGCGCTGTAGGTCGGGTCGCGGACCCACTGGACGTGCATCACGCGCTCGCCGCCGAACAGGCCGGCCAGGGCAGTGCGCGGAGTGAGGTCCCACCAGGTCGGGGTCTCGAGATAGACCCGCCGCTCGCCCGCCCCGAAGGCGATCCAGCGATGGTCGGAGGTGGCGGCGGCGACGTCGCGGCGCGGCAGCAGCGGCGACCAGTCGAGACCGGCGGCGCGGACCGGGAGGACGAGATCGGCATGGACGCCGTTGTCGGCGAGATAGACGGTGATGCCCCGATCGGGCTCGACCCAGGCGCGGTTGACCGGGATCAGCGAACCGACCAGCGAGGCGGCGAGATAGGCGAGGGGGATGGCGGCGAGCGCGAGCGCGACGCGGCGAAGCCACGGCCTTCCCCTCCTTCGCCGTCGCCGTGTCCGAGCCATAACCTTGCCTTGCCGCCCCTGCCCCACTAGATGCCCGGTCGCTGACCGGCACCGATGCCGGATAGCACGGTCGGGGCGTAGCGCAGCCTGGTAGCGCATCACACTGGGGGTGTGGGGGTCGCAGGTTCGAATCCTGTCGCCCCGACCATCATCGTTCGAAGGAAATCTCCTCCGCCATGTTCACCAATTCGCTTCTCGCCGCAGCCGCGCCCAACGCCGGCGCCGCCTTCTTCGTGCAGATGCTGCCGCTGCTGCTGATCTTCGTCGTCTTCTACTTCCTCCTCATCCGGCCGCAGAACCGCAAGATGAAGGAGCATCGCGCGCAGATCGACGCGATCAAGAAGGGCGACAAGGTGGTCACCGGCGGCGGATTGATCGGCAAGGTCACCAAGGTCGACGACGGCGAGGTCGAGATCGAGCTCGGGCCGAACGTCAAGGTCCGCGCGGTCAAATCGACCATCACCGGAGTGATCGACCCGACCGCCAAGCCGGCCAACGACTAGGCCGGCTGCACCATGCTCGATTTCCCGCGCTGGAAGAAGCTTGGCATCTGGGCGGTGGTCCTGATCGGGATCCTGCTCGCAATCCCGAGCATGGTGCCCAAGTCGCAGGTCGACCAATGGCCGGGCTGGGTGCCGAGCCCGCGCATCAGCCTCGGCCTCGACCTCGCCGGCGGTAGCCAGCTGCTGCTCGAGGCCGATGTCGCCGACGCCGCGCGGCAGCGGCTCCAGGCCAAGGAAGAGGAAGTCACCACCGAGCTTCGCCGCGGCCAGCCGCGGATCGCGATCGGCGACGTTTCGACGAGCGGCGGTAAGCTGAGCTTCATGGTGCGCGACCCGACCCAGCTCGATGCCGCGGTCGAGCGGCTGCGCGCGCTGTCGCAGCCGGCGGGCCTCACCGGCCAGCGCGACTGGGACGTGCAGGTGATCGATTCGACGCGGATCGTGATGACCCCGACCAAGCAGGGGGCGGCGACCGCGCTCAAGGATTCGATGACCGTGGCGCGCGACGTGGTGCGCCGCCGGGTCGACCCGAGCGGGACCAAGGAAGTGACCGTGGTCAACCAGGGCCAGCGGCGGATCCTGGTCGCGGTGCCGGGGGTCGAGGATCCCGATGCGCTCAAGGCCCTGATCGGCCAGACCGCCCGGCTAGAGTTCAAGCTGGTCGACCTCGACGCCACTCCGGACGACATCGCCGCCGGCCGGGCGCCGCCGGGCAGCCAGCTGCTGCCGATGGCCGATGGGACCGGGCGGATCGCGGTCAAGCGGCGGGCGATGGTCTCGGGCGACCAATTGATCAACGCCACCCAGAGCTTCGACCAGGACGGCAATGCGGTGGTCTCGATCACCTTCAACAATGCCGGTGCGCGGCGCTTCGGGCGGGTGACTCAGGAGAACGTCAACAAGCCGTTCGCGATTATCCTCGACGACAAGGTGCTCTCCGCGCCGAACATCAACGAGCCGATTTTAGGCGGCCAGGCGCAGATCAGCGGCAATTTCACGGTCGAGAGCGCGGCCCAGCTGGCGGTCGCGCTCGCCTCGGGTAAATTGCCGGTCAAGCTCGACGTGATCGAAGAGCGCACGGTGAGCGCCGAGCTCGGCCGCGATTCGATCGAGAAGGGGACCCTGGCCAGCATCGCCGCGACGCTGGCGGTGATCATCTTCATGCTGGTGACCTATGGCCGCTTCGGGGTCTATGCGACCGCCGCGCTGCTGGTGAACGCATTGCTGATCCTCGCCGGACTGGCGGTGTTCGGGGCGGCGCTGACGCTTCCCGGCATCGCCGGATTCGTGCTGACGATCGGCGCCGCGGTCGACGCCAACGTGCTGATCAACGAGCGCATCCGCGAGGAGCAGCGGCGCGGCCGCAAGCTGCTCGACGCGCTGGAGACCGGCTACAAGGAAGCGTCGACGGCGATCTTCGACGCCAACATCACCAACACCATCGCCGCGGTGCTGATGTGGTATTTCGGCTCGGGCCCGATCCGCGGCTTCGCGGTAGTGCTGATGATCGGGATCATCACCTCGGTGTTCACCGCGGTCAACTTCACGCGGATGCTGGTCGCCGGCTGGGTCAAGGCCAAGCGGCCGAAGGTGCTGCACATATGAAACTGCTCAAGCTGGTCCCCGACAACACCAATGTCGACTTCATGCGGGTGCGCAACATCGCGCTGGTGCTGTCGATCCTGCTGACCATCGCGGCGCTGGCGCTGGTCGCGGTGCGCGGGCTGAACCTGGGCATCGACTTCGTCGGTGGGCAGGTGGTGCGGACCGAATTCGCGCAGACGGTGGATATCGAGAAGCTGCGGGGCGACGTCGCGGCGCTAAAGCTTGGCGACGCGAACATCCAGGAATTCGGCGACTCCAAGACGTACCAGATCCGGCTTCCGCGCCCCGACGGGCCGGACACCGCCGCGGCGGCGGCGGTGACCGAGCTGCGCACCATGCTCGAGCGCGAATATCCGGGCGCCCGGGTCGACGCCGGGGAATCGGTATCGGGCAAGGTCAGCGAGGAGCTGGCGTGGGACGGCGCGCTGGCGATCACGCTGGCGATGCTGGGGATCGCGATCTACATCTGGGTGCGCTTCGAATGGCAATTCGGCGTGGGCGCGCTGGTCACCCTGTTCCACGACGTGTCGGTGGTGCTCGGCTTTTTCGCGCTGACCCAGCTCCAGGTCGACCTCAACATCGTTGCGGCCTTCCTTGCGATCGTCGGCTATTCGCTCAACGACACGGTCGTGATCTACGACCGCATCCGCGAGAATCTGCGCAAGTTCCGCAAGATGGCGATGGTCCCGCTGCTCAATCTGTCGCTCAACGAGACGCTGAGCCGGACGGTGGTGACGTCGCTGTCGATCATGATCGCACTGGCGGTGCTGCTGGTGCTCGGCCCGGACGTCATCTTCGGGCTCACGTTGGCGGTTCTGCTCGGCACGTTCATCGGCACCTATTCGTCGATCTATATCTCGGCGCCGATCCTGGTGTGGCTGGGCGTGACGCCGGACAGCTTCGTGCGCGGCGACGACCATGATCCGGCGGCTCGGCCGGCGGCGGCCTGAGCCGGCCATTGCGGGTTCAGGCGGGCTCGGCCAGCGATCGAACGAAACCATTGCCAATCACGGCGCTTGGCCTGCTGCCAGCCCCACGCTAGAAGGTCCGTCATGTCGAATTTGAAGCGTTTCGCGCTCCCGCTGATTGCCGCCGCACTCGTCCTTCCCGCCGCCGGCTGCGCGCGCAACAAGGGCAAGGCCGACGATACCGGCTATGTCGCGCGCGACGTCAACACGCTCTACAGCCTGGCCAAGCGCTACCTCGACCAGGGCAATTACATCCTTGCCGCCAAATTGTTCGACGAGGTCGAGCGCCAGCACCCCTATTCGGTGTGGGCGCGGCGCGCTCAGCTGATGAGCTCGTTCAGCTATTACATGGGGCAGCAATATCCCGACGCGATCTCGTCGGCGCGGCGGTTCCTGACGATCCACCCGGGCAACAAGGACGCGCCCTACGCCAACTATTTGATCGCCATGTCCTATTACCAGCAGATCGAGGACGTGCGGCGCGACCAGAAGATCACCCAGCAGGCGGCCGATGCGTTCGGCGAGCTGACCCGGCGCTATCCGGGAAGCCGCTACGCGACCGACGCCCGGCTGAAGCTCGACCTCATCAACGATCACCTGGCCGGCAAGGAGATGGAGATCGGCCGCTTCTACCAGCGCCAGGGCAAGTGGCTGGCGGCGACGATCCGCTTCCGCACCGTGATCGACAAATACCAGACCACCAGCCACACGCCCGAGGCGCTGCAGCGGCTGGTCGAATCCTATCTCGCGCTCGGCATCCCGGGCGAAGCGCAGAAGGC
Source organism: Sphingomonas mesophila (assembly GCF_003499275.1). Lineage (GTDB taxonomy): Bacteria > Pseudomonadota > Alphaproteobacteria > Sphingomonadales > Sphingomonadaceae > Sphingomicrobium > Sphingomicrobium mesophilum. Next base: position 1,648,183 of record NZ_QWDF01000001.1, on the reverse strand, counting down.
GGCGGCGGTGCTCGGGCGGAATTATCCGGGCAGCGAATGGTATCACCGCAGCTACCGGCTGATCCAGCGGCACGTGCCCCAGGGCGCGCCGCAGAGCTAGGCGTGACCACGGCGGCGCCCCGGTGCTGAGGCAGCTGTCGATCGACAATGTCGTTCTGATCGACCGGCTCGAACTGGAGTTCGAGGCGGGGCTTGGCGTGCTGACCGGCGAGACCGGGGCGGGCAAGTCGATCCTGCTCGACAGCCTCGGGCTGGCGCTGGGCAGCAGGGCCGATGCGGGCCTGGTGCGCAGCGGCGCGGCCGGGGCGGCGGTGGCGGCGGAGTTTGCGCTTGCGGCCGGCGATCCGGCGCTGGAGCTGCTCGCCGAGCAGGGCGTCGAGATCGAGCCGGGCGAGCCGCTGATCGTTCGCCGGACGCTGAAATCGGATGGCGGCAGCCGGGCGTTCGCGGGCGGGGCGAGCGTCAACGCCGCGACGCTGCGGGAGCTTGCGGCCGGGCTGGTCGAGATCCACGGCCAGCACGACGATCGCGGACTGCTCAATCCGAGGGGCCACCGCGCTTTGCTCGACTCGTTCGCGCGGGTCGACGGCGCGCCGGTGGCGGCGGCGTGGGCCGAGGTGGCGCGGCTGGAAGCGGAACTCGAGGCGGCGCGCGCGGACTCCGAGGCAGCTGCGCGCGACCGCGAGTGGCTCGAATTTTCGGTCGGCGAGATTGCCGCGCTGGCGCCTCAGCCGGGCGAGGAGAGCGAACTGGCCGAGGCGCGCGCAGCGATGCAGGCCGGGGCCAAGGCGGGCGAGTCGCTGGCCGGGCTGGATGAACTGCTCGGCGGGTCGGACGGCGCGCTGGCGCTGCTACGCCAGGCGGCGCGGCGGATCGAGCGCGGGGCGGCGGACCATGCATTGCTCGGCGAGGCGCTGGCATCGCTCGACCGGGCGCTGATCGAGGCGAGCGAGGCCGAGGACCGGATTGCGCGCGCGGCCGAGGCGCTGGCGTTCGACCCGACACGGCTCGAGGCGGCCGAGGCGCGGCTGTTCGACATTCGCGCGCTGGCGCGCAAGCACCGGGTCGAGGCGGACGCATTGGCGGCGCATGGCGAGGAACTGGCGGGGCGGCTCAAGGCGATCGACGCCGGCAGCGAGCGGATCGCCGGGCTGGAGCAGGCGCTGGGCGAGGCGCGGGCGCGGTTCGATGCGCTGGCGGAGGATCTGAGCGGAGAGCGGCGGCTGGCGGCGGAGCGGCTCGACCGCGCGGTGGCGGGAGAGCTGGCGCCGCTCAAGCTGGATTCGGCGCGCTTCCGGACCGCGCTGAGCGAGGCCGAGGCGGGGCCCGCGGGCAAGGACCGAGTCGAGTTCGAGGTCTCGACCAACCCCGGTGCGCCGTTCGGGCCGCTGACCCGAATCGCCTCGGGCGGCGAATTGTCGCGCTTCATCCTGGCGCTGAAGGTCGCGCTGGCCGACGAGGGCGGGGCGGCGACGATGATCTTCGACGAGATTGATCGAGGAGTCGGTGGCGCGGTGGCGAGCGCGATCGGCGAGCGGCTGGCGCGGCTGGCCGACGGGGCGCAGGTGCTGGTGGTCACCCACTCGCCGCAGGTCGCGGCGCGGGCGGCGCACCATTACCGGATCGAGAAGGCGCATGGGGAAAGCGGCACGCGCACCTCCGTCCGCCGACTGAGCGACGCCGAACGCCGCGAGGAAATCGCGCGCATGCTGTCGGGCGCCGACATCACCGAAGAAGCCCGCGCCCAGGCGGCGCGCCTGCTGGAGGCTGCATGAATACCCTCTCCCTGAAGGGGAGAGGGAGGGAGCCGCGCAGCGGCGGAAGGGCGAGGGGGTGAAGCGTCCGCCGACCGATGAGGCCTTAGGGCGCGTCCGTCAGGCTCGGCACGATCCGACGCCAGCAGAGCGACGACTGTGGCAACGCCTCCGAAATCGCCAGCTCCAAGGGATGAAGTTCCGTCGTCAGGTCTGGCTCGGCCCGTTCATCGCCGACTTCTATTGCCCGGATGCGCGGCTGGTGGTCGAAGTCGACGGGGACAGCCACGCCGCCCGACAGGCATACGACGAGCGGCGCACGGCATGGCTGGCGACTCAGGGAATGCAGGTTGTTCGCGTCACCAATGCCGACGTAATGAGCAACATCGATGGGGTGCTGGCCTATCTCGCGGCGCTATCCCCCTCACCTTCCCACTCGGCTGCGCCGAGCGGGCCCCTTCCTCTCCCCTAAAGGGAGAGGAGGTATGCTGGAGGCTGCATGAGCAATCGTACCGACCATTCGCACAGCTTCGATGGTGTGACGCTGTCGCATCTTGCGCTTGACGACGGCGGGGGGGCGGCGCGGCCGGGGGTGGTGATCTTCCCGAGCGTGATGAACCGCGGGCCGGTCGAGGAGGATCATGGGGCGCGGCTGGTCGCGCTGGGTTATTCGGTGGTGCTGGCGGACACGTTCGGGGCGGAGCTGATCGGGCGCGACCGCGACACGATGTTCGGGGAAATGAACCGTCATCTCGACGACCGCCTGGCTTACGTGAAGCGGCTGGCGGCGATCCTCGGATTCGCACGCGCGCTGCCGGCGGTGGATGGGTCGCGCATGGCGGTGATGGGGTTTTGCTTCGGCGGGCTGTGCGCGCTCGACCTGGCGCGATCGGGTGCGGACTTCCAGGTCGCTGCGGTGTTCCACGGATTGCTCAAGCCGCCCAATTTCGAGACGGCTCGGATCGTGCCCAAGGTCGCCGCCTTCCACGGCTGGGACGACCCGATGGCGCCGCCCGAGGATGTCGTCGCGCTCGGCCAGGAGCTGACCGCGGCCGGCTGCGACTGGCAAGTGCACGCCTATGGCAACGTCGCGCACGGCTTCACCAACCCCGCGGCGCACGAACTTAATGTGCCGGGCGTGACCTACAACCAGGTCGCGGCGGCGCGCAGTTGGGACAGCTTCACCGATCTCCTCGCCGAGACGCTTCGCTAGTGGACCCAGCGGGGATGAGCGAGGCCGAGGCGGCCAACCGGTTGATGCGGCTGGCGCGGGAGATCGCGCGGCACGACCGGCTCTATCATGGCGAGGATGCGCCGGAGATTTCGGACTCCGAATATGACGCGCTCATCGCCGAGAACCGCGCGCTGGAGGCGGCGTTTCCGCAACTGGTGCGGGCGGATTCGCCTTCGAAGCGGGTCGGCGCGGCGCCGGCCGCGAGCCTCGCCAAGGTGGCGCATGCGCGGCCGATGCTCAGCCTCGATAATGCGTTCTCGAGTGAGGAAGTGGCGGAGTTCCTGGGGCGGATCCGGCGGTTCCTGTCACTGTCCGCGGACGCCGAGGTGGCGCTGACCGCCGAGCCGAAGATCGACGGGCTGTCCTGCTCGCTGCGCTACGAGGACGGGGAGCTGGTGCTTGCGGCGACACGCGGCGACGGGTCAGTCGGGGAGGACGTGACCGCCAATGTGCGGACGATCAGGGATGTGCCGCAAAAGCTGCCCACCCCCGGCCCCTCCCGCAAGCGGGAGGGGAGGAGCGTGATCGAGGTGCGCGGCGAGGTGTATATGTCGAAGGCCGATTTTGCCGCGCTCAACGCGCGGCAGGAGGCGGCGGGGGGAAAGATTTTCGCCAATCCGCGCAATGCCGCGGCGGGGTCGCTTCGGCAGAAGGACCCGGCGGTGACCGCGGCGCGGCCGCTCAGGTTCCTGGCGCACGGCTGGGGCGAGCTCCGCGAGCCGCTGGCGGAGACTCAGTGGGATGCGATGCGGCGGCTGTCGTCGCTCGGCTTTCCGGTCAGCGATCTGCTGACGCGGGTGGCTTCAGTCGACGCGGCGCTGGCGCACTATGCGCGGATCGAGCAGGCGCGCGCCGACCTGCCGTTCGATATCGACGGGGTGGTCTACAAGGTCGACCGGCTCGACCTGCAGGAACGGCTTGGCTTTGCCAACCGCGCGCCGCGCTGGGGGCTGGCGCACAAATTCCCGGCCGAACGGGCCGAGACGACGCTCGAGAACATCGAGATCCAGGTCGGTCGGACCGGCAAGCTTACCCCGGTCGGGCGCCTGAAGCCGGTCGGGGTCGGCGGCGTGATCGTGCAGAACGTCACGCTCCACAATCGCGACGAGATCGCGCGATTGGGCCTCCGGATCGGCGACCGCGTGCGAATCCAGCGCGCCGGTGACGTCATCCCGCAGGTGGTCGAGAATCTGACCCGCGACGAGAAGCGCGCGGCGTATAATTTCCCCGACCATTGCCCGATGTGCGACAGCGAGGCGGTCGCCGAGGAAGGCGAGGTCGACGTCCGCTGCACCGGCGGGTTGATCTGCCCGGCGCAGCGCATCGAGCGGCTGAAGCATTTCGTCAGCCGCGGGGCGATGGACATCGAGGGGCTCGGCGAGAAGAGCATCGCCGAGTTCGTCGCCCTAGGCTGGCTCGGCGGGCCGGCCGACATCTGGCGGCTCAAGGCGCACCGCGACGAGCTGGTCGGGCGCGAGGGCTGGAAGGACCGCTCGGTCGACAATCTGCTGGCGGCGATCGAGGCCAAGATCGGCTTCGACCCGGCGCGGCTGCTGTTCGGGCTCGGCATCCGCCACGTCGGCGCGGTCACCGCGCGCGATCTGATGCGCGCGTTCGGGACGATCGAGGAGCTGGAGCGGGTCGCGCGGAGCGAAAGCGCGGCGGGCGAGCTGAGCGCGGTCGAGGGGGTGGGCGCGGTGGTCGCGGGGGCGATCGTCGACTTCTTCCACGAGCCGCACAATCGCGACGAGGTGGCGCAATTGCTGGCGCTGGCGAAACCCGCCGCGTTCGTGTCCGACACGCGGCAGACGGAGTGGACCGGCAAGACCATCGTGTTCACCGGCAGCCTCGAAACGATGAGCCGCGACGAGGCCAAGGCCCAGGCCGAACGGCTCGGCGCGCGGGCGGCTGGGAGCGTGTCGGCCAAGACCGACCTGGTGGTCGCCGGGCCGGGTGCGGGATCGAAGCTCAAGAAGGCCGCGGAGCTTGGCGTTCCGGTCGTCGATGAGGCGGAATGGGCGGCGATCGTAGCCGCGGCCTAGCCGCCTACCGCCACAATTGCAGCGACTTGATCCCGGTGGCGAACTTGCGGTCGGGGTCGGGGCGGGAGAGGATCCGCTCGACCATCCGCCACTGGCGGCGGACGCGGCCCTTGCGCCAGATGTCGGTCACCCAATAGTCGCCCGACCAGTCGGCGCCGTCCATCGTCGCGCGCAGGGTCAATTGGGTGGCGAACACCGCGACCGAGCCGACGTCGCGCACGTAGATGTCGCCGAAGCGGTAGGAATCGCACAGGAAGCGGTCGCGCGCCGCCTCGAGCCAGCTCGGCGAATCGAGGATCGCCGCGGGGCGCGAGCCCATCACCAGGCGGAAGTTGCGCGCGGTGAGAGCCTTCAGCGTCTTCATGTCGCCGCTCGCCCACGCCCGCATCCAGCGCGCCTCGAGAGTCTCGATGATGGGCATGAGATTGGCCATTGCGCTCAAGGCACTAGCGCAAAGCACGGGCGGTTCAACCCGCGCCGCGTTCCAGCACCAGCACGCGCCATTCGCCGGTGCCGGGCTCGAGCAGGCGGCAGCCGCGGGCGGTATAGGCGGCGGTGACGGCCTCGGCCTGGCTGTCGAGCAGACCGGCGAGGACGATCGTTCCGCCCGGCGCGGTGGCGGCGGCGAAAGCAGGCGCGAGTTCGATCAGCGGGCCGGCGAGGATGTTGGCGATGAGAAGGTCGAACGGCGCGCGCGAGACGAGCATTGGATCGTCCATGCCGTCGGCGACGCTGAGCAGCAGCTCGCCTGCGCCCATGCCGAGCGGCACGCCGTTGATCGCGGCATTGTCGCGGGTGACGTCGACGGCGATCGGATCGATGTCGGTCGCGATGGCTCGGGCGGCCGGCCACAGTGCCAGCGCGGCGAAGGCCAGCAGGCCGGTGCCGGTGCCGATGTCGGCGATGTTGGCGAAGGATTTGCCCGAGCGCTCGAGCCGGTCGAGCGCGTCGAGGCAGCCGGCGGTGGTGGCATGCTGGCCGGTGCCGAAGGCGAGGCCGGCGTCGATCTCGAAACTCGTCGCGCCGTCGGGCCGGTCCTTGTGGTGCATCGGCGTGTGGACGAAGAAGCGACCGGCTCGGATCGGCTGCAGGCCCTGCTGGCTGAGCGTCACCCAATCGGCATCCTCGAGCCGTTCGAGCAAAGGATCGCTGTCGGCCGCCAGTCTCTCGAGCGCGGCAAGCTCGGCCCAGCCGGGCTGGCGGTCGAAGTAAGCGTGCAGGCGCCAATCGTCGGGCCGGTCCGGGTCGGGCTCGTCGGCGACCAGCACCGGCGGCGAGGCGAGGTCGGGAAACAGATCGTCGCTGTCGGGCAGCGCCTCGGCCTCGGCGCGGGTGCAACGGAGGGTGACTCGCCAGCTCATTTGCCGGCGCGCTCCTTCGCCAGGCGCTCGTCGAGGGCGGCGGTGAGTTTGGCGGCGTAGGTCTTGCACCCGTTCGCGTCGAACAGCGGCGCTTCGCCGGTGATGCGCTGTTTCGTCGCGCTGGCGGCGGGGTGGGGGGTGAGGAGGATGTCGCAGCGCAGGTTCGCAACGCGCGCGATCGAGCCGCGGTAGGCGGCGACATAGGCGGGGCGGGCGGAGAATTGGTACTTCGGGCCGCTGACCGGCGAGAGGCTGTCGGCGAACACCATCGTGCGGCACACCGCGCCGTCGCAGCTTTCCCACTGCCAGCTGAGCGCGCCGGGGGTGTGGCCGGGAGTGGCGATGGCGGTGAGCTGGATGTCGCGCAGTCGGACGATGTCGCCGTCGCCGATCACCCGCCCGACCGCGGCGGCGGGGAAGGGCTTCAACTCGCCGGCCTGCGGATCGTCCGCGCTGTTGGCGCCGGTCGCGAACACCCGCGCCGCGGGGGCGGAGGCGACCAGCGACGCGCCGGTCCGCTGAAGCAGCCGGGCGACCCCGCCGACATGGTCGAGATGCTCGTGGCTGTGGAGGATGTAGCGGATGTCGGTGAGCTTGAAGCCGAGCGCCTGGATGTTGTCGGCGACGAGGTCGGCGGCCTGTTCTGTGCCGCCGTCGATGAGGACGTGGCCCTCGCTTCCGGCGACGAGGATGACGCTGATCCCGCAGGTGCCGACAAGATAAGTGTTGCCGTGGATGCGGACCGGCGGGGCGGGCTGGTTCCAGTCGGTCGAGGTGCCGCACGCCGCGGCCCAGGCCGGGCCGGACTCGGCGATCGGGGCGCGGATCCGCTCGTTGCGGCGCGGAGTCGGGCCGAGCGGGATCGAGATTTGCGCGAGCAGCAGTGCGGCGGCGAGGCTAGCGGACATAAGAGGCGCCGTTGGCGTCGATCACCGCGCCGGTCGCGCTCGGCGGCGCCTCGGTCGCCAGCCAGCGGATCACCTCGGCGATCTCCTCTGGCGTGGCGACCCGGCCGAGCGGAATGTCGGCGAGCAGCGCCGCCCCGCCGCGGCTTTCGAGATAATCGCCGACCATGTCGCTGGCGGTGAAGCCGGGGCAGACGGCAAAGGCGAGGATGTTCTCGGCCGCATAGCCGCGGGCGATCGACTTGGTCATCGCAACCATGCCGGCCTTGGACGCGGCGTAATGCCAGTGCTTCGGGCTGTCGCCGCGATAGGCGGCGCGGCTGGCGACGTTGACGATCCTGCCGCCCGAGGGTCCCCGCAAAGTATTACTTTGCGGGGTGGCCCCAGAACCGGCGCCGCGCCAGGTGGCGATGGCGAGGCGGCAGAGGTCGGCGCTCGCCTGGAGGTTGATCTGCAGCGTGCGCGCCCAGGCGGCGTGCCAGGCGTCGTCGGCGGCATTGTCGTCGACCGCCTCGAACACGCCGGCGTTGTTGACGAGGACGTCGATGCGGCCGTCGAGCCGGTCGAACGCCTGCTCCCACAGCCGGCGCGAGGCGGCGGGATCGGCGAAGTCGGCGGCGATCAGGCGGTCATCGCCGCGGGTCGAGTGGCCGGCGACCTTGTGGCCGGCGGCGTCGAGCGCGGCGAGCGTCGCGGCGCCGATTCCGCGGCTCGCGCCGGTGAGGAGGATGTGCATCCTCGTTCATTGTCATTGCGGAGGGAGCGACGCAATGCGGGGGCTGGATTGCCGCGCGCCTGCGGCGCCCGCAATGACGATTACGAAGCCAGTCTCGTCACGAACGTGTCGGTGGCCTGGCTGAACTGCTCGATCTGCTTGGAGACGCGGCCGAAGCCCTGCTCGACATTGTCGATGTCCTTGGCGACGTTCTCGGTGTCGGCGCGGATGGCGGCGATGGTCGAGCTCATCGAATCGGCGGCGAGCGCGGTCTCGTCGACCGCGGCGGTGATCATTGTCACGGTCTGCGCCTGCAATTCCATCGCCTGGCGGATCCGGTCGGCGCTGGTCTGCACCTCCTCGACGGTCGACTGGATCGAGGCGTTGCTCTCAACCGTCTGGCGGGTGGCGGCGGTGATCGCGCTGATCTTGGCGGTGATGTCGTCGGTGGCGCGCGCGGTCTGGCTGGCGAGGCTCTTCACCTCCTGCGCGACAACCGCGAAGCCGCGCCCGGCGTCACCGGCGCGGGCCGCCTCGATGGTGGCGTTCAATGCCAGCAGATTGGTCTGGCCGGCGATGTCGCGAATCAGGCCGAGGATCGATTCGATCGCCTCGACGTGGCCGCTCAAGGCCTGGCTGACCTTGACCGCCTGGCTTGCCTGGCTCCCGGCGCGGACCGCGACGTCGGCCGCGACCTCGACCTCGCTGCGCGCATCCTCGATCGCGCGGATGAGGCCGGCGGCGGTCTGTGCCGCCTCGCGCATCGCGGTCGCCGATTGCTCGGCGGCGGCGGCGACTTCGCTGGTCTTGCCGAGCATCCCGCGCGCCGAGGCGCTGGTCGCCGAGGCCTTGGCGCGAAGCTCCTCATTCTCGAGCGTGCAGCTTTTGACCACGCCGAGCACCTTGGAATTGAAATCGCCGGCGACCCGCGACTGGCTCTTGCTGCTCTCCTCGCGGGTGATGGCGATGGCGTGGTGGATGAAGCAATCGACTTCGACCGCCTGGACCTCGGACTGGGTGCGGGCGAGGCGGATCAGGTCGTGCTCGCCCTGGACGTTGCGGCGCAGGATGGCGAACGCCGCCTCGGTCTCGGCGGCGAGTCCGGCGAGCAGGGTCGACAAGGTGAGACCGGCGCCGAGCGCGCGTTCGACATAGTCTCGCGCCTGGCGCGACCATGTGGGATCGTCGACGCGCTCGAACTTGGCGGCGATATAGGGCTGGATGCGGGCGGCGAGGCGGTCGATGCGGGTCTCGTCGAAGCGGTCGCGAACCTCCGGCGACTGGGCGTAGCGGCGCCAGAATTCGCGCGCGATCTCGAGCGAATCGGCGGCGAGATAGGCCCACAATTCGCGCGCCCGCTGGGGCAGGTCGCCGGCCACGTCGTAGAGCGCGAGGCCGCGGGCCAGATCATATTCGCCGCCATTCGAGGAGCCGACAATCGTCGCCATGCTGGTCAATCCATTTCGTTCGCAAGATGCCTGTCCAGCGTGGCTACGCGCCAATGGTTAAAAGCGGGTTAGGCAGCCCTTCGGCCCGGCTTGCCTCTTGCCGCCCTGCTGCCTAGTGCAGCGGCCATGGCGCGAAACCCCGAACGACCATTATCGCCGCATCTTTCGATCTGGCGCTGGGGACCCGGAATGACGGTCTCCATCCTCCATCGCATCACCGGCGGCGCGCTGACCGTCGCTGGCCTCGCTGTCCTCACCTGGTGGCTGTGGGCGCTGGCCGACGGCGAGGCGGCGTACGACACGTTCGTCGAGTGCGCGCAGAGCCCGCTCGGGCTGATCGTGCTGGTCGGACTGACCTGGGCGTTCTGGCAGCATCTGCTGTCGGGCATTCGCCATATGGTGATGGATGCCGGCGCCGGGCTCGAGCTTCGGGTCAACAAATTCTTCGCGGTGCTGACGATCGCCGGGGCGCTGTTCCTGACCGCGCTGACCTGGGCGATCGCAACGGGGATCTTCGCATGAGTTTGGGTGAAAGCTCGACCCCGCTGGGACGCGTGCGCGGGACCGGATCGGCCAAGCATGGCGGCGAGCATTGGCTGCGCGAGCGGCTGACCAGCGCGGCGCTGCTGCTGCTCGGCCTGTGGCTAATCGCCTCGCTGCTGCTGCTGCCCGACTTGCGCCGCGGGACGCTGGTCGAATGGCTTGCGAGCCCGAGCGGCGCGGTGCCGATGTTCCTGTTCGTGATCATCACCTTCGTCCACGCGGTCGACGGGATGAAGGTGGTGATCGACGACTATGTTCACGACGAGGCCAACCGGTTCCTGACGACCGGCCTGGTTTATTTCGCGGGGATCGCGGCCGGCGCGCTGGCGCTGTTCAGCCTCGCCCGGATCGCGTTTGGAGCCGACTGACCCATGTCCGCCTACAAGATCATCGATCACAGCTATGACGTGGTCGTCGTCGGCGCCGGCGGGGCGGGGCTTCGCGCGACGATGGGCGCGGCCGGCCAGGGCCTCAAGACGGCGTGCGTGACCAAGGTCTTCCCGACGAGGAGCCACACCGTCGCGGCGCAGGGCGGGATCGCCGCAAGCCTCGGCAACATGGGGCCGGACCATTGGCAGTGGCACATGTACGATACGGTCAAGGGTTCCGACTGGCTCGGCGACCAGGACGCGATCGAATACCTCACCCGCGAGGCGCCGGCCGCGGTCTATGAGCTCGAGCATGCCGGAATGCCGTTCTCGCGCACCGACGAGGGCAAGATCTACCAGCGCGCATTCGGCGGGATGACCCAGAACATGGGCGAGGGGCCCGCCGCCCAGCGGACCTGCGCCGCGGCCGACCGCACCGGCCACGCCATGTTGCACACGCTCTACCAGCAGAGCCTGAAATATGACGCGGACTTCTTCATCGAATATTTCGCGCTCGACCTGATCATGGAGGACGGGGCGTGTCGCGGGCTGCTCGCGATGTGCCTCGACGACGGATCGATCCACCGCTTCCGGGCGCAGGCGGTGGTGCTCGCGACCGGCGGCTACGGCCGCGCCTATTTCAGCGCGACCAGCGCCCATACCTGCACCGGCGACGGCAATGCGATGGTGCTCCGTGCCGGCCTGCCGCTGCAGGACATGGAGTTCGTCCAGTTCCACCCGACCGGGATCTACGGCGCGGGCGTGCTGATCACCGAGGGCGCGCGCGGCGAGGGCGGCTATCTGACCAATTCGGCCGGCGAGCGGTTCATGGAGCGCTATGCGCCGTCGGCCAAGGACCTCGCCAGCCGCGACGTCGTGTCGCGCTCGATGGCGATGGAGATCCGCGAGGGGCGCGGAGTGGGCGAGGAGAAGGACCATATCCACCTCCACCTCGACCACATCGACCCGAAGATCCTGGCTGAGCGACTGCCGGGGATCACCGAGACGGCGAAGATCTTCGCCGGGGTCGACCTTACCCGCCAGCCGATCCCGGTCACGCCGACGGTCCATTACAACATGGGCGGGATCCCGACCAATTATCACGGCGAAGTGGTGACCCTGAAGGACGGCGATCCGGATTCGGTGGTGCCGGGCCTGTTCGCGGTCGGCGAGGCGGCGTGCGTGTCGGTCCACGGCGCGAACCGGCTTGGCTCGAACAGCCTGATCGACCTCGTCGTGTTCGGCCGCGCGACTGGCTTGAGGCTGGGCGAGATCCTCACCGCCGGAGCGGCCCAGCCGGCGTTGCCGAAGGGCAGCGAGGAATTGTCGCTGGCCCGGCTCGACAGGTTCCGCCACGCTGAAGGGAGCAGCCGGACGGCCGAGATTCGGCTCGAGATGCAGCGCGTGATGCAGGCCGACTGCGCGGTGTTCCGCACCGAGCGCACGCTCGCCGAGGGGCAGGGCAAGATCGATTCGGTCTACAAGCGCATGGCCGACGTCTGCGTTTCCGACCGCAGCCTGATCTGGAACTCGGACCTGATCGAAACGCTCGAGCTCGACAATCTCATTGCCCAGGCGGCGGTGACGATGCACTGCGCCGCCAACCGCAAGGAAAGCCGCGGCGCGCACATGCACGAGGACTTCCCCGAGCGCGACGACGCGAATTGGATGAAGCATACCATCGCATGGTTCGACGGCTGGGGCGGGCAGGGCGGCAGCGTCCGGATCGACTATCGCCCGGTCCACGACTTCACGCTGACCGACGAGATCGCCTACATCAAGCCCAAGGCGCGGGTGTATTGAGGCTGGCGGGCGCGGCGGCGGGCCGCTAAGCCGCGCCGCTTATGAACGATCCCCATACCCCGCCGAAGCACATCTTCCCGTCCTCGAAGGTCGACGCGGTTGCGGCCAAGCATGTGCCGTCGAGCCCGCAGACGCAGAGCGACGCCTACAAGCTGGCGTTCCAGGACACCGACTTCCTGCTCCGCCCCGACCTTCGCCCGGTGCGCTTCCAGCTCGAGCTGCTGAAGCCCGAATTGCTGATGAACGAGGCCAACATCGCCTCGCTGTTCGTGTTCTACGGATCGGCGCGGGTGCCCGAGCCGGAGAAGGCGGCGGAGATGCTCGCCAATGCGCGCAGCGAGTGGGACAAGAAGGTCGCCGAGCGGCTGGTCGCCAAGGCGCATTATTATGACGAGGCGCGCAAGCTGGCGCGGATCGCCAGCCGCTTCCCGGTCGACGACGCGGGCCAGCGCCATTTCGTGGTGTGTTCGGGCGGCGGCCCGAGCTTCATGGAAGCGGCCAATCGCGGCGCGTGCGACGAGGGGCAGGAATCGGTCGGCTTGAACATCGTGCTTCCGCACGAGCAATTGCCCAACAAGTTCGTCACCCCGGACCTGTCGTTCCAGTTCCACTATTTCGCGCTGAGGAAGATGCACTTCCTGTTGCGCGCCCGGGCGGTGGCGGTGTTCCCCGGCGGGTTCGGCACGTTCGACGAGATGTTCGAGCTATTGACGCTGATCCAGACCGGCAAGGTGCGGCCGCTGCCAATCCTGCTGTTCGGCAAGGAATTCTGGAACCGCGTGGTCGATTTCGAGGCGCTTGCCGAGGAGGGCGTGATCAGCCCGCATGACCTCGAGCTGATCACCTGGTGCGAGACGGCCGACGATGCATGGAACGCGGTCTGCGCCCACTACGACGTGTGCTGACCGGAGGCGCGCGAAGCGCCGGCCGGCCGTAATTACTGCTTGTCGACCGTCGGGTCGGTGCCGGTGAGCTTGGCCGCGCCCTCGCCACCGACATTCTTCGAGCCGCCCTGGACCGCCTGCTGCTCATTGAGGATCGGCTGGTTGCCGGCTTTCTGCGCACCGGCATCGTCGGCCTCGGCCGCGGCCTTGTCGCCCGCAGCGGCGGGATCCTCGGCCGGCGGCGGCGGGACCGGCAGGTTGGAGCCTTGCGCGTTGAGATAGAGCATGATGTCGGCCCGGTCCTGCGGGTTGCCGAGGCCGGCGAAGGTCATCTTGGTGCCCGGCGCATATTTGCGCGGCGACGTCAGCCAGGCGTCCATTGACTTCCAGTCCCACACGCCCGGAACGCTCTTAAGCGCGTCGGTGAAGGCGAAGCCTGGGTGGGCGCCGTGCGGCTTGCCCATCACGCCGTAGAGGCCGGGCCCGAGGCCGTTCGCTCCGCCGACATTGATCGTGTGGCAGGCGGCGCACTTCTTGAAGACCTGCTCGCCGCGCCCGGCGTCCGCGGTCGCGAGGTAGAATTCGATCGGCTTGTCCGCTGCCGCGCCGGCTTCGCCCTCGGCGTCGGCCAGCTGCCAGCCGCCCTTTTCGGGGACATGGCTGCGGAACATCTCGCCGCTCACCACCCACGCGCCGAGACCGATGATTCCGGCGAACAGGACCCAGCCGGCGATGGTGTTGTTGCGATCGTCCATGAAACCCCTGCGGCGCAGCCGTTTGGATGAGAATTGGCGTTGCCCTTTACGGCGCGGATAAGCCGCTTTCAAGCATCGCCGGAGGATTGTCGGGCGCGGCCCCGGACTCGGCCCGAAGCGCCGCCGCCACGGCCTTGCGATAGAGCGTCGGAAGGCCCGCGGCGGCAATGCCGTCGAGCGGCTGCCACCAGCCCTCGGCCGATGGCGCGGAGTCGCTCGCAACGAGGTGCAAGTCGAGCGCGAAATGGGTGAAGACGTGGCGCACGCTGGCCAGAGAGGCGGGCGGCGGCGCGGCGAGCTCCCAATCCGGGCCGGGCAGCGCAGCCATCCCGCCGAGCAGTCCGCGGCCGGGGCGGCGGACGAGGAAAATCGCGCCGTCGCGGCGGTGCCAATAGGCGATTCCGTGGCGACGCGGGCGCTCGGCGCGGAGCTTGCGCGCCGGAAAGTCCTCCGGCCGGCCGAGGGCGCGCGCGGCGCAGTGCGCTTCGAGCGGGCAGGCGGCGCACAACGGGTCGCGCGGTCGGCAGATGGTTGCGCCGAGGTCCATCATCGCCTGCGCGAAATCGCCCGCCGCGCCGCGCGGGACCATCGCCTGCGCGGCGGCGCGGACCTCGGGCTTTTCGGTGAGCGCATGGAGCCGGGCGACGACCCGCTCCACATTGGTATCGATCGGTGCCGAATCGCGCCCGAAAGCGATCCCGGCGATGGCGGCGGCGGTGTAGGGGCCGACCCCCGGAAGGGCGCGCAGCCCGGCTTCGTCGTCGGGAAAGCCGCCGCGCGCCGCGACCAGCCGGGCGCAGGCGATGAGGTTGCGGGCGCGGGCATAGTAGCCGAGCCCGGCCCACTCGCCGAGAATGTCGTCGTCGCTGGCCGCCGCCAGCGCGTCCACCGTCGGCCAGCGTTCGACGAACCGCTCGAAGCGCGGGGTCACCGCGGCGACCGTGGTCTGCTGGAGCATGATCTCGCTCAGCCACACCCGATAGGGGTCGGGCGGCGGCTCACCCGGCGGGCTTCGCCACGGCAATCGCCGGGCGGTCCGCCGATAGTGGTCGAGGAGGATGCTGGCGACACTGGCGGGCACTGGGTTGCTATGGCATGACGGCCGGCGATGGCGAAACCCCGCGACAAGACCAGCGATTCCCCGCGCCACGGCCGCTCGCGCTCGGCGGGCGAATTGATCGGCGCGGCCGGCGGGGCGGCGTTCAAGCGCTTCGGCTTCGTCCAGGGGGCGGTGGTCAGCCGGTGGAGCGAAATCGTCGGCGAGCGCTATGCCCGCGTGTCCTCGCCCGAATCGATCCGCTTCCCGACCGGAAGCCGCAAGAACGGTACGCTGACCCTGCTCGTCGAGGGCGCCCATGCGCCGCTGATGCAGCATCTCGGGCCGATGGTGATCGAGCGGGTCAACCGCTTCTTCGGCTATGAGGCGGTGGCCAAGCTGGTCTACCGCCAGGGTCGGATCCCGGCCAAGCCCGTCGCCCCCGAACGGCCGGCCCCGGCGCCGGTCCCGGCCGAACTCGGCGAGGGGCTTCGCGCGATCGCCGACCCCGAGCTTCGCGCCTGCCTCGAATCGCTTGCCGGCCAAATCGCCGCGACCACCGGTCCGCCGGCTGTCGATGCGGCCGCAGCCGATCCCATTCCTGTCCCAGTCATCCGGAGCATTTCGTGACCACCAAAGCCTCTCTTCTGCTGATCGCCGCCGCCGCTTTTGCGCTCACCGCCTGCGACAAGGGCGCCGACGGCAATTCGGGCACAACCGCCCAGTCCGGCCCGATCACTCCGATCGCCGCGCCCAACGGCGGCGACTGGACGCAGACCGTCAGCCTGACCCCGGAAGGCGGCTACCGGCTCGGCAACCCGGACGCTCCGGTCAAGCTGGTCGAATTCGGATCGATGACCTGCCCGCACTGCGCCGAGTTCGAGGAAGCGGCGATGGAGACCATCACCAACACCTATGTGAAGAGCGGGCGGGTGAGCTTCGAATTCCGCAACTTCGTGCGTGACGGGCTCGACCTCACCGCCTCGGTCATCGCGCGCTGCGGCGGCCCGACCAGCTTTTTCGGCCTGACCGGCCAATTGTTCGCGGGGCAGAAGGACATGTTCGCCCGCGTCCAGCAGGCCGACCAGGCGCAGCTCGCCGCGATCGAGGCGCTGCCGCCGGCGCAAAAGCTGCCGCGCTTCGCCGAGCTCGCGGGCCTCAAGCAGTGGGCGACGATGCGCGGCCTGCCGTCGGCCAAGCTCGACCAGTGCCTCGCCGACCAGGCGTCGGTCGACCGGCTGGTGGCGATGCAGAGCGACGCCACCTCGACCTTCCAGATCAACGCCACGCCGAGCTTCCTGCTCAACGGCGAGCTGGTCCAGTTCGAGGGCAGCGAGCCGATCTGGGCCCAGCTCGAGGCGAAGCTGCGCGGGGCACTCGGCAGCTGAGCGCCGGGCACCGCGCGAAAGGCTGACGGTTGAAGATCCGCCGTCTCAAGCTGGGGGGCTTCAAGAGCTTCGTCGAGCCGACCGAGCTCAGGATCGAGCCGGGCCTGACCGGGGTGGTCGGGCCCAACGGCTGCGGCAAGTCCAATTTGCTCGAGGCGATCCGCTGGGTGATGGGCGAAGGCAGCGCCAAGAGCCTGCGCGGCGCCGGTATGGAAGACGTCATCTTCGCCGGCACCGCGACCCGCCCGGCGCGCGACTTTGCCGAAGTGTCGCTGCTGATCGAACGCTCCGGCGACGGCGCGCAGCCGGGCGAGAGCGAGATCACCCGGCGGATCGAGCGCGGCGCCGGGTCGGCCTACCGGATCGACGGCCGCGACGTGCGCCAGAAGGATGTCGCCTTGCTGTTCGCCGACGCCGCGACCGGTGCGCATTCGCCGGCGCTGGTCAGCCAGGGTCGGATCGGCGCCGTCATTGCCGCCAAGCCGGTTGAGCGGCGGCAATTGCTGGAGGAGGCGGCCGGGATTTCCGGCCTCCATGCGCGGCGCAAGGACGCGGAAGGCAAGCTGCGCGCCGCCGAGGCCAATATCCAGCGATTGGACGAACTGCTCAGCGACCAGGAAGCGCGGGCGGCGGCGCTGAAGCGGCAGGCGCGGGCGGCCGAGCGCTATCGCGCGCTGTCGGACAAAATCCGCTCGGCCGAGGCGCGGCTGCTGTTCGCCCGCTGGCGCGAGGCCGACCATGCCGCCGGGGCGGCGGCGCAGGAGGCGCGTGCAGCCAATGATTCGGTCACCCGGCTGCGCGAGACGATGGCCGCGGCGCAGGTCCGTCACCGCGAGGCCGAGGGGTTGCTCGCCGCCCGCCGCACCGCCGCCAACGAGGCGCGGGAGCGCAGTCGCGGGCTGGCGCATGAGCTGGCGACGGCGCGAGCGAAGCGCGACACTGCGGCGCGGCGGCTGGCCGAGCTTGGCCGGCTGACCGAGGCGCTCGCCGCCGACCGGGCGCGCGAGGAGGCGCTTCGAAGCGAGGCGGCCGGGGCGATCGCCGCGCTCGAAGAGGAGCGATCGGGGATCGCGGCGCGGATCGCGGGGAGCGAGCGCGATGCGGCGGCGCTCGCCGCCGAACTGAACGAGGCGGAAGGCGAAGCGCGCGCCGCGGAGACCGCTCTGGCGACGATCCTCGCGCGCGAGGCGGCGATTGCGGCCGAGCGGCGGATCGCCGAGGCGGCGCTGGAGGCGGCGCGGGCGCATTCGGCGCGGTCGGAGCAGGAGCTGGCGCGGATCGACGAGCAGGCCGCGGCGCTCGGCGATGGCGTGGCCCAACGGGACGAAAAAGCTGAGGCGGAGCAGGCGACGGAGGCAGCGGCGCGGGCACTGGCGGAGGCAGAGGCGGCTGCTTCGGACGCCGAGTCGGCGCGGGTCGCCGCCGCCGCCCAGCGCGATCAGGCCGACAGTGCATTCGCCGCAGCCCGCGCGGCGCTGGCGTCGGTCGAGGCCGAACGCAAGGCGCTGGCCGACGCGCTGGCGCATTCGGGCGGCGGGCAGGTCGAGGTCTCGGCCGAGCCCGGTTACGAGCGCGCGCTGGCGGCGGCGCTGGGCGACGATCTCCAGGCCGAAATCGGTGGCGACGGCGCGCGGCGGTGGGAGATGTCGCGCGGTGCGGGCGATCCCGAGCTGGCGAACGGGCTCGAGCCGCTTGCTGCCCATGTCCGCGCCCCGGCCGAGCTAAAGCGGCGGCTGGCGCAGATCGGGGTGGCAGACACCGATTCGGGGCAGCCGCTGGCGCCCGGGCAGCGGCTGGTTTCCCCTGAAGGGCGGATGCGGCGCTGGGACGGGTTCGTCGCGATCGGCGGCGGGGCGGCGGCGGCCGAACGGCTGATTCGCGCCAATCGCCTCGCTGCGCTCGATGTCGATCTGCCGGGGCTCCGCTCGGCGTTGGAACAAGCGGAACAGGCGCGCGCCGAGGCTAGTCAAGCGGTCGAGCGGTCACGCCAGCAAGGCGAGGCGGCGCGCGCCGCGGCGGCCGAAGCCGAGCGCTCGGCGCGCGACGCGGCGCGGCGAATCGACCAGGCCGAGGCCGCGCTCGAACGTATCGCCGCCCAGCGCGGCGCACTCGACCAGCGGCGCGCGGATCTCGAACCGCTGCTGGCGACCGCCCGCCAAGCGCTGGCCGAAGCTGAGGCGGCGCTGGCCGAGGCGGCCGAGCCACAGTCGCTGGCGGATGAGGTCGAGGCGGCGCGGTCGGACTCGGCGGCGGCCAATGCCAAGGTGGCGGACCTGCGGGCACGGGCCGCGACCCGCGGGCGCGAGCTCGCCGCCGACCGCGAGCGCGATGCGGCGGCGCTGAAAGAGCAAAGCGAGTGGCGCAGCCGGGCCGGCCGCGCCGAGGAACGGCTTGGCGAGAGCGGCGCGCGCGCGGCGGCCTTTGCCGAGGAGCGCGAGTCGCTCGAGGGGGAACCCGAGCGGCTCGACCGGGAGATTGCGGCGCTCGAAAGCGCCAACGATTCGAGCGCCAAGGCCGTCGCTCAGGCCGCCGCGGGCGAGCTCGAGGCGGAGCGCGAGCTGGCCAATCTGCAGCGCGCGCTCGACGAGGCGGGCGAGGTGTTCAGCGCTGCCCGCGAGGCCCGCGCCGGAGCGGTTGCTCGGGCCGAGGCGCAGGAAACCCGCCGCGCCGAGCTCGCCCGCGAGTGCGGCGAGACGTTCGAATGCCCGCCGCCGCTGCTGCCCGAGCGGTTCCAGTTCGACGAGTCGGCACTTCAGCTGGCAGAGGCCGAGCGGGCCCAGCTCGAGCGGCTGACTGCCGAGCGCGAGCGGATCGGGCCGGTCAACCTCATCGCCGAAAGCGAGCTTGCCGAACTGGAGCAGAGCCGCGCCGCCGGGGTCGCCGAGCGCGACGAACTGCAGGAAGCGATCCACCGCCTGCGCGGCTCGATCGGCAGCCTGAACCGCGAGGGGCGGCAGCGGCTGCTGGCCGCGTTCGAGCAGGTCGACGCCCACTTCCGGAGCCTGTTCACGACGCTGTTCGACGGCGGCCAGGCGCATCTCGCGCTGGTCGAGAGCGACGACCCGCTCGAGGCCGGGCTCGAGATCCTGGCGCAGCCGCCGGGCAAAAGGCTGCAGTCGCTGACCCTGCTCTCGGGCGGCGAGCAGGCGCTGACCGCGGTAGCGCTGATCTTCGCCTTGTTCCTTACCAACCCGGCGCCGATCTGCGTGCTCGACGAGGTCGATGCGCCCCTGGACGATGCCAATGTCGACCGCTTCTGCGACCTGCTCGACCGCATGACCCGCGAAACCGATACGCGCTACCTCATCGTCACCCATAACGCGGTGACGATGTCGCGGATGGACCGGCTGTACGGCGTGACGATGATCGAGCGCGGGGTCAGTCGCCTGGTCTCGGTCGATCTCGGCGGAGCGGGGACCTTGCTCGCCGCGGAGTGACATTGCTTATTGCGAATGAATATCAATAGCGCTACTCGGCCCCAATCTCGAAGGGGTCGGCATGGTGCGCGCGTTGTTGAGTTTCGTTTCCCTGACCGCCATGGCGGCGCCCGCGTTTGCGGCCGAAGCCGCGGTCGAGGCCGCGCCGGTCGAGGACGAGATCATCGTCCAGGGCGAGCGCTCGACCTATGGCGCGGCCAAGATCGTCAGCGCGACCAAGACCGCGACCGCGGTCCAGGACATTCCGCAGGCGCTGACCATCGTCACCAAGGCGCAGATCGACGACCAGCAGCTGCGCTCGATCAGCGAGTTGCTGACCTTCGTCCCCGGCGCGTCGCCCGCGACCGGCGAGAGCAACCGCGACCAGATGACCTTGCGCGGCAACAACTCGACCGCCGACTTCTTCGTCGACGGGCTGCGCGACGACGTCCAGTATTTTCGCGACTTCTACAATGTCGCCCGCGTCGAGGTGCTGAAGGGCCCCAATGCGATGATCTTCGGCCGCGGCGGCGGCGGCGGAATCGTCAACCGGGTCGCCAAGCGCACCGGCTTCGACACGGCGCGCGCGCTCGATCTCGGCGGCGACAGCTTCGGCGGGTTTCGCGGCACGCTCGATATCGACCAGCCGCTCGGCGGCGCGCTCGGGCTCAGGGTCAACGCGCTCTACGAGAAGGGCGACAGCTTCCGCCGCGATGTCGAACTGACACGCTACGGCGTCAATCCGACGCTCGGGATCGCGTTGGGCGACGAATCGCGGCTCGACCTGTCCTACGAATATTTCCGCGACCGCCGGACGACCGATCGCGGCGTGCCGTCGGTCACCGACCCGGCCGGGATCGACACGCCGCTCACCGGCCACGACCGCGATTTCTTCGGCGACGCCGACGACAGTTTCGCGCGCGCCGGCGTGCATCGCCTGTCCGCGGCGCTCGAGCACCGCCTCACGGATAGCCTCAGCCTGCGCCACCGCACGGTCTACGGCGACTACGACAAATTCTACCAGAACATCTATCCGACCAACCTCGACGAGGCGGCGGGCGAGGTGGTGCTGGGCGCCTATAACAGCACCAACGACCGCCGCAGCCTGATCAGCCAGACCGACCTCGTGTGGGAAGGGCGGCTCGGCGGGATCGACCAGACGTTGCTGGCCGGGGTCGAACTCGGCCACCAATCGTCGCGCAATCGTCGGCTGAGCGGCAGCTTCGCGGGCAGCAACCGTGTCTCGCTGGCCGATCCGAGCGTGGACAAGGTCGTGACCTATGCCGCCGCGCCGTCGGACGCCAACAACCGCACCCTCGCGACCGTCGCCGCTCTTTACGTCCAGAACCAGCTGCGCCCCACCGAATGGCTCGAAATCGTCGCTGGCCTTCGGCTCGACCGCTTCACGCTCGAGGTCGACGATTTGCGCGCTTCGGGCGGCGAGTATGAGCGCACCGACACCCTGCTCTCGCCGCGCCTCGGCCTGGTGGTGAAGCCGTTCGACAATCTGTCGCTTTACGCCAGTTACAGCCGCTCCTTCCTGCCGCAGTCGGGCGACCAGTTCGGCGGGCTCGACGTCACCAGCGAAGCACTGAAGCCCGAGCGGTTCGACAATCTCGAGCTCGGCGCCAAGTGGCAGCCGATCGACGGCCTGCTGGCGACCGCCGCGATCTATCGCCTCGACCGGACCAACACCCGCGCGACCGATCCCGCCAATCCGGCCAAGACCGTGCTCAGCGGTGCCCAGCGCAGTACCGGCATCGAATTCGGGCTCGAGCGCTCGATCACCCACCGCTGGCAGGTGTCGGCGGGCTATGCCTGGCAGAAGGCGGAGATCAGCGAGACGACCACTGCCGCTCCGGAAGGGCGCGAGGTGCCGCTGGTGCCGCGCCACAGCGCGTCGCTGTGGAGCAAGTACCGGCTGACCGATTCATTCGCCCTCGGGCTCGGCGCGGTGGCGCGCTCGAAGAGCTTCGCCTCGCTCAGCAACCAGGTCAAGCTGCCGGGCTACGCCCGGCTCGACGCCGCCGCCTATTACAAGCTTCGGCGCGGAGTGACGGCGCAGCTCAATGTCGAAAATCTGCTCGGCGCCGACTATTTCCCGGCCGCGCACAACGACAATAACATCGCGCCCGGTCCGCCGCGCAACGCCAAGCTGACGCTACACCTCGGGCTTTAAGACCCTAGGCGGCGAGCGCTTCCGCCCGCTCGCGGATGCGTTTCAGATCGTCGACGAACTTGCGGCGCTCGTCGCGGCGGGCGGCCTCGTCGGGCAGGCGTAGCAGGAAGCTCGGGTGGACGGTGATCCAGCCCTCGCCGCCGTCGGGCAGACTGTGGGGCACGCCGCGGTTCTTGCCGATCGCCATGATCTTGCCGAACAGGCTGCGCGCGGCGGTGGCGCCCAATGCGACGGTGAGCGGCGGACGGATCAGCTCGCGCTCCTGCTCGATCCACCAGCGGCAGGCGCTGATCTCGCCCGCATCGGGGCTCTGGTGGATCCGCCGTTTGCCGCGCTGGACGAACTTGAAATGCTTGACCGCGTTGGTGACGTAGGTCGCGGAGCGGTCGATCCCGGCTTCCTCGAGCGCCGCATTGAACACTTCGCCGGCCGGCCCGACGAACGGCCGCCCGGCGAGATCCTCCTGGTCGCCCGGCTGTTCGCCGACGAACAGGATCCGGGCATCGAGCGCGCCTTCGCCGAACACCGTCTGGGTGGCGCATTTGTAGAGGTGGCAGCGGGTGCAGCCGAGCGCGTCCTGCTTGAGCGCGGCCCATGCCGCGGCGAGATTGCCGCCGCCGCCCGGTGACGGCACGCGGTCGGGGGTCGGCGTGCGACGCGGCATCGCGCTCTCCTCCTGGCTCCGGCTGGTGGCGATCATCGCCGCCTCGCGCGCCTGGGCGCCGGCGAGCAGCGACGGGACGAGCGCGGTTTCCGGCATGTTGGCCCAATATTTCTTGGGCATCTCCTTCAGCATTGCCTTCACCTTGACCCGCGCCGGGTTGAAGATCGAGGCGTAATAGGTCTTCCACGTCTCCTCGACCGGGTCGCCGTCGGGCGCGTCGCGGCGAGTTGCGCCGGGACCTTCGCTCAAGGTCGCGCCGTCCCAGTGAATGCTGACCTCGGGCGTCAGGATCGACCAGCGCATATTGGCGAAGCGGCGGACGAAGAAGCCGGCCTCGCGGCGGACGATGTGATGGTCGGGCTCGAACCAGGCGACGAAGCGGGTCTCGCCGTCGGCCTCGACCTCGCGGAAGCGGACGAAGGCGTGCATCTTGTGGGCGTCGCGGCGCACTTCCTTGGCCAACCGCTCGAGCCGGTCGACGAGGGGATCGGCGCGATCCTCGAGCGCTCGGCGGTTGGAACGCAGCTTGAGCAGCAGCGCATAGAGCAAGGCGAAGCGTTCGGCGTCGCTGTGGCAGATCGCCGCCTTGGCAAGCGCGATGAAGTCGCGCGGCACGGCAAAGCTGGCGCCGCCGGCGGGGGGCGGGGCGGCTTCGGCCGGCGCACCGAACAGGTCCGGCTCGGCGCCCGCCACATCCCACACGATCGCGGTCGGCGGGACTCCCGCCTCGGCCAACGCGCGGGCCGCGTCGCGCCAACCGTCGAAGTCGTCGGGCGCGGCGAGCGCGACGCGGTGCGCGCCGATCATCGGCCCGTCGCGCAGCATCGCGCGGTCGGCGTCAGTCGCGCTCGTCACCCTCGTCGGCGCCTTCCAGCGCGCGCTCGATCTCGGCCGGCTTGCGCTGCTCGAACCGGGCGCGCAGCTCGCGCACCTTGTCGTCGCTCAGGCCCTCCGCCGCGGCGGGGAACATGTCCTGCTCCTCCTCGTCGATGTGATGGATGTAGCGGTCGGCCAGCTTCTGGAAGCTCGCTCGCCAGTCGTCGGCGCGCACGTCGGCCTCGGCGATTTCCTTCAGCAGGTCGCCGATCTCCTTGTGCTCGGCGACCGAATGGACCGCGTCGTGGCGCAGCTCCTCGCGCGCCAGCATGGTCGCGTACAGCGTCTCCTCCTCGGCCGCGGCATGGGCGGTGACCTCGATCTTGAAGCGCTCGAACAGGCGCTGGCGCTGCTCCGGCTTGCCCTCGGCCGCGAACAGGTCGGCGAGCAGTGCGCGGTGCTGGTCGTGATCCTTCTTGAGCCGCTCGAAAATGTCGTTCGCCATGCCTTTGATCTCCCGTTGTCCCGCGCCAACGGCTCAGGCGGCGAACAGGTCCAATTGCCGCGCGCGCGGCGCGACGAGGGCGCGCAAATCAGTCCGGTCGGTGAGCAGGACCGGCCGCCAGTCGGCGGTGACGATGAACGGTCGGACCTTGGCGATGCTGACCGTCAGCCGGGCCACATCGTCGAGCCGCATCGCCCGCCACTTGCGGCTGCGCAGGATGCGGTCGACCGCCTTGGTGCCGAGCCCGGGCACGCGCAGCAATTGCTCCTTGCTCGCGCGGTTGACGTCGACCGGGAAATAGTCGCGAAACTTGAGCGCCCAGGCGAGCTTGGGGTCGATGTCGAGCGGCAGCATCCCACCCGGGTCGGCGGCCGCGACCACCTCTTTGGGCTTGAACCCATAAAAGCGCATCAGCCAGTCGGACTGGTAAAGCCGGTGCTCGCGCATCAGCGGCGGGCGCTTGAGCGGAAGCACGGCGGACGGCGAGGGGATCGGGGAGAAGGCGCTGTAATAAACCCGCCGAAGTCCGAAGCGATCGTAGAGCTGGCTGGCGCGGGTGACGATGTCGCCGTCGCTTGCCGCATCCGCGCCGACGATCATCTGGGTCGACTGGCCACCCGGTGCGAAGCTCGGCGCGCTCTTGTACTTTTTGCGGGCGTCCTTGCCGTCGTCGATCGCGCCCTTCATCTCGCCCATCGCGCCTTCGATCCGGGCGCCGTCCTTCTCCGGCGCAAGCGTGCTCAGGCCCTGCTCGGTCGGGAGCTCGATGTTGATCGAGACGCGGTCCGCATAGAGGCCGGCCTGGCGGACCAACTCGGGGTCCGCATCGGGGATCGTCTTGAGGTGGATGTAGCCACGAAAGTCGTGCACTTCGCGAAGCTGGCGCGCGACCCCGACCAATTGCTCCATCGTGTAGTTGGACGACCGGATGATGCCCGACGAGAGGAACAGCCCCTCGATGTAATTGCGCTTGTAGAAGGCGAGGGTGAGGTGGACGACCTCCTCCACCGTGAAGCGCGCGCGGCGCACGTTCGAACTCTTGCGATTGATGCAATAGTGGCAGTCGAAGATGCAGCTGTTGGTCAGCAGGATCTTCAACAGCGAGATGCAGCGGCCGTCGGGCGCGTAGGCGTGGCAGATGCCCATGCCTTCGGTCGAGCCCATACCCTTGCCGCCGCGGCTGTCGCGCTTGCTCGTCCCCGAAGACGCACAGCTGGCGTCGTACTTCGCCGCATCGGCGAGTATCGCGAGCTTGCTGCGGGTGTCGAGCTGGGCCATGCGTTCACACTATGTTCTAAAACTTGTGCTGTCCATACAGGCGTTTAGCGGTAAGTTGCCTGCCCACTCGACGGCCTGTCGAAATGCGTTGGAGCAGGCGCGGCGCGGCCCTAGGCTGCGGCACGTTTCAGGGGGAACACACATGCGTCGATTGTCCGCAATTCTGGCCGCCACCATCCTCGCCACGGCTGCTCCGGCACTGGCCGGGCCGAGCGAGGACTTCCAGAAAATCCAGGACGATTATTGGGCGGCGTTCCTGCGCGACAATCCGACCTTCGCCTCGACGCTCGGCGTCAGGACCTACGATCGCGAGCTCGAGCAGGTTGGGATTGCGGTCGCCGAACGCCAGGTCGCCGAGGCGCGCGAGATCCTCGCTCGCCTCGACGCTGTTCCGGCCAAGGCGCTCGTGCCCGCCGAACAGGTTAATCACGCCATCCTTCGCGCCCAGCTACAGAGCTTCGTCGACGGCGGCCTGTTCCGCTCCAACTTCATCCCTTATTCGGCGGGGGGCACCTACATCGACGGCCTGCCGCAATTCTTCGACCAGGTGCCGCTCAAGAGCGCGGCCGACTACGATAATTTCCTCGCCCGACTTGGCCAGGTCGCCGACCGGATCCGCGCCCAGACCGCGCTCGCCGTCGATCTCGCCAAGAAGGGGTACGGCCGGCCCTGCTCGACGCTCGCCCCGCTCGACAAGAGCCAGGCGGTGGCCCCCGACGCCGACGTGGCCAAGTCGCCCTATTTTTCCCAGTTCGCCAAGCCGGCGCCGAGCGGGATTGACGCCGCGCGTTGGGCCACGCTCCAGGCCTCGGCGCGCACCCTCATCAGCCGCGACATCAATCCCGCGATCGCCGGCTTCCAGGCGGCCTATGCCAAGGACTTGCGGCCGCGCTGCCTGAAGAGCGATTCGATCGCCGCGCTGCCGGACGGCAAGGCAAATTACGCCTACCTGGTGCGCTTCCACACCACCACCGACATGACCCCCGACGCGATTCACGCGCTCGGGCTTAGCGAGGTCGCGCGGATCCGCTCGGAAATGGCGGCGGTCGCCGCCAAGGCCGGCTTCGCCAGCCGCGAGGCGATGATCGCCGACATGCGCACCAACCCCAAATATTTCGCCAAATCGCCCGAGGAGCTGATGGAAGCGACGGCGCGCATGGCCAAGCTGATCGACGGCAAGATGCCCGGCCTGTTCGGCAAGCTCCCGCGACTGCCCTATGGGATCAAGGAGATCCCCGCCGCGATCGCCGAGGGGACGACCACCGCCTACTACGTCCAGGGCAGTCCGGAGGCGGGGGTCGCCGGCACCTATTTCGTCAATACCAGCAAGCTCGACCAGCGGCCGCTGTGGGAATTGCCGCCGCTCACCGTCCATGAGGCGGTGCCCGGTCACCACCATCAGATCGCGCTCCAGCAGGAGCTGGCGATGCCCGACTGGCGCAAATATGCGACCTTCTTCACCGCCTTCGTCGAGGGCTGGGGGCTCTATTCGGAGCGGCTCGGGATCGAGCTCGGAATCTACGACACGCCGCAAAAGGACATGGGCCGGCTGGGCTACGAGATGTGGCGCGCGGCGCGGCTGGTGGTCGACACCGGCCTCCATGCGAAGGGCTGGTCGAAGGCGCAGGCAGTGGCCTTCTTCAAGGACAATACGACGCTGACCGACGCCAATGTCGATGCCGAGGTCAACCGCTACATCTCAACGCCGGGCCAGGCGCTCGCCTACAAGCTCGGCGAGCTACGGATACGGGCGCTTCGCGCCAAGGCCGAGAAGACGCTCAGCGCCAAGTTCGACCTTCGCCGGTTCCACGACGCGGTGCTCGATCAGGGGCCGGTGCCGCTCGGCACGCTCGACCGGCAGGTCGAGGCATGGATCGCCGCCGAGCAGGCGAAGGGGTGAGGGGCGCTGCCGCCTAGCGCGGCGTCGTCTCGCTCTTGGCCTGCTCGCGGCGCTCGGCAAAGGCGTTCTCGATCAGCTGGTCGAGGCAGCCGGTGTGGCCCGCCGGGCCGACCGCCGAACAACTGTTGATACCGGTCGCGCCGACCGTCTCGAAGCTCTTGGCGCGCACCGCCCACGCCTGGCGCGACTGCAGCGAGCCGCCCTGGCGCAGCCGCTCGGGGATCCGGTAGCGTTCGGTCTCGGGCTTGCGCGCGCAGACCACCACCTCGTCGTCGGTCGAGCGCGGGCAGGGGTCGGTGCCGTAGACGATGACTTCGCTGACGCTTGCGTTCTGGGCGGCCGACGGGGCCGGGGCCAGCGCCGAAGCGGCCACGGCAAGGGCAATCCCCATGGTGAGCGGCGTCTTGGTCATCACATCATTCCTCTCAAGCCAGCAACAGCGTCAAGCCGCCGCAAAAGTTCCTCAAATCCGCTTCGACAGGCCGATCGCGACCCGGCATCCGGCGCGAATCGCTGCTGTCAGAACGGGGTAGGCGGGGGCATTGGCCGAGCCGTGCGCGCGCGCGGTGTCGCGATGCTCCAGCTCTTCGGCCTGGAAACGCAAGATGTCGGCCGACAGCTCGGGGTCGCTGTCGCCGAGCTCGCGCAACTGGTCGGCATAATGGCGATCGATCTCGGTCTCGACCGCGTCGGTGCAGGCCATCGCCGCTTCCTCGGAGATAAGCGCGGTCGCCGCTCCGAGCGCGAAGCCGGCGATGTTCCACAGCGGCTGCAGCGCGGTCGGGCGCACGCCCCGCTCGGCCATCAGCTGGTCGAAGCGGTCGAGATGCGCCTGCTCCTGGCTCGCCATCCGCGCGATCTCGTGCGCCGCCGGCGACTTGCCGCGAAGCACCGCCATTTGCCCGGCGTAGATCCGAGTCGCGCCATATTCGCCGGCCTGGTCGACTCGGATCATCGAAGCGGCGTCGGGCGGCCGGTCGCCGGGTTTCCAGCTCATGCCGGCCGCCGGCCGAGAAGGAAAAGGATCAGCGCCGCTCCGCCGAGCGAGAAGATCGCATTATAGCCGGCCATCGAAATCCCGAGCAGCGACCATTGCACCTCGTCGCAGCGCACCAGTGGCACGTTGAACAGGTCATCGAGGCTCATCGCGGCGCCGGCCGAACTGCACGTCGTCAGCCCTTCCCACCAGCCATATTCGACCCCGGCATGGAACACGCCGATCGCACCCGACACCGCGACCGCCACGGCGGCCAAAGCGGTCAGCACATTCGCGCCGCGCGTGCCGACCGGATACAGGAAGGCGGCGAGCGCGAGCGGGATGGCGGCATAATGCGGCCAGCGTTGCCAGTGGCACATCTCGCACGGGTGAAGCCCGCCGACATATTGCGACAGCAAGGCGCCGCCGAGCAGCGCGGAGGGGACGAGCAGCGCCAGCAGCCGCGCCGTCGCGGCGGGAGCCCGCGCCGCCGGCCGCTCGAGGCTCGCCGTCGCCATCGCTCTTGGCTCAGCGCGACTTGGCAGGGGCCGGAACGCCGCTCGCCGCAAGCGACAGGCGCTTCAAGGTCTTCAGCGCATAGTCGAGCTGGAAGTCCTCGACGCCCTTCTTCTTGAGCTCGGCGGCGGTGGCGGTGAAGCGCGGATCGGGGCTGCCGTCCTTCTCCAGGATCTCGTCCTTGACCGATTCCTGGCTCACCAGATGGCGGCGCAAGTCGGCCTCGCGCACCACCTTGCGCTCCTTGTAGTCCGGATCGCTCAGCTGCGGGACGAGGATGTCGGGATCGATCCCGCCGGCCTGAACCGACTTGCCCGAGGGGGTGTAGTAGCGCGCGATGGTGAGGCGCAGCGCCTTGCCCTGGCCGATCTCGCTAACGCCCTGGACCGAGCCCTTGCCGAAGCTGCGCTCGCCCATCACCACCGCTCGGCGATGATCCTGGAGCGCTCCAGCGACGATTTCCGCCGCCGAGGCCGAGCCGACGTCGACCAGCACGATCACCGGCAGGCCATGCGCCATGTCGCCCGGCTTGGCGCTCCAGCTTTGCATGTCGCGCTTGTCGCGGCCGCGCTCGGAGACGATCTCGCCGCGATCGAGGAACGCGTCGCTGACCCGCACCGCCTCGTTGAGCAGGCCGCCGGGGTTGGAGCGCAGGTCGACGACATAGCCCAAGGGCTTGCCGCCGGTCGCCTTGTCGATCGAGGTCAGCGCCGATTCGACCGCCGCGCCGGTGTTGCCGCTGAAGGTGTTGATGTTGATGATGCCGATGCCGTCCTTGACCTCCCACTTGACCGGGCGGAGCTCGATCTTGGCGCGCACCAACGGCACGTCGAACGGCTTGTCGCGGCCGGGGCGGACGATCGTCACCGTGGTGCGCGACCCGGGCGCGCCGCGCATCTTCTCGACCGCCTCGTCGAGGTCGAGACCGTAGAGCAATTGCCCATCGAGGTGAGTGATATAGTCGCCGGCCTTGATTCCCGCGCGGTCGGCGGGCGTGTCTTCGGTCGGGGTGATCACCTTGACCGCCCCGTCCTCCATCGTGACCGACAGGCCGAGTCCGCCGTAATTGCCGTCGGTGGTGGTCCGCAGCTGGTTATAGTCGCTGCCCTCGACATAGGAGCTGTGCGGGTCGAGCGCGGCAAGCATGCCATCGATCGCGCCCTTGATCAGCACATGATCGTCGACCGGGTCGACGTAGGACGCGCGGACCTGGTTGAACACGTCCATGAAGGTGTCGAGTTCCTTCATCGTGTCGGCTTCGGACGCCGCCAGCGTGCTGGTGGTCAGCGGGATCATCGTCAGCGCGCCGACGAGGGCGAGCGGCGGGACGAGCCGGGCGAGAGTCTTCATCGAACCAATTCCTCGCGTCTGTTCGCGGCCACTCTAGCGCCGCCGCGGCTGAATGGACAGTGACCGGCTGCGCTGCGCGGCGAGCGCGGGAGAGATGTGGCGCCCATTGCGGGACAGTTCGAGCGCCACCGGCCCGAGCGCAACGCCGAGCGGCGCACCCTGCTTGAGCCGGGTTCCGCGCGACGCCTCGGCGCGGGCGCCGACCAGCATCGTCATCCAGCCGCCGCCGTGATCGAGGATCACGACCCCGTCGTGACGGCGGAACGGGCCGCTGAACGCGATCGTCCCGTCGGCCGGCATGACGAGCGGCGTGCCGCGCCTGGTCTCGAGCCGGATGCCGCGGGCGCGCACGCCGGTGTCGCCGATCGCCCCCTCGCCCTCGCTGACCGCGGCCGAGGCGGGAAGGGCGTAGGGCAGCATCGCCGCCGGTGCCGTACCTTCGGGAGGCACGGGACGCGCCGGCGCCGGCGGGAGTTGGGCGAGCCGCGCCGCGATCCGCCGCGACTGCGCCGCCCGGGCGCCTTCGCTGGCCGCCGACTCGGCCCCAATCCCGGCCACGATCGCCGAGTCCCCCGCCTCGAGCGCCGCTCCGCCGAGGCTCTGCGCACGCGTCAGCGCCGCCTGTTCGAGCTCTGCGAAGCGCTGCTGGCGTTTGCGAAGCTCGGCCCGCGCCGATTGCAATTGCTGCTCGCCGCGTGCCGCCGCCGCGGCCAGCGCCCGCGCCGATCGAAGCTCGGCCGCCACCGCCGCGCTGCGCCGGCGCACTTCCGGCAAAGCGGCGGCGAGCAGGGTGCGGGTACGCATCAATTCCTCGACCGAGCCGCGGTCGGCGATGGCGAGCAACGGGGGGCGGCGCTCGAGCTGGATCAGTCCGGCGACGAGCGCTGCAAGCGGGCGCTGGCGCTCGGCAAGGCGGGCCTGGGCCGCAGCAACCGCCCTGCGCCGATCGGCCAATTGCCCAGCGGCAACGCTGATTCGCGCCTCCGCTGCGCCGATCGCCGCAGCTGCCGCCTGCCGCTCGAGCGCCAGCCGCGCCGCCTCGCCGCCGGCCCTGGCCGCAGCCGCCTCAAGTCGCCGGGTCTCCGCCTCGGCGGCGCGATATTCGGCCTGCAGCACCGCCACCGGCGACGCCGCCACGCTCGACCCGGCCGCCAGACCGAGCACTGCCGCGAGGAACAGTCGCCTAGCCATCGCGATGATAGGGATGGTTGGCGAGGATCGCGGTGGCCCGGAACAGTTGCTCGGCGAGCATCGCCCGCACCAGCAGGTGCGGCCAGGTCGCCGGGCCGAAGGAAAGCAGCAGGTCGGCTTCTGCGCGAGTATTGGCTGGATGCCCATCGGCCGCGCCGATCAGGAACCGCGCCTCGCGCCGCCCGCCGTCGCGCCACCCCTCGAGCCGCCTCGCCAGCGCAACCGAGCCCAGGGCCTCGCCGCGCTCGTCGAGCACGACACTGACCGCATTGCCGAGCGGTGCGGGGATGGTCCCGCCCTGCTCGGGCAGTTCGGTCACCCGGGTCGGCCAGGCGATGCGCTTGATGTAGCGCTCGACCAGTTCGCCCTCGGGCGACCGGCCGATCTTGCCGCGGGCGATGAGGTGCAGCAGCAAATGTGCGCGCTCAGGCGCTGCTTCCGGCCGCCTTGGGCTCCTCGTCGCCGAACGCCCACATCCGCTCGAGATTGTAGAAGGTGCGCACTTCGGGGCGGAACAGGTGGACGATGACGTCGTCGGCGTCGATCAGCACCCAGTCGGCGGTCGGCAAGCCCTCGACCCGCGCGATCTTGCCGAACTGTTGCTTGATCTTGTCGGCGATCTTGCCGGCCATCGACGCCACCTGGCGCGACGAGCGGCCCGAGGCGATCACCATATGATCGGCGATCGACGACTTGCCGGCGAGCGGAATGGTGACGATTTCCAGCGCCTGGTCGTCGTCAAGCGATTGCATCACCAAGTGGTGAAGCGCCGCGACGTCGGCGGGCTGCTTGGGACTTGCTGCCTTGGTAGGGTCGGCCAAGATGGCTCCTCTTAGGAAATGCGGGGTCGGCGGGCGCGGCCGTTGAGGCGGCGATGCCAATCGGGATTGCGGGCGCGCAAGGCGGTGGCCGAGGTCGGGTCGGGCGGCAGGCGAAGGAAGGTGATCGCCGGTGCACTCCACGCCGTCCAGTTGCGAGCCATGGCCGCGGGGCGGACGAACCACCGCAGCCAGCCCATCGCGCGCGCCGCGCGGGCATCGTCATCATAGCCCGGGCGGGAAATGACGGCAATCGGCACCTGTCGCGCCAGCCTCCGCCAGTCCTTCCACTGATGGAATTGGGCCACACTGTCCTCGCCCATCAGCCAGATGAAGCGGTGCTGGGGGTAGGCCTTCCCCAGCGCGGCGAGGGTGTCAACGGTGTAGCGCGTGCCCGCCCGGCGCTCGAAATCGCTGACCCGGATCGGGCTTCGCCTCGTCATTGCCCGGGCTGAACGAAGCCGCGCCTCATAGGGCGCCATGCCCGCCGCCGCCTTGAGCGGATTGCCGGGCGAGACCAGCCACCACACCTCGTCGAGCCCGAGCGCGTCGAGCGCCGCCAGGCTGACCCGCCGGTGCCCAACATGGGCCGGATTGAACGATCCGCCGAGAAGCCCGATGCGCGCCATCAGCAACCCGCTAGCATGACCGCTGGGCCCGGCATAATATGCCAGCGGGGGGCCGAGCATGACAGGACTTGAAGGGGTAGGAGAGGCGGTCACCGGCGCGATGGCCGGGCGCGCGGTCGAGCCCTATCACGGCGAGCAGCGCGACGACGGCCATTTCCACGAGCGCGACTGCCTCAATTGCGGGACCCCGCTGACCGGCGCTTATTGTCACCGGTGCGGCCAAAAGGCGCATCTCCACCGCAATCTGCGCTCGCTGGTCTCCGACTTCGTCCAGGGGCTGTTCAACTTCGAAGGCAAGATCTGGCGCACCCTGCCGATGCTCGTCTGGCGCCCGGGCGAGATGACCCGCCGCTACATCCAGGGCGAGCGCGCGCGCTTCGTATCGCCGGTCGCGATTTATTTGTTCACCGTGTTCCTGATGTTCGCCGTGCTCAATTCGACCGGCACCTTGTCGCCCAACGTCGAGGGCGCGGTGCGCTCCAACATCGAAACCGCGCTCAACGACGAGCAGCGCAAGCTCGACTGGCTCGAGCGACAGCGCCGCAGGGCGGTTGCCGAAGGCCGCAGCACCGCCGCGATCGACCGCAACATCGCCAACCGCCGGGAGGACATCGCCGACCTCAGCCGCGTTCGCACGACCGGCGCGGTCGAATTCGATCCCGGCGATGGCGAGGTGCCCGCGCTCCTGCGCCCGGTCATCGAAAAGGCGCAGCGCGACCCGCAAGGGTTCGTCAGGAACATCCAGGATGCCGCGTCCAAATTCAGCTGGCTGCTGATCCCGTTGAGCGTGCCGTTCCTGTGGCTGCTGTTCCCCTTCTACCGCCGCTTCAAACTCTACGACCACACGGTGTTCGTCACCTACTCGCTGTCGTTCATGATGATGCTGGTCGTCGCCGGCGGACTGCTGGTGCTGGCCGGCCGGCCCGGCTGGACCGGCCTGCTCGCCTTCGTCCCGCCGATCCACATGTACCGGCAGTTGAAGGGCGCCTATCAATTGCGTTGGTGGAGCGCGCTTCTGCGGACCATCGCACTCACCATCTTCGCCTTCGTCGCGGCGGTGCTGTTCTCGCTAGTCACGCTGGCGATCGGAGCGATGAACTAGCAGGGGTGCTTGGTCGCCAGGATGCGGTTCAACGCCTCGGCCATGTCGATCGCCTGGCGCTCGGGCCGCGGGATGGCCGACAGGCGGGCCATGAATTCATCCGTGCCCATCCGCCGGCTGGCGCCCTTGGGCGGGCAGTAGCGCGGCTTCTCGCCGGCCTTCTCGGCAGCGATCCGGCGCGCCTTGATCAGCTCGCCTGCCGCGCGCACTTCCTTGGTCAAAGCGCGGATCTCGCCCATCGACAGCAGCGCCCGGCTGCCTTTCTTGTGAAGCGCGTCGGCGCGGCGATGGAATTCCTCCGCGTTCATCTTCTGCGCGGCAGCCGGAGCGGCCAGTCCGACGATAATCAACCCAGCCACTAAAGTGCGCATCGTCAACCGCCCCCTTGCGGCGCGATCATGCACATCAAGGCGCGAAAGGGAATTGCCTGCTCGGCGAGCGCTCAACAGGGATAGCGCCGCGCGAGATGCGCCTTGAGCGCGTCCTTCGAGCTGGTCGTGGCGCGCTGCGCGACCGGCACGGCACGCATTGCCGCGAGCACGTCGCGATTGCTCAACTTGACCCCGCCCGGCGTGCAATAGGCCTTGGGCTTGCCGGCCGCAGCGGCAGCCTTGTTCGCGGCGGACAGTTCGCCAGCGTCCTTTTTGACCTGGTTCATCAGCAGCTTGAGGTCCTTCGAGAAGACCGCCATCGCGCCCTTCTTCTCGAGCGCGTCGGCCTTGGCGAGGAAGGTCGCGACCGGCATCGCTGAAGCGGCGGCAAGCGGCGTTACAAGCAGCGCGGCGCCAAGCGCGAGATCACGGAATTTCATCAGTTTACCCCTCCCGACGGAAAGGAGCCGTAGAGCGGCGTTGGGATGAACCCTTTTTGAACGCCTAGCCCGCCGCGGGCGCTGCTCCGCCGATGCCGCGGCCGGGACGCTTGGCCTTGGGGATCGAATTGCCCGCGGTCGGGATCACCGGGGCCGAGCTTCCGCCGCGGTCGATCGAGCCGCCGGCGAGGATCGTCTTGATCTCGTCGCCGCTCAGCGTCTCATATTCGAGCAGCGCCTGGGCCAGCTTTTCGAGCTCGTCGCGATGGGTCTCGAGCACGCTCTTGGCGCGGTCGTATCCGCTTTCGACGATGCGCCGGATTTCCTTGTCGATCGCCTGCGCGGTCTCGTTCGACATGTTCTTCTGGCGATTGACCGAATAGCCCAGGAACACTTCCTCGTCGGCCTCGGCATATTGCAGCGGCCCAAGCTCGTCGGACATGCCCCAGCGGGTCACCATGTCGCGCGCCAGGCCGGTCGCGTAGCTGATGTCGCTCGACGCGCCGGAGCTGACCTTGTCGTAGCCGAACACCACTTCCTCGGCGACCCGGCCGCCCATCGCGACGGCGAGGTTCGCGTACATTTTGTCGCGGTGATAGGAATAATTGTCGCGCTCGGGCAGGCGCATGACCATGCCCAGCGCGCGGCCGCGCGGGATGATCGTCGCCTTGTGGATCGGGTCGCTGGCCGGCTCGTGCAGCGCGACCACGGCATGTCCCGCCTCGTGATAGGCGGTCATCTTCTTCTCGTCCTCGGTCATCACCATCGAGCGCCGCTCGGTGCCCATCATGACCTTGTCCTTGGCTTCCTCGAACTCGCTCATCGCGACCAGCCTTTTGCCCTTGCGCGCGGCGAGCAGTGCCGCCTCGTTGACGAGGTTGGCGAGGTCCGCGCCGGAGAAGCCCGGAGTTCCGCGGGCGATGGTGCGCGGGTCGACGTCGGGCGCCAGCGGCACCTTCTTCATATGCACCTGGAGGATTTGCTCGCGGCCCTCGATGTCGGGGCGCGGAACGACCACCTGGCGGTCGAACCGGCCGGGGCGAAGCAGCGCCGGATCGAGCACGTCGGGCCGGTTGGTGGCGGCGATGATGATGATGCCCTCATTGGCCTCGAAGCCGTCCATCTCGACCAGCAGCTGGTTGAGCGTCTGCTCGCGCTCGTCATTGCCGTTGCCGAGGCCCGCGCCGCGATGGCGGCCGACGGCGTCGATCTCGTCGATGAACACGATGCACGGCGCCGATTTCTTGGCCTGCTCGAACATGTCGCGCACGCGGCTCGCGCCGACCCCGACGAACATCTCGACGAAGTCCGAACCGGAGATGGTGAAGAACGGGACGCCCGCCTCACCGGCGATGGCACGGGCCAGCAGCGTCTTGCCGGTACCGGGGCTGCCGACCAGCAGCGCGCCCTTGGGGATCTTGCCGCCGAGCCGCGCGAACTTGCCCGGGTCCTTCAGATATTCGACGATCTCCTGGAGTTCCTCGCGCGCCTCGTCGATCCCGGCGACGTCCTGGAAGGTGACCTTGCCTTCCTTCTGGGTGAGCATCCGCGCCCGGCTCTTGCCGAACCCCATTGCGCCGCCGCCGGCATTCTTCTGCATCTGGCGCATGATGAAGATGGCGATGCCGATCATCAGGATGAACGGCAGTGAATTGTAGAGCAGCAGCATCCAGATGCTGGCGCCTTCCTCGGCCTTGACCTGGACCGCGACGCCCTTCTCGACCAGCAGCGGGGTGACCTGCGCATCGGCCGGGGCCATCGTCTTGAACGTCTTGCCGTCGTCGAGCCGGCCGCTGATCGAGGCGTCGCCGTTGGTCGCGCGCGACACGATGACACTCTGGACATTGCCTTCGTTGACCTGGTTGACGAACTCCGAATAGGTCATCGCCGCCCCGGCCGGCTCGCGCGCCCCGCCGAACGACTGGAAGAACAGGACGATGCCGAGCAGGATCGCCATCCAGATCAGCAGCGACTTGGTCCACGGATTGGCCGGCTTTTTCTCGTTCATTGGGTCGCTCTCATATCTGTCGCGGCCAAGATAGGCCTTCGCTGCTTAATGACAATGGAACGCCCGCTGGCTTTTCGCGCCCCCCATTGGCAAGTGGCCGCGAACCCAGCCAAGGCCAGACCATGATCCGAACCGTCCCGACCCGCCCGTTCGAGGGCCAGAAGCCCGGCACCAGCGGCCTGCGCAAGAAGGTGCGCGTGTTCCAGCAGCCCAATTACACCGAAAATTTTCTGCAATCGATCTTCGACGTCGCCCCGCCCGGCGCGGGCGCGGCGCTGGTGGTCGGCGGCGACGGGCGCTTCCACAACCGCACCGTCATCCAGCAGGCTCTGCGCATCGCCGCCGCCAACGGCTTCGCCCGCGCCATCGTCGGCCAAGGCGGCATTCTCTCGACCCCCGCGGCGAGCCACCTGATTCGCAAGAACGGCGCGGCGGGCGGGCTGATCTTCTCGGCCAGCCACAATCCGGGCGGTCCCGACGCGGACTTCGGGATCAAGTACAATGTCGCCAACGGCGGCCCGGCGCCCGAAGCGGTGACCGAGGCGGTCTACCGGCGGACGCTCGAGATCGACCGCTGGTTGACGATCGACGCGCCCGATATTGAGCTAGATCGCCTAGGCGCCACGCGCATCGGCGCGATGGAGGTCGAGGTGATCGATCCGGTCGCGGACTATGCCGAGCTGATGGAAAGCCTGTTCGACTTCGCCGCCATCCGCCGCTGGCGCGAGGCTGGCGGAAGCTTCGCGTTCGACGCGATGAACGCCGTCACGGGCCCCTACGCCCACGATATTTTCGAGCGCCGCCTCGGTTTCGCGCCCGGCACCGTCCGCCGCGGCACCCCGCTCGAGGATTTTGGCGGCGGCCATCCCGACCCTAACCTTACCCACGCGCCCGAGCTGGCGGCGCTGATGATGGGGCCCGACGCCCCCGATCTCGGCGCGGCGAGCGACGGCGACGGCGACCGCAACCTCATCATCGGCCGCGGCCTTCCCATCAATCCGTCCGATTCGCTGGCGATGATCGCCGCCAACGCGCACCTCGCCCCGGCCTACCGCGGCGGCATCGCCGGGATTGCGCGTTCGATGCCGACCAGCACCGCCGCCGATCAGGTCGCGCGCCGCCTCGGTATCGGCATGTTCGAGACCCCGACCGGGTGGAAATTCTTCGGCAGTCTGCTCGACGCCGGGCTGGTAACAGTGTGCGGTGAGGAAAGCGCCGGCACCGGTTCGGACCATGTGCGCGAAAAGGACGGGCTGTGGGCGGTGTTGATGTGGCTCAACATCCTCGCCGCACGCGGCCAGTCGGTCGCCGAGATCGCGCGCGACCATTGGGCGACTCACGGCCGCAATTATTACGCGCGCCACGATTACGAGGCGCTGCCGGTGGAAGCCGCCAACGCATTGATGGCCGAGCTCGAGGCTGCCTGTCCGGCGCTATGCGGCCGAAGCTTCGGCGAATTCACCGTCGCCGGCGCCGCGCCCTACGCCTACCGCGACCCGGTCGACGGCTCGGAGAGCCGCGGACAGGGCATCGTCATCCCCTTCACCGACGGCTCGCGCGTGATTTTCCGCCTGTCGGGCACCGGCACCGAGGGCGCCACCTTGCGCGCCTATCTCGACCGCTTCGAAGCGCCGGGCGGCCGGCTCGACGCGCAAGTCGACGAGATGCTTGGCCCGCTTGCCGAAATCGCCGAGGAGGTCGCCGGGATCGCGCGCCACACCGGCCGCTCGGCGCCGGATCTGATCACCTAGCGCGGCGGCGGCGCCGCGGACACGCGCCACGTTCCGCCGCCACTCATCTTGAGCCCAGCCAAGGTCACCGTCCGACCGCCAGCCAGCGCCGCCATCGCCCGCTCGAGCTGCGGTCCGCGCGGCCGCACCGCGCCAAGCCGGTCGAACGCCACCAGCAGCAAGCGCCGCTGGAGCTCGCGCGGCAGACCGCCGGCTTCGACTTCGATACCTCCGCCGACCTCGCGCACCCGCGCCTCGGCCAGCCCGGCGACCGACCATTCGATCGCTTCCTCGGCATCCGCCAGCCAGCGCGCCGACGACGCCAGCCGGTCTGCCTCTGCCCAGTCGGCGCGCTCGACCAGCCCGCGGAAGCGCGCGCGGTCGTGGCGCGGGTCGCGGTTAGCGGGGTCGTCGATCGGCTCGATCCCGGCCGCCTCGACGATCGCGCGCAGCTCCGCCCGGCGCCAGTCGAGCAGCGGCCGAACTAGCCAGATGTCGCGGTCGAGCAATCGCTTGCGGCGGGTCGCGGCGAGTCCCGACAGGCCCGCCCCGCGGGCGAGGCGCATCAGCAGCGTCTCGGCCTGGTCGTCGGCATGGTGGGCGGTCGCCACCGCGCCCAGCGACTGCTCGATCGCCCAGTCGTTGAGCGCCCGGTAGCGGGCATGGCGCGCCTGCGCCTGCAGGCTCGCGCCGGAGGCCACCGTCACCGTCAGGATATGGTGCGCGACGCCGAGCCGGCGGCACAGGTCGGCGACGAACCGCGCCTCGCCTGCGCTCTCCGGCCGAAGCCGATGATCGACCGTCGCCGCCTCGATTCGGTCGGGCCGGGCGGCGGCGGCGAGCAGCAGCAGCGCGACGCT
Organism: Sphingomonas mesophila; assembly: GCF_003499275.1. Classification (GTDB taxonomy): domain Bacteria; phylum Pseudomonadota; class Alphaproteobacteria; order Sphingomonadales; family Sphingomonadaceae; genus Sphingomicrobium; species Sphingomicrobium mesophilum. The sequence goes on along the minus strand of NZ_QWDF01000001.1, from coordinate 1,609,198 downwards.
GTCCGGCCCGCCCGACACCGCGATCCCAAGCCGCGTCTCGGGCTCGACCAGCGCATCAAGGTCCGCCGCGAAGCGGTCGGTCAGTTCAGTTGAAGGCCTCAAGACTTCGGTCAAGGAAAGTTCGTCATTGCGAGCGTAGCGAAGCAATCCAGATGTCCGCCGCTGGATTGCCGCGGCGCTGCGCGCCTCGCAATGACGCTAGCCGCAATTGGCCTCGGCCTTGGCCGGGCCGAGCAGCCGCCGAAGCTCGGCGCGCAGATTGGCGCCATAGACATTCTCGAGCTCCGAATAGGCCCGGCACGCCTGCTGCGGCTGCTTCAGTCGGAAGCTCGCCTGGCCGAGGTAGAACAGGCTGTCGGCGGCGCGCTCGCCCTGCGGGTTGGAGCGATAATTGGCGAGCAAAGCCTCGGCCGCGGCGCGATACTGCCCCTTGTCGAGCAAGGCGCGGCCGGCGAGGTTATTGGCCCAGCTCACCCGGCGGTGGCCGGGAAAGGACGAGGCCATCGCCCGAAGCGCGGTGATCGCCTGGTCGTAGCGCTTGGCCAGCCACAATTGATAGCCGCGGTCGTAGGCTTCCTCGCCGGCGGTCGCGAAATCGCCGGTGGCGGCGCGTGGCGGCGGCGCGGCGTCGGGCTCCGGCGCCGCGGGATCGGCCTCGGCGGTCTCGGTCGCGGGCTCCACGGCCGGCTCCGCCGCGGCCGGCCGCTTCTCGAGTTCGGCCCGCATCCGCGCCACTTCGGCCTCGAGCGTCGCGACCCGGTTGCTGCTTTCCTCGCCCAGCCTGACCGCCTCGGCCATCTGCTTCTCGATCGCGTCGAGGCGAGCGCTGAGCTGGTTGGTGATCGTCAGCGTCGCCGCCGGGTCGTCGGCAAAGCCGGCGGTGCTGGCCGGCGGATTGCGACCGTAGACCCGCTCCTGCATCTGGCGCAGCCCGCGCTCCAGCCGGTCGATGCGCTGCTCGGGGGTCGGCGGTCGGCGCTGGGCCATTGCCGGGTTCAGCAAGGCGGCGGAGAGCGTGGCGGCAAGCAAGGCGTGACGAAGCTTCATTCTGGTCCCTGTCGGCGGGTCAAATGGGTGGCGCGATGGTCGCCGCGCCGGGCTTGACCGGCGCTGAACATCACGGGTTGGCGGGGGCCGGCGGAGTGGCCGCCGGAGAGGTCGCGGCCGCCGGAGCGGCGGGCCGGTTCATCAAATCGCGCGCCAGCAGGCTGACGTTGCTGACGGTGGTCGCGGCCGGCCCGACCGGCGGCGCGTCGGCGGTCCCGACCGCGATTCGCAGCGCCTCGGGCTTGCCGGTGGTCAGCACCGGCTTGACCGCGCTCGCCGGCACCTCGAAGCTCTGGCCGGACTGGAGCACGCCCTCCTTTAGCGTCGTCGCGCCGTCCTTGACCTGCAGCCACACTTCCTCGTTGGCGGTCAGCACCACCGGCCCGGTCGCCGCTGGCGCGGGCGCGGCCGGCACTGCGGCGTTGGCCGCCGCGGCCTCCGGGGGCGCATTGTCGGCGAACACCTGGGCGTCCTCGCTATATTCGCGGCTCTGCCACCAGCGCGCCCCTAGCACCACGGCGATGACCGCGATCGCCGCCGCGAGCAGCAGCCATTTGGGGAAGGACCGCGCCGGGTCGGCCGGCTCGTACAGTTCGGATGCGTGGGTCACGGGCCGGGTGCCGCCGATTTCCGCGCGCAAATCCTCGGCCACCTGGCGCCGGTCGAGCCCGACCGCGGCGGCGTAATTCTTGGCGAAACCGATGGTATAGGTCGGCGCCGGAAGCTTGTCCCACTCGCTGTTCTCGAGGCTTTCGAGATGGCGCGTCGGGATCCGCGTGCTGGTCGCGACATCCTCGAGCGACATCTTGAGGCGCTTGCGCGCGGCCCGCAATTGCTGGCCGACCGTTGCGGCCGGGCGGTCCTCGACAATTTCGCCGTCGTCCATGCTCTACTCCCCTCGGCGCCGATCGTCGCCCTTGCTTGTCAGGATCGGCGCAAGGGCTGTCAATGGTCAGCCGAGCGCGACCCGGTGCCGCTTGGCCCAATCGCTGAGCCGCTTGCGCAAATCGGGCGCCGGATTGGCCAGCAGCCGCGCCATGCGCGCGCTCGTGTCATGCTCGTTGAGCGACCGGACCATCGCCTTGATCGGCCCGACCGCCGCCGGAGTGATCGAGAAATTGCGGATGCCGATGCCGATCAGCGCCAGCGCCTCGAGCGGCCGGCCGCCCATCTCGCCGCACACCCTGACCGGCACGCCGGCGGCGTCGGCCTGGTCGACGATCCGCTTCAGGAAGCGCAGGATCGACGGGCTCAGCCAGTCGTAGCGCTCGGCCAGCCGCGGGTCGGCGCGGTCGGCGGCGAACAGGAATTGGGTAAGGTCGTTGGTCCCGATCGACAGGAAGTCGACCCGCGGCAAAAGCACGTCGAGCATCTCGGCCAGGCTCGGCACCTCGAGCATCGCGCCGAATTTCACCGCGCGCGGAAGCGGCCGCCGCGCCGTCTTGGCCCACTCCAGCTGCTCCTCGAACAGCGCGCGCGCTTCCTCATATTCCCACGGCTCGCTGACCATCGGGAACATCACGTGGAGCGTCTTTCCGGCCGCCGCCTCGATCAGCGCGCGGGCCTGGGCCTTCATCAGCGTCGCCCGCTCCAGGCTGAGGCGCAGCGCGCGCCACCCCATCGCCGGGTTCTCCGCCTCGTCGCGCACGTCGGACAGATAGGGCAGGGCCTTGTCGCCGCCGATGTCGACGGTGCGGAAGATGACCGGCTTGTCGCCGGCCAGGTCGAGCACCGACTTGTAGAGCTTGACCTGGCTTTGCCGGCCGGGAAGCGAGGCCGAGACGAGGAACTGGAATTCGGTCCGGAACAGGCCGATCCCGTCCGCGCCCGACGCCTCGAGCATCGCCGCGTCCTCGGCCAGGCCGGCGTTGACCATCAGCGACACCTGGGTGCCGTCGAGCGTCACTGCCGGCTTGTCCTTCAGCGTTGCGAACTGGGCGCGGCGCTTCTGGCTCATCGCCATGCGTTGCTCGAACGCCTGGGTCAGCGCGCGCGTCGGGCGCACCACCACCGACGCGTTGTCGCCGTCGACCAAAATCGTGTCGCCCTCGCCGGCGACGTGGCGGATGTCGCCGACCTTGCCGACCACCGGAACGCCCATCGCCCGCGCCACGATCGTCATGTGGGCGGTCAGCGATCCTTCCTCCAGCACCACGCCCTTCAGCCGCCGCCGGTCATATTCCAAGAGCTCGGCCGGCCCGAGGTTGCGGGCGATCAGCACGGTGTCCTTCTGCAACCCGGTTTTGGCCGCGGTGCCCATCCGCCCGCTGACGATCCTGAGCAGCCGGTTGGACAGGTCCTCGAGATCGTGCATCCGCTCCTTCAGCAGCGGATCGTCGATGTCCTGCATCCTGGCGCGGGTGCGCTGCTGGACCCGCTCAATCGCCGCCTCGGCGGTCAGCCCGCTGTCGATCGCCTCGTTGATCCGCCTCGACCAGCCCTCGTCATAGGCGAACATCTTGTAGGTCTCGAGGATCTCGTTGTGCTCGCCGACCGTGCCGAATTCGGCGTCGCGGGTCATGTGATCGATCTGCTCGCGCATCCGCCGGAACGCCGAATAGACCCGCGCCCGCTCGGCCTCGATATCGTCGGCGACGGTATGCTCGACCACCACCCGCGGCTGGTGAAATACCGCCACCCCGCGCGCCATCCCGGTGACCAGCTTGAGGCCGGTCAGCCGCTGCGCCCCGGTCTCGCCGCGACCGCGCCGCCCGCCGTCGGCCAGCCGCGCGTTGGCGATCATCTCCGACAGCACCATCGCCACCGTCTGGAGCGCCTCGATCTCGACATTCTCGTAGCAGCGCGGCTCGGCGTGCTGCACCGCGAGCACCCCGATCGCATTCTCGCGCCGAACGATCGGCACCCCGGCGAAGCTGTGGAAGCGCTCCTCGCCGGTCTCCGGCCGATAGGCGAACGCCGGGTGGCTCGCCGCCTCGTCGAGGTTGAGGATCCGTCCCTCGGCGGCGATCGTCCCGACCAGCCCCTCGCCGAGCGCCAGCCGGGTCACGTGCACCGCCTCGCTGCGCAGCCCGTGGGTGGCGTAGAGCTCGAGCTTGCCGTCGTGCAGCAGATAGATCGAGCACACCTCGCTCGCCAGCTTGTCGGCGATGAGGTCGACCACCGTGTTGAGCTTGGCCTGCGCGCTCATCCGCCGCGCCATCACGTCGTGCAGCCCGACGATGATTTCGCGCGAGGCGTTGGCGGCGGTCAGCGGCATGAGGTTCGACTAGAGGCTCGCCCGCGCCTTGTCACCGTTCAGTCTGCGCTAAGCTGTTGAATGGCTGGGAGGGCATGGCCATGTTCGTGCCACGATGTTGGGGCAAGCGCCCCGCTGGACATTTCGATGAACACGATGACCTTCCCTGACGGCGCGCGCGCCGACGACAAGGCGATGCTGCGCGCCGCGGCCGGCCTGACCCGCGAGCTCAACGCGCCAAGCGCCGCGATCTACTGGAGCGACCTGCTCGGCTCGGCCGCGCTCGGCTATGGCGCGCTTGCCGCCGCGATCCTCGCGCCGTCGCTCGGCTGGACCCTCGTCGCCGCGCTGGTCGCGATCCTCGCGCTGTACCGCGCCGGCTCGTTCATCCACGAGCTGACCCACATCAAGGCCGGCGCCTTGCCCGGCTTCCGGCTGGCGTGGAACGCGCTCGTCGGCGTTCCGCTGCTGGTGCCCTCGTTCCTCTACGAAGGCATCCACAACCTCCACCACGCCAAGATCCGCTACGGCACGGTCGAGGACCCCGAATATCTGCCGCTCGCGCTGATGCGCCCGTGGACCCTGCCGCTGTTCGTTATCGCCTCGGTGTTCGCCCCGGTCGCGCTCCTGTTCCGCTTCGCCGTCCTGACGCCCCTGTCGCTGCTCAGCCGCAAGCTGCGCGCGCTGGTCGTCGGCCGCTTCTCCGGCCTTCAGATCAACCCCTTGTTCCGGCGCAAGCCGCCCGAGGGCGACTTCGCCCGCCAGTGGGCTTGGATGGAGGGCGCCGCCAGCCTGTGGGCGATCTCGCTCCTCGCGCTCACCGCCACCGGCATCATCCCGCTGCGCGCATTCGGAATCTTCCTCGCCATCGCCGCCGGAGTCATGCTGCTCAACCAAGTCCGCACCCTCGTTGCCCATCTGTGGGAGAATGAGGGCGAGCCGATGTCTGTCACCGAGCAATATCTCGACACCATCAACGTCCCCCCGCCGGGCATCTGGGGCGAGCTGTGGGCGCCGGTCGGGCTGCGCTACCACGCGCTCCACCATCTTCTTCCGGGAATCCCGTACCACGCGCTTCCGACCGCCCACCGGCGGCTGGTCGCCGAGCTCGACGAGACCTCGGTCTACCACAACAGCAACCGCCGCGGCCTCCTCCCCCTCGTCGGCCGCCTCGCAGCCGCCTCGTGGCGCGGCGCTACTCCTCGCTCCTGACCAGAATCGCCTCGCCGATCATCGCGAACAGCGCCAGCGGCGCCCAGGCGGCGAGCCACCCCGGATAGGCGCCGGCATTGCCCAGCGCGAGGCTCAAATTGTCGACCACGAAGAAGGCGAAGCCCAGCGCCATTCCCGCCGCGGCGCGCAGCAGCACCTTGCCCGATCGCGCCAGTCCGAAGGCAGCGATTGCGGCGAGCAGCGGCATCAGCACCACCGACAGCGGCCCGCTGAACTTGTGCCAAAAGCCGGCGCGGATCTCGTCGGTCGGCCGCCCCGCCGCCTCGAGCTCGGCAATCGACTGCTTGAGGCGCACCACGTCCTGCTCGTCGGCGCGGACCTTGGCGAGGTTGAAGCGGTCAGGCGTGACCCCGCCGAGCGCGTCCAGCGCCGCCTGCCGGCGCACTACGTTCATGTTGCTGTCGTAGATCCGCACGTCCTCGAGCCGCCAGCCCGCGCCGGAGCGCACGCCGCGCTCGGCCTCGACGATCCGCGCTAAAGCGTCATTCTCGCGCTGATAGAGCGTCACACCGCGCAGCTGCACATTTGCCCCGCGCCCGACGACCAGCTTGGCGCGCGCGAAATCGTCGCCGCTGCGCACCCACACGTTCGACTGCACCCCGCTGTCGGCCTTGAGCGGCTCATAGTCGTTGTCGCTCCACGCATTGACCGTCCGCGTCGAATCGACCGCCACCGCCTCGTTGAACGCGAAGGCGATGCCCGCCAGCCCAAGGCTCGCCAGCAGCATCGGCGCGAGGATCTGGTGCGCCGACAGGCCGGCCGACTTCATCGCCACGATCTCGCTGTTCTGGTTGAGGCTGACCAGCGCGATCAGCGTGCCCAGCAGCGCCGAGAACGGCAGGAAGCGCTGGATCAGCAGCGGCACGCGCAAGCTGACATAGCGCCACAGCTCGGCCTCGCCATTGCCCTCGACGCGCAGGATCTTGCCCGATTCGCCGAGCAGGTCGAGGCTCATCAGCACCAGCACCAGCAGCACCAGCACCGCCAGCGTGCGGGTCAGGAAAAGCCGCGTCAGGTACAGCGCGATCCGCCGCGAGGGGAGGAAGTCGAGCCCGCTCATGTTGCCGCCTTGCGCGCCGGGAGCAGCCGGCGAAGCGCGCGGCCGGCGCGCGCCGCGGCCCATTCCAGCGTGCCGATCGGCTGGCCGCCCGGGCGGTTCGCCAGCACATGGTACATCCAGCCGATCAGCGCGGCGAAGGCGACCAGCGGCAGCCACAGCGCAAGCTCGGGCACAAACTTGCCCTGCGACCCCATCTGCTCGGCATATTGATTGACCTTGTGATAGGTCACCACCATCACGATACCGAGGAAGATGCCGAGCGCCGAGCTGCTCCTTTTGGGCGGCACCGCGAGCGCCACCGCAAGCAGCGGCAGCATCAGCATCATCACCACCTCGACCAGCCGGAAATGGAGGTTGGCACGGGCTTCCAGCCGGTCCTTGGCGGTCGCGCCGTCGCCGGCGACCCGCACCACTTCGGGCAGGGTCAGCTCGTCCTTGTCGTTGCCGCGCCCGCGAAAGCGGTCGCCGGCCGGAACGCTGATCGGCAGATCGTAGCTGTCGAACGACAGGGTCCGCGGCGTCGCGAAGCCGGGCGCGTCCTGCACCAGCCGGCCCTGCTTCAAGCGGAAGATGATCGTCTCCGGATCATCGGTGGCGAGGAACCTTCCGCCCTCGGCGGTGGCGGCGATCTTGGTGCCGCTCTTGTCGTCGACCGCGACGAAGATGCCGCTGAGCTGCGTGCCGTCATTGGCGCTCTCGTCGATCCGCAAGGTCAGCCGCTCGCCGAGCGTGTTGAACTCGCCGACCTTGATCGATGCGCCGAGCGCGCCCGATCGCAAATCGAAGCGCAGCCCCTCGTAGCGGTAGCGCGCATACGGCTCGACCCAGCCGACGATGACGATGTTGAGCACCATCAGCGCCAACGCGTAGAAATAGGGCACGCGCAGCAGCCGGCCGAAGCCGATCCCGATCCCGCGCAGCGCATCGAGCTCGGACGACAATGCGAGCTTGCGGAAGGCGAGCAGGATACCGAGCATCAGCCCGATCGGTATCCCGAGCGCGAAATATTCGGGCAGCAGATTGGCCAGCATCCGCCACACCACCGACAGCGGACCGCCGGTGTTGACCACGAAATCGAACAGCCGGAGCATCTTTTCGAGGATCAGCAGCATCGCCGCCAGCACCAGCGTCCCGATCAGCGGGATGGCGATGGTCCGCGCGAGATAGCGATCGATCAGGCCGAGACTGCGCAACTTTGTCGTTCCAACACCATCATTTGGCCGCAAAGCGCGTCGATCAGCGCATGACGACAATCTTGTCCCTATAGACGAGCGCCGCGCAAAATCATGCCCTCACGGCACGCCACGACCGAAATCGCAGCCGACGGCGCGCGCCCTGCGCCGCTGCCGACCGGCCCGCGGCCGCGCGTCGCCTTGCTGTCGAACCCGCGCTCGACCGGCAATATCGCGCAATTGCCGCGCATCCGCGCCTTCTGCGCCGAACATCCCGACGTGTTCCATTACGAGGTCGAGCACGCCCACCAGATCGGCGACGCGATGCGCACCATCGCCCGGGTCAAGCCGCGGCTGCTGGTCATCAACGGCGGCGACGGCACCGTCCAGGCGGCGCTGACCGAGCTCCACAACGGCGGCCATTTCTCGGGCGACGCCCCGCCGGTCGCGGTGCTTCCGAGCGGCAAGACCAACCTCATCGCGATGGATCTCGGAATCCACGGCGATCCGGTGAAGAGCCTCGAGCGGCTGATCGACCTCGCTCGCTCCGGCCTCGATTCGAGCCTGGTGGCGCGCGAGATGATCGCGCTCAGCCACGGCGACGACGGCGGCAAGCCGGTGATCGGCATGTTCCTCGGCGGCGCCGGCCTTGCCGACATCATGCTCTACTGCCGCAACCGCATTTATCCGCTCGGCCTGCCCAACGGCATCAGCCACGCGATCACCGCGGTCGCGGTGGTGCTTCGCCAGGTGGTCGGGCTCAAGGCCAAGTTCCTTCCGCCCGAGCCGCAGCACCTCAAGATCTCGCTCCTCAAGGGCGCGGCGATCAGCGGCAAGTTCGCACTGCTCGCGGTGACGACGCTCGAAAAGCTGCTGCTGTCGGGCGAGCTCGGCACCCAGGGCGGCGGCTCGCTCAAGTTCGTCGCGGTCGAACAGCGGCCGGGCTCGCTGCTCGGCGCCTTCTTCGCCAGCCTGCGCGGTCGCCTTGGCCGCTCGAAGCTCAGCGGAGTCCATGTCGAGGAAGCCGACGAGATCAGCATCGAAGGCGATTCGAGCGTGATCCTCGACGGCGAGACGTTCCACGCCGCCGCCGGCCGCCCGATCTTCCTGCGCCGCGCCACCCCCCTCTCGTTCGTCCGCCTCGCCGCCTAGATCCAATGTTCGTCATTGCGAGCGAAGCGAAGCAATCCAGCTGACGACACTCGGATGACGCAACTCACCGATCTCGTCATCGAAGAACTCTCCCAACCGGTCGACCCGCGCGTGGCGCCGATGGCCGCCGCGATCGCCGCCGAGCACGGCTCCGCCAGCCGCTCGGTCTTGTTCTACGGAAGCTGCCTGCGCGACGTCGCGCTCGACGGCGCCATGCTCGATTTCTATCTCATCGTCTCCGACTATCGCGGCGCTTATCCGAAGCGCTGGCAGGCGGCCGCCAACGCGCTGATCCCGCCCAACGTCTTCCCGTTCACCCACGACGGGCTGGCCGCCAAATATGCCGTTCTCAGCGAGGCCGACTTCGCCCGGTTGTGCGGGCCGGAGACCCTCAACGTCTCCGTCTGGGCGCGCTTCGCCCAGCCGTCGCGGCTGGTGTGGGCAGCGGATGACAGCGCTCGGCAAAGCGCGATTGCCGCCGTCGCCAGGGCCGCGCCGACGCTGCTCGGCGCCGCCGGCCGCCGCGAGGGCGAGGACCCGCTCGACTGGTGGCGCCGCGCCTTCGCGCTGACCTATTCCGCCGAGCTTCGCGCCGAGCGCAAGGGCAGGGGGGTGTCGGTGGTCGAATCCGACCCCGATCGCTACCGCCGCTTCGGCGCCGCCGCCGCGCCGCTCGTCGCCGCCAATGCCGGCAAGTGGCCGCTGCGCCGCGTGCAGGGCAAGGCCTTGAGCGTGCTCCGCCTCGCCAAGGCCAGCGCGACCTATGCCGGCGGCGCGGACTATATCGCGTGGAAGATCAACCGTCACGCCGGGACCGATTTCCAGCTGAAGCCGTGGCAGCGCCGCCACCCGCTGCTAGGCGCGCTCAGCCTCTTGCCGCGGCTCTTGCGATCGGGCGCGATCCGCTAGGCGGTTCGCGCCGGTTGAGCGCGGTCGCTACCGCCGCCGCCAGCGCATTGACCGTGAACGGCTTGCGCAGCAGCTCGTGGCCGGCAAGGTCCTCGCCTTCGCCCTCGCCGACATAGCCGGTGACGAACAGCACCGCGACCTCGGGCCGCTCGGCCCGCAGCCGCTTGATCAGTTCGGGGCCGGTCATCTCGGGCATGATGACGTCGCTGATGACGAGGTCAAACTCTTGCGCATCGAACGCCGCCAGCGCTTCCGCGCCCGACGCGCAGGCGGTCGGCTGATAGTCTAGGTCCTCGAGCGCCCCGATCGTCGCACTCCGCACCCGTGGATCGTCCTCGACCAGCAGGATCCGCGCGCCGGGCACGTGCAGCGCCGCCTCGGCGAGATCAGCCTGCGCCTGGGTCCGCGCCGGCGCCGCCGATTGCGTGCGCGGCAAATAGAGCGACACCGTCGTGCCCGCGCCCGGCGCGCTGTCGATCCCGACCTCGCCCTCGGACTGGTGCGCGAAGCCGAAGATCTGGCTCAGCCCCAGCCCGGTGCCCTTGCCGACCGGCTTGGTGGTGAAGAACGGCTCGAACGCGCGCTCCTTCACCTCCTCGCTCATCCCGCAGCCGGTGTCGCTGATCGACAGCTTGAGATATTCGCCGGGCCGAATGTCGCCGACCGCGTTGGCGGCCATCGTCACATTCTCGGTGGCGATGGTCAGCACGCCCTCGCCGTCCATCGCGTCGCGCGCGTTGACCGCGAGATTGACGATGGCGTTCTCCAACTGATGCGAATCGACGAACACCGGCCACGCCGCCGGGTCGAGCTTTGTCACCACCTTGACCCGCTCGCCGAGCGTCCGGTCGAGCAGGTCCGACATCCCCGCCACCAGCTCGCCGCTCTCGACCCGCTCGGGCAGCAGCGGCTCCGACCGCGCGAAACTCAGCAGCCGGCGGGTCAGCGCCGCCGCCCGGGTCGCGCCTTCCATCGCATTGGTGAGGTGGTGCTGGACCTCCTTGCGCGGGCCGCTCAGCCGCCGCCGAGCGAGGTCGATCCCGCCGACCACCACCGCCAGCATGTTGTTGAAATCGTGCGCGATGCCGCCGGTCAGCTGGCCGACCGCCTCCATCTTCTGGACCTGGCGTAGCTGCGCCTCCGCCGCCTGCCGCTCGATCGCCTCGGATTTCAGCGCCTGGTTGGCGGCCCACAGCTCCTGGGTCCGCTCGCGCACCTTTTCCTCCAGCTCGAGCGCGCGCTCGGCCTCGTCCTCGGCCTCCTTGCGCATCGCCGCATTCTGGCGGAATGCCTGGACCGCGATCACCCCCAAAAAGATCGCGCCGATCCCGACCGTGATGCCGAGCCAGCTTAGATAATCGGTCAGCCGGTCGGCCTCGGCCGAGAAGAACTGGCTCTGCTGGATCCGCTCGCGCAGCGAGGCGCGCTCGGCATCGGCGATCTCGTCGAGCTTCTTGTCGAGCAGCCCGCCGGTCGGGGTCTCCCCCGCGGCGAAGAAATAGCGCGGCCCGACATCGCCTTGGCTGGTCGCCGCCGCCCGCGCCGCCGGGAAGAATTCGGCATTGCGCGCGCGATAGAGCGCGTCGAGCTCGTCGACCCGCCGCACCTGCGCGCTCGACTGGCGGACCAGCGTTCGCAGCTGGTTGATCTGGTATCCCGCCAGCCGCCACTGGCTGTAATAGATGTTGCCGGTGGTCGCGACCTGCTCGTCGAGCACGAAGCGGCCGAGCGCGGCCTCGGCGCGCGAGATGCTCGCCCCGACCGACTTGGCCATCATCGCCACTTCATAGGCCCGCCGCTCGGAGGCCAGTGCCCGCTCGCGCGCGTCGTTGGAGACGGCGACCAGGATCACCATGCCGAGGAGGACGAGTGTTGCGATGAGCGCTGCACCGGCGGCGCCAAGGCCGCGCCAGTCGATCCGGGCTTCGTCGCCAGCGTCGTCCATCGCGCTACCCTAGCGCGCGGCGGACTCGGGCGAAAGAGTCGGCCGCGATCAGCTGATGCAGCCCGTCGCGCGCCCGGCCCGCTCGAACATGCCGAGGATCTCCTCGACCTGTTCGGCCGAATGCTCGGCGCACAGCGAACAGCGCAGCAGGGTCATGTTGGCCGGGGTCGCCGGCGGCCGCGCCAGATTGACGTAGAGCCCCTCGTTCAACAGCGCTTCCCACATCGCCGCGCCCTGCTCGAGCCCCGGCATGATCACCGCGATGATCGCCGATTGCGGCTCCTCGGTGCCGAGCGTGAAGCCGAGCCGCTTCAGCCCCGCGTGAAGCGTGCGCGAATTGTCCCACAGGTGCTGGCGTTTGTCCGCCCCGTGCATCAGCTTCCTGATCGAGGTCGCGGCGGTCGCCACCACGCTCGGCGGCAAGGACGCGGTGAACACATAGGGCCGGGTCACCAGCCGCAGGATTTCGAACTTGGGATGGTTGGAAACGCAGAAGCCGCCGACCGTCCCCACCGACTTGGAGAAGGTGCCGATGACGAAATCGACCTCGTCCAATACGCCCTGCGCCTCGGCCACGCCGCGCCCGTGCTCGCCGATGAAGCCCATCGAATGCGCCTCGTCGACGAGCACCATCGCGCCGTGCGCCTTGGCCAGCGGCACCATCTTGTCGAGCGGCGCGACGTCGCCGAGCATCGAATAGACGCCTTCCAATATGACCAGCTTGCCGGCCTCGGGCGGAAGCCGCTTCAAGCGTTTCTCGAGCGCCTCGATGTCGTTGTGGCGGAACGGCACGATCTGCGCATTGCCGAGCGCGCAGCCGTCGTAGATCGAGGCGTGGCTGTCGACGTCGAGGACGATATAGTCCTCCTTGCCGGCAATCGTGCTGATGATCCCGAGATTGGCCTGGTAACCGGTCGAGAAGACCATCGCATGGTCCATCGCATAGAAGTCGCGCAGCGCGTCCTCGCATTCGCGGTGGCCCTGGTAGGTGCCGTTGAGCACCCGGCTTCCCGTCGTGCCCGAGCCATAATCCTCGAGCGCCTGCTTGCCCGCGGCGATCACCTCGGGGTCGAAGGTCATGCCCATGTAATTGTAGGTGCCGAGCAGGATCGTGCGCTTGCCGTTGCAGATCGCGACGGTCGGGCTCTTGACCCGCTCCATCACCAGGTTGAACGGATCGGTCAGCCCGGTCGCCAGCAACCCCTCGCGCTGCGCGATCAGCGGATCGAATTTGCTGAGGAGGTCGGTCATGGGCGCCTAATTCCGTTCGCTGCGAGCAGCATCGAGCAACGCCGAGATGCGCCCGTCGAGAAGTCCAACCAGGCTGGGTCTCGACGCCGTTCTCGACAGGCTCGAAACTTGCTCGACACGAACGGCATGGGTGTCATGCTATCCCTTCAGCTCGCCGACCGCGTCGATCAATTGCCCGACGGTCTCAATCTCGGCCTGCTGGTTCATGGTGATGAGGATGTCGAACTCGTCCTCGATCCCGGCGACGAAGTCGAGCACGGTCAGGCTGTCCCACTCCAGGTCCTGGGCGAAGCGCGTAGATTCCGTGACGGCGATCCCCTTCTTGTTATAGGGTTCGATCAGCGCAATGATCTTGCGCGCGGTTTCGTCACGGTCGGTCATGGGCAGGGGTCCTAGGGTTCGAGCGGCCGTTTCGCAATCGAATGGGGCGCAAAAGAGGCGCTCCGTGGGGGAAGGGGAGGGCGATGGCCACGGCCACCAAGCGCACGTTCGGCGGCGACGCGATCCAGGCGATCCGCACCGCCAGCCAGGCGCATTACCATCTGTCGGCGATGGCCGACCGCAAGGCCAGCCTGCTGATGGGCGCGTCGTTCGTGGTGTTCACGATCAGCGTTGCGCAGGCCACTGCGCGCGGCGGCGTGCTGCCGCCGGCGATGCTAGTGCTTGGCGTCACCGCCTTCCTGTCGGCGCTGATCGCGGCGATCGCCGTGATGCCGAGCATCGCCAGCGGCCCGCGGCGCGATGGCGGCGAGCGCAATTTGATGTTCTTCGGCGGCTTTTCGGACATGACCGAGGCCGAATATGTCGAGGAGATGCTCGACCGGCTGGCCGACCAGCCACGCTTCCTCGAGATGGTCGCGCGCGACGTCTACCAGAACGGCCAGGTGCTGGCGCACAAGAAATACCGCTTGCTTCGCTGGGCCTATTCGATCTTCATCGTCGGGCTGGTGGCCAGCGTCGCCGCATTCCTGATCGACAGCCTGGGGTAGAGGCTTCGCATGAGTGACAATCCGATCGAGCCGAGCAAGGTGCCGCTGACCGCCGAGGAGCGGCGGCTGCTCGGCGTCGGCCATCCCGATTACGAATTCCCGAAGGAGGTCCACAACCTCCTGATGGCCGCCAACCAGACCAACATGACGCTGTCGGAAATGGCCGACAGCAAGGCGTCGATCCTGTTGGGCGCGAGCTTCGTCGTCTTCTCCTTGTCGATCGGCAATCTCGCCGAGGGCAAGGCCAATGTGCCGATGCTGGTGCTGACCCTGTTCTCGTTCGTCGCGACCATCTTCGGCGTGCTGACGGTGCGCCCCAACCGGATGCGCAAGGCCAAGGCCCCGCTCTCCGGCAAGAAGGTCAACATCCTGTTCTTCGGAAGCTACATCGATTGCCCGCGCGAGGAATATGTCGACGAGGTGATGCGCGTGCTGTCGTCGGAGGAGGAGACCTACCGGCGCCTCGCCCGAGACCTGTGGGACCACGGCCACATCCTGCGCAACGACAAGTATCGCTGGCTCTACTGGAGCTTCACTTTCTTCCTGTGGGGCATGGTGGTGACCGCGCTGGCGGTCGCCGGTCAGATGCTGTTCGACCTGTTCTAGGCGCGCCGCGCTAGAGCCAGCCTTCGCGCTCGTACCAGCGGGCCGTCTCCGCCAGGCCTTCCGGCGTTTTGATTTCCGCTCGCCACAGCTCGGCCGGCACCTTGCGCGCCGGACTCGCGACCCAGTCGGGATGGGCGAAATAGGACGCCCGGTCGGGGGTCAGCTTGGCGTTCCGCCCGCGCACCAGCTTGTCGACCCGCGCCGCGGCTCGGAGCAGTCCGGCCGGAGCCGACAGCGCGGTGACATTGCGCCCGAAGGCCGCGCCGAGCTGGGTCGCGAACGCTCGGTGAGTCCAGCCGCCCGCGGTGCCGTCGTCCGGCTCGACCAGCAGGCCGCCGGGCGCACCGGGTGCGGCGAGCGCAAGCAACAAGCGGGCGAGGTCGGCGACATGGATCAGCGACAGCCGTCCCTCGGGCGGAAGCAGCACCAGCCCGCGCCGCGCCATCTTGAACAATTCCAGCGTTTCGCGGTCGCCCGGGCCATAGACCGCCGGCGGGCGGACGATCGCCCAGTCGAGCGGCGATGTCTGGACCGCTACCTCTGACCGCGCCTTGCTCGCGCCATAGAGCGACAGCTGCGGCTCGCGCGCGGCGAGCGAGCTGACGTGAACGAACCGCCGCACTCCGGCGGTGGCGGCGGCGCCGAGTAGCGCCTTGGTCCCGCCGACATTTCCCGCCTCGAACTCCGCCGCGGTCGGCGCATTGATCACCCCCGCGACATGGATCACCGCCTCCGCGCCGTCGCACAGCGCGGCAAGGCTGGCGGCGTCGTCGAGCGACCCTGGAACCCATTCCACCCCCGAACGCGCCGGCTGCGGGCGACGGGTAAGGGCCCAAACCTCATGCCCGGCATCCGCGGCGGCCGAGAGCAAATGCCCCCCGACAAAACCGGTGCCCCCGGTAACCGCGAGCTTCACAGCGGCGACCAGTCCTGCTCCTCCACGCCCTCCGCCTCGGCCCGGTCCTCGTCGCCGAGGTGCCGGACCAGCGCGTCGAGCACCGGTTCAATGCCGATTCCGCCCGCCGCGCTCAGCGCCAGCACCGGCTGGCCGCTGGCCTCGGACAATTCGCCCGACAGCGCTTCGATCAATTCCTCGTCGATCGTGTCGACCTTGTTGAGCGCCACCACCACCGGCTTGTCGATGAGACCCGCGCCATAGCTTTCCAATTCGTCGCGCACGATCCGGTAGCTGGTCGCGACATCCTCGTCATTGGCGTCGACCAGGTGCAGCAGCACCCGGCAGCGCTCGATATGGCCGAGGAAGCGGTCGCCGATCCCCGCGCCTTCCGCCGCGCCCTCGATCAGCCCGGGGATGTCGGCGACGACGAATTCGCGGCCGCGGGTGCTGACCACGCCCAATTGCGGGCGGGTCGTCGTGAAGGCGTAGGCGCCGACCTTGGCGTTGGCGTTGGTGACGGCGTTGATGAAAGTCGACTTGCCGGCGTTGGGCAGCCCGACCAGCCCGACGTCGGCGAGCAGCTTCAAGCGCAGCCAGACGTACATCTCCTCGGCCGGCCAGCCGGTGCCGTGCTGGCGCGGGGCGCGGTTGGTCGAGGTCTTGTAGCTGGCGTTGCCGCGCCCGCCGTCGCCACCCCTCAGGAAGGTGATGCGCTGGCCGACTTCGGTCAGGTCGGCGAGCAGGCTGCGCCCCTCGTCGTCGGCCAGGATCTGGGTTCCGACTGGCACCTTGATGGTGAGGTCGTCGCCGCCGGCGCCGGTCATGTTGCGGCCCGCGCCGCTCTGACCGCGCGGGGCGCGGAAATGCTGGGTGTAGCGAAAGTCGATCAGCGTGTTGAGGCCGGCCACCGCCTCGAAGATGATATCGCCGCCCTTGCCGCCATTGCCGCCGTCGGGTCCGCCGAACTCGACAAACTTCTCGCGCCGGAAGCTGACCGCGCCCGGCCCGCCGGCGCCCGAGCGGATGAAGATCTTGGCCTGGTCGAGAAAGTGCATTCCCCAGCCTTTAGTGGCCGAGCCGACGATTGACCACGGGACTGCGGCACGGAATGATGGTCGTGCAGGTAAAGGGGGGGCGTACGATGGACATGGGGCGGCGTTCCGTGCTGGCCGGCGGCGCGGCGGCGGCTCTCGCGGCCGGCGCTCCCGCGCCGGCAAAGCGCCACACCGGCAATTGGTTCGACCGGGCGATCGTCATCGACGCCCTCAGTGGGTCCGGCGACCCCGAAGCACCGCAAGGCGTCACGCGTCTTTCCGACGAAAGCTGGAGCAGGCTGGTTGCCACCGGCCTTACCGCGGTCCGGACCACGCTTCTGCCGGTCGGGAATGTCCCGGACCCGTGGGCGGTCTTTCAACAATCTATTGCCGACGAACGGGCGCTACTCGCCGCCAATCCGGAGCGGCTGCTGCTGGTGCGCAGCGCCGCCGACATCCTCAAGGCCAAGCGCGAGGGCAGGCACGGTTTGATCCTGGGTACGCAGGACACGGTCATGGTTGGTCCCGCGCTCGACCGGCTGGCGGAGATGAAGACGCTGGGCGTAACCACCGTCCAGCTCACGTACAACAACGCCAATCTCGCCGGCGACGGCGCGCTCGAGACGCGCAATGCCGGACTCACCAAATTGGGCCGCGCAACGATCGAGCGGGTCGAGGCGGAAAAGCTTCTTCTCGACCTCAGCCACGGGGGCGCCCGGACGATGGCGGAGGGGGCAGCTCAGGCCAGGCGTCCGCTGGTTATCAGCCACACCGGGGCCAGGGCATTGCATGACCATCCGCGCAACACGGACGATGCCACGATTCGCGCAGTCGCCGAAAAGGGCGGCGTGGTCGGCGTCTACTTCATGCCGTTCCTGGTTCCCGACAGCCGGCCGCGCGGCGAAGACCTGCTGCGCCATGTCGAGCATGTCGCCAACGTCGCTGGCGAAGACCATGTTGCGATTGGCACCGACAACGGTCCGCTGCCGGTCGTCCTTACCCCGGAGGCTCGCGAATTCCATCGCAAATGGGTGCTCGAACGGATCAAGGCCGGGATTGCCTCGCCCGGGGAAGCGCCCGACGTGTTCAACATCGTCGCCGACTATCACAGCGTCGACCGCTACCGCCGCCTCTCGCGCGATCTCGAACGGCGCGGCTGGCCGGTGCGGCGGATCGAGAAGCTGATGGGGGCCAACCTCCTGCGCGTGTACCGCGACGCCTGGAGCTGACACCCGTCCCTTGACCCGGGTGTGTTATACAACTAATACGGCGGCTGATGGCGAAAAGGGGTTACCCATGCGGGTTCTTGGAATGATAATCGCGGCAACGCTGGCGGCCGCTCCGGCGCAGGCGCTTCCGGCCTACTTTAAGGCGCGCGCCGATGCCCTCTTGGCCAAGGCTTATCCGGCCGACGGGCCGGGCGCGGTGGCGGTGGTGGTCGAGAAGGGCCGCCCGATCTACGCCGCCGGCCGCGGCCTCGCCGATGTCGAGCGCAAGCTCCCGCTCGATCCGGCCATGCCGTTCCGGCTCGGCTCGATCACCAAGCAATTCACCGCCGCCCTCATCCTGCAGCTGGCCGACGAGGGCAAGCTGTCGCTCGACGACCCGCTGGCCAAGTTCGTGCCCGACTTCCCCAAGCCCGGCGCCGACGTCACCGTGCGCCAGCTGCTCAACCACACCGCCGGCATCTTCAGCTACACCGCCTTGCCCGGCGTCGTCCTCACCCATGCGGCCAAGCCACACAGCACAGCTGAGATGATTGCCCTGTTCGACACCGCGCCGCCGGCCTTCGCGGCGGGGAGCGACTGGCAGTATAGCAACAGCGGCTACGTGCTGCTGGGCGCGATCGTCGAGAAGGTTACCGGCAAGCCGTGGCATGTCGCGTTCGACGAGCGCATCGCCAGCCCGCTTGGCCTTGCCAGCCTGCGCTACGGCGCCGCCGCCAACGGCGAGCGGGGCATTCCCAAGCCCTACACCACGGCCAACGACAAGCCGGTCGCGCCGCTGCCGATCCACATGAGCTTCCCCCATGCCGCAGGCGCCCTGGTCGGCACCGCCGCCGATCTCGCCGTCTGGGCGCGCGCACTTCATGCCGGCAAGGTGGTCAAGCCGGCCAGCTATCAGTTGATGATCCAGCCGACCGTGCTTCCCGGCGGGCGCACCATCCCCTACGGGTTCGGCCTGGCCCCGGGCGACGTGCGCGGGCGGCCGGCGATCGGTCATGATGGCGGGATCAACGGCTTCGCCACCGACGGCTTCTACCTGCCCGACCAGGACATCTACGTCGCGGTGTTCGCCAACAGCGACGAGCCGGCGACCGCTCCCAAAACGGTCAGCCGCAAGCTTGCCGCGCTTGCGCTCGGCGAACCCTATGAGGAATTCAGCGCGGTGCCGCTCGACGCGGCGGCGGTGACGCCGCTGCTTGGCGTCTATCGCGCCGGAGCCCTCGAGCGCCGCTTCTTCCTGCGCGACGGCCAGCTGTTCACATTGCGCTCGGGCGGCTCACCGATGGCGGTGCTGCCGGCCGGCGGCAACCGCTTCTTCTACCCCGACAGCCTGAGCTGGTTCGAGATCGCGCGGGGCGGCGACGGCAAGCCGGTCATGCGCTTCCACGCGGATGGCGCGCGCCAAAGCGCCGACGTCCCTTACGCCGGCCCGATCCCGGCAGAGGCCCCGGCAGTGACGCTCGAGCGCGCCCAACTCGACCGGCTCGCAGGGCGCTACCAGGGACCATTGCCGATCGTCGTCGCGGTCAACGCCGAAGGCCGGCTGACCCTCAAGTTCGGCGACCAACCGATCACCCATTTGGTGGCAGAGAGCGCGACCACGTTCCGGGTTGAAGAAGTTGATGCGAAAGTCGAGTTCCAGCTCGAAGACGGCAAGGCGGTGGCACTTGCAATTCTGCAGGGTGGGCGACGGCTTCCCGCCAAGCGCACCGACTAATCGTCGCCGACCAACGCCCGGACCTGCGCGACGGCGATATCGCGCACCGCCGACGGGTCGTCGCCAGTGGCGGCCGCAATTTCGGGACCGACCAGGCTGTCGCCGATCGCCAATAGCACCAGCCCGAGGATCACCTGGTCCATCGCGCGCTTGTCGCCATCCGCGCGGAAGTCGGCGAGGATTGCCGCCACCGTGTCGGTCACCGGCGCCAACGCCTCGCGCTGGCGGGTCAGCGCGATCCAGCCGATCAGCTCGCCGACCTGTTCGCCGCGGAAGGCGTCGAACATCGCGTCGACGACATGGCGCACGTCGGCCTCGCCGCGGCGACGCTTGCCGATCGCCTCACCGATCGAGGCGGCGACGGTCGCGGCAATGCTTTCCGCCAATGCGCGATGGAGCCCGGCCGCCGAGCCGAAATGGTGCAGCAGATTGGCGTGAGTCCGCCCGACTCGAGCGGCGACCGCCTTCAGCGTCACCGCTGCAGCGCCTTCCTCGCGCAGCAAGGCGCGCGCCGCCGCGACCGCAGCGGCGCGGCTCTCGGCCTGCGGCAAGCGCGACCTCGGTGAAGTAATTGACATTCTTGTCAGCAGCCCCAATGTTACGGGCGACCTTGGAGGGAACGAATGTCCGTTGCAACCGCTGCCACGCCGACGCCAGCCGACCTGACGATCGTGCCACGCGACCTGCGGTTCGGGCGTGATGAGACCACCGCGCGCTGGTGGCACGGCGGCGACCCGTTCGCTACCGCGCTTTACAACGCCCTGTCGGCGACGTTCCCCAAGGGCGAGGCGTTCTTCATCGAGAGCGTCCGGCGCTACATCGATTCGGTGCCGGAGCGGTTGCGCGAAGAGATTGGCGCCTTCACCACCCAGGAAGTGATTCACAGCCGCGAACATGCCGCGTTCAACCGTCGCGCCGTCGATTCTGGCTACGAGCTAAGCAAGCTCGACGCGCGCATTGACGAGCGGCTGGCACTGATCCGGTCCAAGCCCCCGATCGCGTCGCTGGCGGCGACGATGGTGCTCGAGCATTATACGGCGATCTTGGCGCACGAGCTGCTCGCCGAACCGCGCCACCTGGCCGGCGCCGATCGCGCCAGTGCCGACCTGTGGCGGTGGCACGCAGCGGAGGAGATCGAGCATAAGGGCGTGGCGTACGACACCTGGCTCGCCGCGACCGCCGACTGGCCGCGCTTCAAGCGCTGGCAGGTCAAGGCCAAGGTGATGCTGCTGATCACCAGTCACTTCTTTCCCGACCGGCTGAAGGGCGCCGCCGAGCTGTTGCGCCAGGACGGCATCACCGGCGTCCGCGCCTGGGCCGGCCTGCTCCGCTATGCCTTCTTCTCGCCCGGCGTGTTCCGCAAGATCCTCGGCGCATGGGCGAGCTTCTTCATGCCGCGCTTCCACCCGTGGAACCACGACGACCGCGCGCTGATCGCCGAGTTCGACTTGGCCGGCGCCTATGCCCAGGAGCCGACCCGCAAGGTTCGTCGGGCACGCGCCGCCGCCTAGGCCGCCAGCGCGCCGTCGTCCGCCGCGGCGCCAGCGAGATGCTGGCGCATCAGGATCGACTCGACCTCCCGCCCGCGGGCGCAGCTATATTCGGCAGCGCGTAGCCCGGTCGGGCGGAAGCCCAGCTTCTCGAGCACCCGCCCCGAGGCAGGATTGTCGGCGAAATAGGACGTATCGAGCCGCGCGAGGCCAAGCGTGCGGGCGATCTCGATTATCTGCCGGCCAGCCTCGGTCGCGAAGCCGCGGCCCCAATGCTCGCGCGCGATCCAATAGCCGAGCACGACCGACCCGGATAGCCGCTTGCGCAGCAGG
This sequence comes from Sphingomonas mesophila, assembly GCF_003499275.1. Lineage (GTDB taxonomy): Bacteria > Pseudomonadota > Alphaproteobacteria > Sphingomonadales > Sphingomonadaceae > Sphingomicrobium > Sphingomicrobium mesophilum. The sequence goes on along the minus strand of NZ_QWDF01000001.1, from coordinate 1,587,940 downwards.
CCACAGGCGCCGACCAGCTGCGGCGCCGAATCGGTGCGCGCGAAGAGCAGCAGATTGGGGAGGATCGGGTCCTTGGGCGCGGACAGGAACGCTTCCGCCTCGGCGAGGCCGTAGGGCCAGGGCGCATTGGCGAGGTTGCGGACGATCGTCTCGTCGGCAATCGCGCGGGCTAGCGCCGGCGCATCCTCGGCCCAACCCGGTCTCAGCAGCAGCCTTGCGGTCCTCGCGAACATGGCCTCGTCCCTCCTTCTCGCGGGCGGCCTAGCGGCCATCCGTGACAGTTTCGGGAGAAGAAAAAAGGGAGAGGAGGGGGGTGCCCTCTTCTCCCTTTTCGGATGTTCGCTCGTCGCTCGATCCTGGGCGCCCCCTCGTGGGAGCGACCCGTCAGCGGCCGATCCCTATTTCGCTTCGGCTTGCGCCGGCATCGCCTCGATGTGGACGTACTTGCGGCCAAGCTTGCCGTCTCGGAAGGCAACTCGGCCGTCGGTCAGCGCGAACAGGGTGTGATCCTTGCCCAGGCCGACGTTGTCGCCCGGATACCATTTGGTGCCGCGCTGGCGCACGATGATGTTGCCGGCGCGCGCTTGCTCGCCGCCAAACTTCTTGACGCCGAGGCGCTTCGATTCCGAATCGCGGCCGTTACGCGACGAGCCGCCAGCTTTCTTATGTGCCATGGTTACTTCTTCTCGGTCTTTGCGGCGGGCTTGGCAGTCGCCTTCTTGGCCGGCGCCTTAGCAGGTGCAGCATCGCTTGTCGACGCCTCGGCCTTCTTCGCGGCCGGCTTCGGCGACTTGGCCGCCTTGGTTTCGACCGGCGCGTCAGTGGCCGCGTGCGCCGGAGCAGCCTGCGCCTTGGGTGCCTTGGCCGGTTCGGACTTCGGAGCGGTCTCCGCCTTCGCCGCCGTCTTCTTCTCGGCCTTCTGGCCGCCGACCGACACGATCTCGAGGATCGTGTGCTGCTGGCGGTGGCCCTTCTTGCGGCGATAATTGTGGCGGCGGCGCTTCTTGAACACCGTGACCTTTTCGCCCTTGGCCTGGGCGACGATGCGCGCCGCGACCGTGAGGCCGCTGGTCGACTTGAGATCGCCGCCGTCGCCCGCCAGCAGAACGTCGGTCAAATCGACGCTGTCGCCGGCTTCACCCGCCAGCTTCTCGACGACGATCTTGTCTCCCGGGGCAACGCGATATTGCTTGCCGCCCGTGCGCACGATTGCGAACATTGGCCTCTTCTTTCGACATGGAACTAGCCGCCCAGGCAGCGCCCGAGCGGAAAGCGTGCCGCCTAAGGGGCAGGGGCGGCGAAGTCAACCGCGCCGACGGCTAGTGGCGGTGCTGCGGGCGGAGCCGGTAGCGGCCCTTGGCAAAGCCGTCGAACAGGCCGTCGATCGCGGGGTGGTCGACCTCGCCATTTTCCTCGTCGGGAAGCAGATTCTGCTGACTGACGTAAGCGATGTAGCTCGACTCGCTGTTCTCGGCGAGCAGATGGTAGAAGGGCTGTTCCTTGGCCGGGCGGATTTCCTCAGGGATCGCCTCGTACCATTCCTCGCTGTTGGCGAACTCCGGATCGACGTCGAACACCACGCCGCGGAAATCGAGCATGCGGTGGCGCACGACTTCGCCGATCGCGAAGCGGGCCGCCGGGTAGAAAATCTGGTCGTTGCTCATCGTGCCCAATATGGCCGTGCGGCCGGGCTAGGCAAGTGCAGGAGGCGCTGCTAGAGGCGCGCCACCGACCGCCGCCGATCGTCGCGCGGCAGCAAATTTCCGCCAAAGCGGACCCTCTGCGGAGAGGTGGCTGAGTGGTCGAAAGCACCGCACTCGAAATGCGGCGTGCCGGTAACGGTACCGTGGGTTCGAATCCCACCCTCTCCGCCACTTTCCCTTCCGATCCAGCGATTTGCGCCGTCCTTGGCGACGCAAACACGTCCCGATTCGGAACAAAAACAATCGCCCCAGCCTTTACTGGTTGGAAAGCGGCAACGGGGTAATCGGGTCATCAGTTCTTACGCGAGGCGAACGAGACCGCACGACCCGATGCTGACCGCAGTCACCCTCAAGGCCGGAAGCCGCGCAATCGCCTTGCGCCGGTCGATCGAGCAAAATCTCGACTGGCTGTTGCGGGCATGGCTGGTCGCCGCCGCGCTCGCTTGCGGGTTGCGGATCGCGCTCAGCCCGGCGGCGCAGGTGAATGCCGGCGTCGCAGTTATCGCCCCCTACGCCATGCTCGTCGCCGCTCCGGCGCTGTCGCTGCTGCTCGCTCTGCGCTGGTTCCAGGCGGGCGACCGCCTCGCCCAGCCGTCGGTACGGATCGCCCGCATTGGCAACTGGCGCACGCTGTCGGCAGCCGAGGCGCGCCGCCACCCCCTCTATGGCGCCGATGGCCTGATGGTTTCGCTGCTGATCGGGATGCTCCTCCAGGTGCCGCTGCGCGCTGTCGAATTCCTCGCCGCTACCCCGGCGATGGCGGGCGAGTTCCCGCCGTGGCTGGCAGTTCTGCGCACGATGATGACGCTCGACGTGGTGCTGATGACCAGCCTTTATGTCGTCGCTTTCGTCGCCGCGCTGCGCCGGGTGCCCTATTTCCCCCGACTGCTGGCCGCTATCTGGGCGCTCGACCTCGCGCTCCAGGGCCTGACCGCACGGATGGTGGCGGCCGAGCCGGGGCTTCCCGACCGGGTCGCGCAGGCGCTCGAGGGTCTGTTGACCGGCAATGCGTGGAAGGTCGTGATCAGCATCGCCATCTGGCTGCCCTATCTGCTGCTTTCGAAACGCGTAAACGTCACCTACCGGCACCGGGTCCCGGCCTGATCCTCAGCGCGCAAGGCGCTCCTTCAGCTCCGACACTTCCCAATAGTCGTTGCGGCTGAACGGCAGCAGCGGGCGCAGCGCGGCGAAGGTCGTCCGGCCCATCGCCGACCGCGCCGCTTCGGCCGCGGCGAAGCTGGCTCTGGCGTCGATCTCGACCTTGTCCTCCTCGCTCGCCTGGTCGTGCAGTGCCGTTTCGGCGGCGAGCACCAAAGCCGTCATCTGCTCGCAATAGTCACGGACGGCATTCCCGGCCGCGGGGTCCGAGCGCGCGACCAGGGCGGCAATCCTGCGGCCACTTTCGTCGTCGGGGTAGCCGCCCGATCGCCACGCCGCGAGCGACTGAAGATGGACCGCGCTGTCCTGCGCCAGCCAGTGCTGCGCTTCCTGCGCGCCGAACTTGAATAGCGCCATGATCAGGAAGGGCGCGACCGCCAGCGTCGCGATCATCGCCACCAGCGGCCGGTCCGGGAATTGGTTGAAGCCCATGTGGAGCAGGCCGGCAATCGCCAGTCCGGGCACGTACCACAAGGGGTTGAACCGGTAATCGCTGGCCGCCTCGCGATTCTCGCGCTCGGCGAATTCATGCGCGATGGCGGCGACGATCGCCACCGTCGTGCCGTGCATCACCGCGGTGCCCAGGCCGCGCACCATCCAGGTCGGCGGCGCCAGCTCGGGAAACCGCGTCAGATAGATGATGTTCTCGACCACCGAGAAGCCGGCGCCGATCGCGAAGCCGGAGATGACCGCGTCGAGCTTGAAGCCGATCCGGTTGAGCTGGAATAGCAAAACGATCGCCAGCGCCTTGATCGTCTCTTCAACCCACGGCGCAGCGAACCGGCTGTAGGTCGAATAGCCGAGCGGCAGCTGATCGAGGAACACGCCGCTGACCGGATAAGCGAGCAGTCCGGTCGCCGCGCCGAGCAGCAGCACGCCGAGCATTTCCCACAGCGTCATCAGCTTGAATACGTCGAGCCAGACGAACATCGCCAGCATGGTCAGCACCGGCACCAGCGCCAGCGACCAGTTCATGAATTCAAGCATGGCGCACTCTTTTACAGGATCTTGAGCGAGGTGAGCAGCTCGGTCTTCTCATAGTTGCCGTCGGCAAACCCCGCCGCCGCGCCAATCGAGAACACCATCGGCAGGCGCAGCGCGACGGTGAACGCCAGATCGACCTGCCCGCCGACATTGGCATAGCGGCGGTTCTTGCCGCCCGGCTCCCTGACGAACATCGTCCCCGCGAACAGCGCCGGGCGCGCATAGCTCATGTAGAAGGCCGGCGTGCCGAGCTCGGCGAAGCGCACCGGCGGCAGGTTCACTTCGGCGGTGAGCTTGGCGAATTTGCGCGCGGCGATCTGGTCGATCTCGAAGCCAGGGAAGCTTTCCATCTCGCGGTACCGCTTCTCGGGCCGGTTATCGACGAAGTTGTTGCGGAACGCGCCGAAATAGAAACTGCCGAGCGGGCTTTCCTCCGGCCCGCCGGCGATGCCGCCACTGACATAGCCCCACAGGGAGCTGTTCGACCACGGCAACGGAACGCCGTAGTCGAGCCCGCCGTAGAGCTTGGGATAAGTGTCGCCGAGCGCCATGTCGACGCTTCCGATCGCGCGCCAGGCGATACCCTTTTCGTGGTCGACCCCGCCCAGCGACTTGCGGGTGTTGGTGTATTTGACCCCGCTCTCGAAGGACACGACGTTGCGCGGGCTGGCGATGTTCTGCGCCGCCGGCAATTGCTCTAGGCCGAGATAGACCGCGCCGGTGGCGAACACGTCGAGCTGGCGCGGCGGGTCGTAGATCAGCGCCTTGTTGTAGCCGACGATGAACGCGTCACCGCGCCGGCTTCGCTCGACCGGGCCGAACAGGTCGTAGAAGTCGGCGCCATTGTGCTTGTACTCGACCGTCCAGCTCAGCGACTTGTACTTCAGATTGACGTGGAGCCGGTCGCGATTGCGAAGCTCGCCCCACGGCGTGTAGCTTACGGCCGCGCTAAGCTGGCTGAACTGCATCGGGTCTTCGAAGTGGATGAAGTAACCCGGTGAGACCAGCCCTTGGTAACCCTCGACGATCGGGTAGGCGGCGGCCAGCCTCATGCGCTGCTTGGGGTGATATTTGCCGCGCTCGGTGACCAGTTCGTCGAGCTTGACCCGGGCCGGCGAGCCGACTCCCCATTGCTTCAGCTCGGGGTGGGCGCGGATCACCTTGGTGCCGAGGAATTCGATCGTCCCGAGGTCGTCGCGCTTCTGCGGCATGATCCGTGCCGGGGTCAGTCCGTCGCCGGCATATTCGTAGACGATCAGGCTCCCGTCGGGCCGCTCCATCGGCCGGAAGAAGCCGGTCGCGGCATTGCTCAGCACCCGGTACTTCTGCGTCGCGAGGTCGAACACGAAGACGTTCGACACGCCCGTGAAATAGCTCGTCCCGATCAAGCGCTTGCCGTCGGGCGTGAAGGTGAAGCTTTCGGGCGTCGATGGCGGCAGGTCGAGCCGCGCGACCTCCTCCGGACTGCCCGCCATTAGGCTGTCGGTGGTCCACACTCGCACCGACTGCTTGCCGTCGATCTCGCTGAAGCTCGCCGCGACCAGCTTCCCGTCGGGCGAAATGTCGAGATCCCACGGCGTCGAACCGTAGTCGAAGGTGTGGATCTGATTGTGCCCGCGATAGGGCGCGGGAATGCGGCTGATCGTGGCGAAGCCGTTCTGGTGGCGAATGCCCCAGATCGAGCGGTCGGCCGGGTTGAGTACGAGGTCGCCAATCCGCGCGTCGCGCAACAGCATGCGTTTCTTGCCGGTGTCGACATCGATCTCGATGATATCGCGGAAGGCGTAATTGTCCTCGGTATAATAGGCTTTGCGGGCCGCCTCGTCGAACGCCAGGCTGGTCACCTTGTAGAGCATCATGCCCTTGATTTCGCTCAGCTTCCTAAGCTCGCCCGAAACCAGGTCCATGGTCCCGATGAAGCCGATCTCGCCGGGGTAGCGGAAGGCGGCGACCAGCCGGTTGGTCTTGGCGTCGACATAGCCGCGTGAAATCGACCCCAAGCCCTTCGGAGAAAGGTGCGTCACCTGGCTCAAAGGATAAGCTTCGAGCTTGGCTAGATTGGCGCGCTGGAAGTCCTGTTCGGACGCAATCCAGTCACTCCACGCGTCGTCGAGCCGCCGTCCGAACACGTGGCGGAATTGCGCGGCGTAGAACGCCTTGCTGTCCTCGCCGCGCTTCAGCCAATCGACCACCTTTTGCGGGCCGTAGGTCAGCGCCAGCCACGAGAAGAAGCGGCTGCCGTAGAGGTAGTCGTTCACGCCGACCTGGAAGTCGACCGCCGTGCCTTCGGATTCAAGGCCCAGCGGCGAATAGAATTTGTCGCCGTCGCGGACCTTGGCGCGGAACACCATCTCGTCATAGGCGCCCTGACCGCGGCCGAGCCCGCCCGCCATCCACGTCTCGAAAAACACCGCCGATCCTTCGAGATACCAGCGCGGAACCGCGTTGCGCGGGGTTGCGAGATAATTCCACAGGATCGATTCGGGATGCTCCTGGATGGGCATCGGCTTGCCGCGCAGAAACCGCCGCCAGAACGCGTCCTGCCGGTTCCACACGTCCATCGTCGCGACGTGGGCCAGCTCGTGATTGGTCAGCGTGAAGAAGCGCTCGCCCGGAGTGAACGTCTCCATCGACTGCGACAAGGGCGCGACGTCGAACAGCACGGCATTGTTGGGCGACGAGCGCGCGGCGGCATTGCCGTAGTCGCCGAAGTCCTTGAGCAGCACATTGGTCCGGTCCCACGGCTGCCAGTCGAACATCCGCTTGTGCCACTTCAGCGCGTTCTCGATCGAGCGGCCGAGATACGGCGTCAGATAGGTTTGGACCGGATCGAAATAGAGCAGCGAGAAATTAGCCGTCTCGAGCGTCGTCAGGTCGATCCCAGACGCATCCTTGGGGACGTGCTTGACCTCGTCCGACCCGGTCTCGTCGGGCTCGGTTGACGGCGGTGCGTCCGGCGCTGCGATCGGCTCGACGACGCTGGTCGTGTCGGGCTGCGGCTCGGCCGGATCGGGCGCCTGCTGCGCGAATGCGGTTGTGGCCGCGCTGACGAGCAGCGCGGCCACGGACCCCCTGATGACAAAGCGGACACGCCGCCGGACCCCGTCCATTACCCCCCTTTGCCGTGCCCCCACGGCGAACTAACTCACTGGGCGCGCATCGCCTGCGCGAAGGCCGGGCTCTGAAGCGCTGCTGCAAAGCTGGCATTCATCGCCAACGCCTGGAAATTGGGGTTGCGGCCAAGCGCTGCGAACGCCTGGGCGTTGCGAGCGAAGGTCTGCAGCGCCGCCGGGTTCCGGGCCAGCGCAGCGAACGCCTGCGGGTGCGCCGCCATCGCCGCAAAAGCCTGCGAATTCTGCGCCATGGCCGACATCGCCTGGGCGTTGATCCGCCCCTGCGCCGCCATTTGCGCGACCCCGGCCTGAGCGTTGAACGCCTGCGCCGCGCGGGCCGATGCGGCCAGCGCATTGGCGTTGCGGCCCATCGCTTCGAACGCCTGGGCGTTGCGCGCCATCGCGCTCAGCGCCTGCGCGTTGAACGCCGCCTGGAACGCTTGGGCGTTGGACGCCATCGCCTTGAACGCGTCGGCATTGCGCGCCATCGCGTCGAACGCGCTTGCGTCGCGGGCCAGGGCATCCATCGCCGCGGCGTCTCTGGCCAGGGCCTGGAACGCCTGGGCGTTACGCGCCATCGCCGCTACGCCGGCCGGGTTGCGCGCCGCCGCCGCGAAGGCATTGGCATCCTTGGCATAGGCGCGGAATGCCTGTGCATCGCGGGCCATTGCCGCCAGCGCCTGCGGGTGACGGGCGAGCGCCGCGAAGGCGTTGGCATGACGAGCCGCCGCCGCGAAGGCCTGCGGCTGGAGCGCAAGGGCGTTGAACGCATCAGCGTTGCGGGCCATCGCTGCGGCCGCCTGGGCGTCGAACGCATTGGCGCTGCGACCTGCCGCCTGGAAGGCCTGGGCAGAACGGGCCGCGGCGCTCAACGCATCGGCGTTGCGGGCCAGCGCCGAGAAGGCGTCGGCATTGCGCGCCATGGCGTCGAACGCCTGGGCATCGCGGGCTAGCGCATCCATCGCCGCCGAATCCTTGGCGAGCGCCTGGAAGGCCTGGGCGTTGCGCGCCATCGCCGCTACGCCGGCCGGGTTGCGCGCCGCAGCCGAAAAGGCGTTGGCGTCCTTGGCGTAAGCACGAAACGCTTGCGCATCGCGAGCCATCGCCTCGAACGCCTGTGGATGGCGGGCGAGCGCGCTGAACGCATTGGCGTGACGCGCCATCGCCGCGAACGCTTCGGCATTGCGGCCGGCGACCATCCGTCCGGACGCGGCGACCGCCTCGGCATTGCGGGCCATCGCCGCGAACGCCTGGGGATCGCGCGCCAGAGCGGCGAACGCCTGCGGATCGGCGGCCATCGCCGCCATCGCCTGCGGATTGCGCGCCAGGGCGGCGAAATTCGCGTCGCTGGCCATCGCCCGGAAGTTGGGATCCTTGGTCATCACCTCGAATGCGTCGGTCTGCATCAGCTGCGGAACCGAGGTATCGCCAAGCGTGACGTCGCCGGCGCCGACCTGCGAGTCGACGTGGCGGTCGGCGGCGGTGATCGTTCCTTCGCTCGGACCAAGCGGCGGATAGACCCGGCCGATGCCATAGGCGCCGGCGGCGACCAGCACGACGATCGCGCCGGTGGCAAGAAACTTGCGATTGTTGGCAGTTGCGGTGGTCATTGAGTTCCCCCTCGTTGGACCAAAACCGATTGTTTACCCAAAGTTAACCCGAGTCAATGAATCGCATTGTGTCCGTGACCCACGTCGGGCCAGTCCGACTTGGGCGCGGGCCGAACCGAATGCGGGTTCCTGCCGCAACCGCGCGCGGCCCGACGCGTTCGCTACGCTGATGTATCGACCTTCGCTCAAGCCGCGCGACCGGTTCGCCAGCCTGGCGCTGGTCGGCGCGCTGCACGCCGGGCTGATCCTTGCTCTGCTGAATCTGAGCGGCGCGGTCGACATCGTCAGCCGACAGGATCTCACCCAGCTGATCGACATCGCCGACCCGCCCGAGCAGCAGGTCGTCGAGGTCAAGCCCGCCGCGCGCGAGGAAGGGGAGGCATCGCCGCCCAATATCGAGAGCAAGGCTACGCCGGTGGTCGACCTCAAGCCGAAGATCGTCCTTCCGACGCCCAACCCCCTGCCGGTCTCGCCGACGCCAAAGGAAGGCACGCAGACCACCCAAGGCGCTGCGCCAGTGCCCGGACCGGGAACCGGCGCGGGCGGCGTTGGGACCGGCACCGGGGCTGGGGGCTCGGGCAGTGGCCCAGGGGGCGGCGGCGAAGACGGCATCGCCGCCGTCCGCGCTCGTCTGGCCACTCCACCATTACGCGGGCGCGATTTCCCCCGTCAATTGCTCGCCTCGTGGCCGCGCGGCGCGGATATCTTCACTCGCCTTCGTGTTGACGAAAACGGCGTGGTGATCGAGTGCGATGTCATGCGCGGTACGGGGTATCCCGGCCTCGATGCAGAAGTCTGCGCGATCGTCCGCCAGCGTGTGCGCTTCACGCCGGCGGTCAACCGGCGCGGACAGCGGGTTGCGGATTGGTTCGGCTATCGGCAAGAGGCCCCCCGCTAATCAGACCTTGCCGGGACAGACCATGATCGAAGCCGAATGGTGGGACTATGACGACCTCGAGGAGATGGCCGCGGCGGTCGCCGGCGACATCGGCTTCATCATCGACAGCGCGCTCGACGCGCGCGGCGAAGCGCTGATCGCAGTCCCCGGGGGCAAGACCCCGCTGCCGATCTACGCGGCTCTCGCCGCCGGCAAGCGTGATTGGAAGAAGGTCACCATCATCCCCACCGACGAGCGGCTGGTGCCGATGACCGACGAGCTGAGCAACATTCGCGCCATCGCCAAGGCGTTCCTTCCGGCCGGCGCGCGGGTATTTCCGATCGGCAGCGACATCGCCGACTACAAGCTCGCCGGCAACAGTGCCAACGCCAAGCTGGCCGAGCTCAAATTCCCGCTCGATCTGGCTTGGCTCGGGGTCGGCGGCGACGGTCACGTCGCCTCGATCTTCCCCGGTCCCGATCTCGAGGACGCGCTGAACGCCCCCAACGGCCGCCACGCGGTTGGCGTCATGCCCGATCCGCTCCCGGCCGAAGCGCCGGTCCCGCGCATCACGCTCACCCGTTCGGCGATCCTCTCGGCCCGGACCGTGCTCATCACCATCACCGGCGAAGACAAGAAGGCGCTGCTCGAACAGGCCATCGCCGAGGGCCATTCCTCGAAGCTACCGATCGGTCGGGTCCTCGCCGAGACCGAACAGCCGATCGATATTCACTGGGCGGCGTAATCCCTGCCGATAACTTCGTCGCGGGGAAGAAGCCTAAACCTCAGCCAGCGGCTTGCCGCGGGTTTCCTTGAGGAACAGGATCGTCACCACCGCCGACAGCGCGGTGAACGCGACCGCGTACCACAGCCCCGCATAGATATCGCCGGTCGCGGCAACGATTGCGAAGCTGGTGACCGGCAGGAATCCGCCGACCCAGCCGGTGCCGACATGGTAGGGCAGGCTCATCGCAGTGTAGCGGATACGGGTGGGGAACATCTCGACCAGCGCCGCCGCCTGCGGCCCGTAGAGCGCGGTCGACGCGACGACGAAACCGAACAGCACCGCAAAGAGCATCGGATAGTGTACCCGCGCCGGATCGGCCGACTTGGGATAGCCCGCCGCCTCGAGCTCGGCGTTGACCGCGGTCGCCACCTCGCCCTTCAGCGCCTTGAGGTCCGCCGCGCCCTCGCCGCCGGGCACGGTGACCGAGCGGTCTCCGGCGACCACCCGGGTTGTCCCGTCAGACGAGGCGCGAGTGGAATAGGTCACGCCGCGGGTGATCAGCGTTGACTTGGCGATGTCGCAGGCGCTGGTGAACTTGGCGGTGCCGGTCGGGTCGAACTGGCTCGAGCAGGTCGCGAGGTCGGTCTCGACCACCACCGGAGTCCGCGCCTGCGCTTCGACCACGGCCGGATTCGTCGCCTCGGCGATCAAATGCGATCCCGGGAAATACAGCGCCAGCGCCAACAACATCCCGCCGAGCATCACCGGCTTGCGCCCGACCCGATCGCTCAGCCAGCCGAAGAAGACGTAAAGCGGGGCGGACACAAGGGTCATGACAATCAGCAGCATGTCCTTGGTCGCGCCCGGCAGACCGAGCGACTTTTCGAGAAACACCTGCATGTAGAAGAAGGTGAAATACCACACCGCGCCCTGCGCACACATGATCCCGAAAAAGGCGATCATCACTCGCTTCAAACTGTCGCGCGTGGCGAAGCTCTCGCGCAGCGGTGCCTTGGTCGTCGCGCCTTCCTCCTTCAGCTTGGCGAACTCCGGGCTTTCGCTCAGCTTGACCCGCATCCATACCGAAATTCCGAGCAGCAGGATCGACACCAGGAACGGCACCCGCCAGCCCCACGCGTTGAACGCCTCCTCGCCGAGCAACGTGCGCGTGGCGAAGATTACCAGCAGCGCGGCGAGCAGTCCGAAGGAGGCCGAGGCCTGGATCCAGCCGGTCGCCGCACCGCGCTTGTCGTCGTCGGCATGTTCCGCAACGTAGATCGCCGCGCCGCCATATTCGCCGCCCAGGGCCGTGCCCTGGCAAATGCGCAGGAACACCAGCAGGATCGGCGCCAGCATCCCGACCTGTTCGTAGGTCGGCAACAGGCCGATAGCAAAGGTTGCTCCGCCCATCAGGCTGACCGTGGCGAGGAACGTCGCCTTCCTGCCGACTCGGTCGCCCATCGCGCCGAAGATGATCGCGCCGAGCGGCCGGAACGCGAAGCCGACCGCGAACAGCGCCAGCGCCGCGACCAGCGCCCCGGTCGGATCGAGTCCGGCGAGGAACACCTTGGCGATGACCGGAGTCAGCGACCCGAAGATGAAGAAGTCATACCACTCGAATGCCGTCCCCGCGCTCGACGCGGTGACCACGCGGGTCATCGACCAGGGCTTCTGCGCCGCTTCGCTCACTCAACCGTCCCCCAACGCTGCTGGCCGCGACCCTAGCGTGCGGCGCAAGCGGTGCAAGCTAGCGCTTCTCGATCCGCTCGCTGAGGCGGGCGACGGTGACTCCGAGCTTTGAGAAGGTCATTTGATTGTCGACCGCGCGCCCGCCCGGCGCGGGGGTCAGCCACTGCTGCACGCTGAGCCCGTCGGTGGTGCGATAGCGGATTCGGATCGCGCCGCGCTCCGCCGTCACCGCGACCGGCCCGCGCGCATCGCTGAGTGTCCCGGCAAAGCTGGTCGGCCCAGTGCGCCGAAGCTGCCACACGCGCTGCCGCCGCTTGTCGCCCGTGACGTCGATCGTCTGGCGCAGCACCAGCGTCCCGTCGGCGCCGACGCTGCCGATGCTTTCGACCCGTACCGTCTGCGGCGCCTTCAGCGCCACGCGCAGCGTCCCGCTGCCGTGGGTTCGCCCGGTGAAAAAAGCGACCGGATCGAACGTCGGCGCGGCCGCCGCCAGCAACGTGGCGGCGACGAAGTTCAAATCCCGCGCGCCATGTCGATCACGAAGCGGTAGCGCACGTCGTTCTTGAGCAACCGCTCATAGGCTTCGTTGACCTCGTTCATCGCGATCATCTCGACCTCGGGATAGATGCCTTTCTCGGCGCACAGGTCGAGCATCTCCTGGGTCTCGGGAATGCCGCCGATCGCCGACCCGCCGACCGCCCGGTTCCACCAGATCAGGCTGGCGCCGACGAAGCCCGGCATCTGCGTCAGCGCGCCGACGATCACCATCCGCCCCGACCTGCCGAGCAATGACAGATAGCCGTCGATCTCGTGCGGCACCGGCACCGTGTTGAGGATGAAGTCGAAGCGGGTCGCCGCCGCTTCCATCTGTGCCGCATCGGTGGACAATATGACGTCCTCGGCGCCGAGCGCGCGCGCGTCCTCGCCTTTCTCCGGCGTGGTGGTGATGATCGTCACGCTCGCTCCGAGCGCGACACCCAGCTTGACGCCCATATGGCCAAGCCCGCCGAGCCCGACCACCGCCATTTTGGTTCCCTGCCCGACGCCATATTGGCGCAACGGCGAGTAGGTGGTGATCCCGGCGCACAGCAGCGGCGCGACCTTCGCCTCGTCCATCCCATCGGGCACCTTGCACACGAAATGGTCGCGCACGACGATATGGTCGGTGTAGCCGCCCTTGGTAATTTCGCCGCTGCGGCGGTCAGGGCTGTTGTAGGTCTGGGTGCAGCCCTCGCGGCAGAACACTTCCCACCCGTCGAGGCACTGGTCGCAAGCCATGCAGCTGTCGACCATGCATCCGACGGCGACCGTGTCGCCGACCCGGTGGCGCGTCACTGCGCTGCCGACGGCGGTGACCTTCCCGACAATCTCATGGCCCGGGATCACCGGATATTGAGTCCCCGCCCAGTCGTTGCGCGCGGTGTGGAGGTCGCTGTGGCAAATGCCGGCGTAGGTAATCTGGATGGCGACGTCGTCGTCGCGCAGCGCGCGCCGCTCGAACTCCATCGGCCGAAGCGGCTGGTCGGGCGCGTCGGTGCCCCATCCCTTCGCCTTGGTCGGGCCCGTTGTCGCCTCGCTGCGAGGTTCTGCGGTGGTCGCCATCGTCTCGTCTCCTAACGTGAGGAACGCTCTACCACGCGCCGCGCCTGGATGAGGTGCGGGAGATCGACCATCTTGCCGCCTACCGACAACACGCCGGCCCCAGGCTGCGCCTCGAACGCGGCGATGATCCCCTGCGCGTGCACGATCTCGTCCGCGCTCGGCGTGAAGGCGGCGTTGATTGGGTCGACCTGCGCCGGGTGGATCGCCAGCTTGCCGGTAAACCCCTCGCGCGCCGCGGCCGCAGCCTCGGCCGTCAGCCCCGCCTCGTCGCGGAAGTCGGCGAACACCCCGTCGACCGGCTGGACCCCCGCCGCGACCGCTCCCGCCAGGCACAGCGAGCGCGCCATGCGGTAGGTGAAGCTCAATCCCCCGTCCGCGTCATATTTGCTCGACGCGCCGAGCGCCGCGCTCAAATCCTCCGCACCCCAGCTCATCGCCGCGAGCGGCGACTTGGGATCACGGTAGGAGAGCAGCCCGAACAGGCTCGCCGCGGTCTCGGTGACGATCGCGTGGATCGGGATGTTGCCGGTGCGGTGCGCCAGCTCGAGCACGTCGCCACCGCTTTCGGCCTTGGGAAGGACGACCCCGTGGATATCGGCAAGCCCGATCAACTTGAGGTCGCGGCGGTGTTCGTCGGTCCTCAGCGGGTTGATCCGCACCCACCATTGCGGCCCGCAGCTGCGCTTGCCGAGGCCCTTCAAGATGTCGCGCGCAGTAGCCTTGCGCTCGGGCGCGACGCTGTCCTCGAGGTCGAAGATGATCGCGTCCGCTGCGCTGTCGCACGCCTTGGCGATCTTCTTCTCGCTGTCGGCGGGCACGAACAGCCAGCTGCGCGGGGGCGCCTCGCTCATGCCGGCTTGCGCGCGATCAGCGCGGTCCGGGTCATGGTGCACACCGTTTCGCCGCGCTGGTTGATGGCGCGGTGCCGCCAGGTAACGATCCCCGCCTCGGGCCGCGACTTGCTGTCACGTAAGCCCACCACTTCGCTGTCGAACTTCAGCGTATCGCCGATGAACACCGGCGCCGGCAGCCGCACCTCGTCGAATCCCAGATTCGCAACCAGCGTGCCCAGCGTCGTATCGGCGACCGACACCCCGACCACTAAGCTGAAGGTCAGGCAGGAGTTGACCAATATCTGCCCGAACTCGCTCGCCCGCGCCGCCTCGGCGTCGAGGTGCAGCGGCTGCGGATTGTGGGTCAGGGTCGAAATCAGGAGATTGTCGGCCTCGGTCACCGTCCGGCTGATCGCGTGGGTCACGACATCGCCCACCTGCCACTCGTCGAAATAGCGTCCGGCCATGGCGCGGCTCTAGGCTGGCAGCAGTAGCTCGGCAACCGCCTCGGTGATCGCCGCGCCGTCGAGCCGATAGGCGGCGTAGAGGTCGGCCAGGCTCCCGGTCTGGCCGAACTTCTCGACCCCCAGCGGCGCGACCCGCTGGCCGAGCACCCCGCCGAGCCAGCTGAGCGAGGCCGGCGCCGCGTCGCACAAGGTCACCAGCCCGGCTCCCGGCCGCAACCGCGCCAGCAATGTCTCGACATGGCTCGTTGACCGCTCGCCTTTCCAGCGCGCCGCCTGGGCCGCAGTCCACCCCCGGTGTAGCAAGTCGGGCGATGTCACCGAGAGCAGGCCAAGCCCCGGCAGGTCCACGCTCAGTTCCTCCCATGCGGCCAGCGCTTCGGGCATCAGCGCGCCCATTGCTACGATCGCCGCCTCGGCACCCTCGGCTGGCTCGCGCAGCCAATAGCCGCCGGCCAGCGTGCCCGCCCTCCAACCGTCGTCTGAACGCTTGGGCTGCACCACGACCCGAGTCGACAGCCGCAAATAGGTCGACTCGCCCGCCGGATCGTCGATCAGCCGCAGCGCTTCGGCGATCATCGCCGCCAACTCGTCGGCAAACGCTGGCTCGTAATGACGCAATCCCGGCTGGCCGAGCGCGATCAGCGGCGGGTTGATCGACTGGTGTGCGCCGCCCTCCGGCCCGAGCGTGATCCCGCTGGGGGTCGCCACAAGCAGGAAGCGCGCGTCCTGGTAGCAAGCGTAATTGAGGCTATCGAGGCCGCGCGCGATGAACGGATCGTACAGTGTCCCCACCGGCACCAACCGCTCGCCGAACAGATCGCCGCTGAGCCCGAGCGCGGCGAGCATCAGAAACAGGTTCGATTCGGCGATGCCAAGCTCGATATGCTGGCCGCCGCCGCTCGCCGCCCATTTCTGCGCCGACGGGATCTTCGCCGCCGCGAACACGTCCGCCATGTCGCGCCGCTTGAACAGCCCGCGCTGGTTAACCCAACCGCCGAGGTTAGTCGAAACCGTGACATCCGGGCTCGTGGTGACGATCCGGTCGGCGATCGGCGCGCCCGACTTAGCGAGGTCGAGCATGATCCGCCCGAACGCCGCCTGGGTCGACTGCTCCTCGCCCGCTGGCGCCGGGATAGCGGGAATGCTCATCCGCCCGAAGTCGCGCGGCCGTTTGTCGCGGGCGATGCGCGCCGCGGCGATCAGCGCCTCGACCCCCGGCCGCTCGTTGCCGCCGATCCCCGCCAGCGGCTCCCATTCCTCGCCTTCGGCGATTCCCGCTAAATCTCGCATCGCGTGCGCCTGGGTCGGGTTCATCAGCCCGGCGTGATTGTCCTTGTGCCCGGCGAACGGCAGCCCGAAGCCCTTCACCGTCCAGGCGATGAACAGCGTCGGCACGTCGTCCTGCGCCGCGTCGAACGCTTGCGTCAAAGTCTCCATGCAATGGCCGCCGAGATCGCTCATCAAGGCGCCAAGCCCGTCGTCGTCGAGCCCCTCCAGGAAACCCGATGCCGACTTGCCGAGGTCCGCATTCAGCCGCTCGCCCCACGCCGCTCCGCCCTGGTAAAGCAGTGCCGCGCTGTCGGCATTGCCGAGCCCGTCGAGCCACGCGCGCACTTTCGGATGCCGCTCCAGCGCCGCGCCCAGTTTCTTGCCATATCGCAGCTCGACCGTCCGCCAGCCGCACGCCTTGAAGATGTCGTCGAAGCGCTCGAACATGCGGTCCTCGCTGGTCGCGTCGAGGCTCTGGCGGTTGTAGTCGACGATCCACCAGCAGTTGCGCACGTCATGCTTCACGCACTCGATCAGGCATTCGTAGATATTGCCCTCGTCGAGCTCGGCGTCGCCGATCAGCGCCACGAACCGCCCGCGCGCCGCCTCGTCCATCATGCCGTGCGCGGTGAGATAGTCCTGGACCAGGCTGGCGAAGGCGGTGATCGCCACCCCCAACCCGACCGACCCGGTCGAAAAATCGACCGGGATCCGGTCCTTGGTCCGGCTCGGATAGCTCTGCATCCCGCCGAACCCGCGGAAGTTCTGTAATTGGTCGAGCGACTGCGAACCGAGCAGATAGTGAATTGCGTGGAGCAGCGGCCCGGCGTGCGGCTTGACCGCCAGCCGGTCGTTCGGCCCGAGCGCGTGGAAATAGAGCGCGGCCATCAGCGCGCTCATCGACGCGCAGCTTGCCTGATGGCCGCCAACCTTCAGCCCATCAGCGCTGTCGCGGACATGGTTGGCATGGTGGATCGTCCACGCGCTCAGGAAGCGCAGCCGCTCGTCGAGCAGCTTCAACGAGGCGATATCGGGCGCGGATTCTTGAACCATGGCGCCTGCCTAGCGGCTCGCCGGAGGCAGGGCAAAGGCCGCCAAACGCCGCCTATTCATTTGCAATTCACGCTAGGGCGGCGGCCTGCGCCGATCGTGCGACGAACGCCGCGCCTCCCGCGCGCCGCGGTTCGTTTTACCCGACATCCAGTACAGAGTTTTGGAGATGAACATGAACAAGCTTCTCGCCGCCGGCGCCGCGATCGCCGCTCTCGCCGCCGCTCCCGCTGCCGCCCAGTACGGCTACGGCTATCCGGCGCCGCAATATGGCTACAGCTATGGCGCTCCTTACGGGCAGGCCTATGGCTATCAGCAGAACGCTACGAACTACGCCGCCCAGCGTTGCAGCGCCGCGGTCCAGCAGCGGCTTCAGAGCCGTGGCGGCCTGACCTCGATCCTCGGCGCCGTGCTTGGGGCCCGGGCTACCGGCGGCCGCGTGCTTCAGGTCACCAACGTCAACCCGCGCCGCAACATGATCCGCGTGCGCGGCCTCGCCAACAGCGGCTCCGGCTACGGGCCCTACGGCGCCGGCGCCTACGGTGCCTATGGCTACGGCTACCAGCCCGACCTGACGTTCAAGTGCGACGTCGACTATCGCGGCTACGTCCGCGACATCGACATCATGCGCCGCTAAATCAGGCGGACATGCAAAAGGAGGAGCGCCGGTTCACGCCGGCGCTCCTTTTTTATTGGCCGTCGGCCGCCGCGTCATAGCGCTGCTGCGCGGCGCGGATGCACTCGATATGCGCCATCGCCCAGGTGCCGAGGCCCTGCACCGGCTCGCGCAGCGACTGGCCGAGTTCGGTCAGCTCGTAGTCGACCCGCGGCGGGATGGTCGGCGTGACGTGCCGGGTCACCAGCCCGTCGCGCTCGAGATTGCGCAGGCTCAGCGTCAGCATCCGCTGCGAAATTCCGTCGATCGCGCGCTTCAATTCCATGAATCGCTTGGGCCCGTCGGCCAGCAGCATGACGATCAGCATCGACCATTTATCGCCGACCCGGTTGAGCACCGGCGCGACCGACCGGCAGATCGGTCCGTGGATCGCCGCCTGCTCTTCGGCGCTGGTTACAGCGCTGTTTCCTGGTGACAAATTTTTGCGTTCTTGTGCGTGGTCCATCGCTGGTTACTTAAAGCGTCCCGGTAACAAATCAATACCAAGGACCAGACAATGACCATCCTCCACATCGACAGCAGCATCTCGGGCGCGGACAGCATTTCGCGCCGCCTCACCCGCGCCATCGTCGGCCAGTTCGCCGACGGCGAAGTCGTCTACCGCGATCTCGCCGCCGACCCGCTGCCGCATCTCACCGCGCGCGGCGAGGACGCCCACCTGCTCGACGAATTCATCGCCGCCGACACCGTCGTCATCGGCGCGCCGATGTACAATTTCACGATTCCCTCGCAGCTCAAGGCCTGGCTCGACCGTCTCGCCGTCGCTGGCCGCAGCTTTCGCTACACCGAGGCCGGGCCCGAGGGCCTGCTCACGGGCAAGAGGGTGATCGTCGCGCTCGCCTCGGGCGGCGCCTATGCCGAAGGCGGCCCGTTCGAACACCACCGCTCCTACCTCAAGGATTTCCTCGGCTTCCTCGGCATCACCCCCGAATTCGTCACCGCCGCGGGTATCGCCATGGCCCGCGACGAAGCGGTGCAAAGCGCCGACGCCGAGGTGCTGGCGCTGGCGGCCTAGTCCGGCCTCAAGCGAGTTCGGTCCGGCGCGCTCTGCGAATGCCCTCGGCGAGCCAGCCGATTGCCAGGCCGAAGCCCGCCAGATGACTTGGCCCGGCACCGGCGATCGGCATCGGGAAGGCCCAGAATGCGGCGGCCAGCGCGGCGGCGGCGAAATAGGCGGCCAGCGCCAGGTCAGCCGCTCCGCCGCGGCTGGCCAGCGCCGCGACCGCCAGCCCAACCGCGGCGACGTGCAACGCAATCGCCGCGCTGCCGCCGAGCAGC
The DNA here is from genome assembly GCF_003499275.1 of Sphingomonas mesophila. GTDB lineage: Bacteria > Pseudomonadota > Alphaproteobacteria > Sphingomonadales > Sphingomonadaceae > Sphingomicrobium > Sphingomicrobium mesophilum. The sequence goes on along the minus strand of NZ_QWDF01000001.1, from coordinate 1,568,904 downwards.
GCAAGCTCGACCGTGCCCTCGACGAACGCCACCGGTGGCGGGGTCTGGATGCCGGAGACCAGGAGTCCAAGCGTCGCAAGAGCAAGCGCACCCGCGGCGATCGCGATTCGCCGGGCCGACCAGCCACGGCGCGATTGGCCGCTCGCCCCGGCCATCAGCGCGGCGACTCCGAGCGCGAGTGCGACCAGCGTCGCTCCGTCCGGCTGGAGCGCGACCAAGCCGATCGGCAGCAGGATTGCGATCCGCCAGTGGCGGCCCTCGCGCGCGGCGACGATGGCGAGCAGCAGGGGGGCGAGGATCAGCGCCGGCTGGACCGCAAACGGGCCGACCGGCAGCCATCGGCGAACCCCGTCGAGCTCGATTCCCGCAACCAGCACCAGCGCGAGGATTGCGGACCCTGCGGCGAACAGGCCAGCAGTGCCGTGCCGCACATGCGCCACCTTGTGCGCCAGCCACCCCAGCACCAGGCCGAGCGCGTACGCCAGCACGTTGCGCGTCGCCATCCCGGGCATCGCGCCGACAATGGTCAGGAACGCCGCGCCCGCGGCAACGGCGAGGGTGCCGAGGGCCAGCGGCGCTGCCCCCGATTTGCCCATCAGGCGCTGAGCAGCCTGAGTGGGTTCTCGATATAGCACTTGAGCGCCTGCAGGAAGCTCGCCGCGTCCCAGCCGTCGACCACGCGGTGGTCGCAGCTCAGTGATAGGTTCATCACCTTGCGCGCCTCGAGCTCGCCGTCGACGATCACCGGCAGCTCCTGCATCTTGTTGACGGCGATGGTCGCCACTTGCGGCGGCGCGATCACCGGGGTCGAGGCGATTCCGCCCATCGGCCCCAGCGACGAGATGGTGAACGTCGGTCCCGACAATTCCTCGCGGCTCGCCTTGCCGGTCCGCGCCGCCTCGCTCAGTCGCAAGATTTCGCGCGCCAATTGCCACACGCTCAGGCCCTCGGCGCCGCGGATCACCGGGACCATCAGTCCGCCGTCGGTTTGGGTCGCGACGCCCATGTGCACGGCGCCGTGGCGGGTGATGACGTTCGCCGCGTCGTCATAGGTCGCGTTGAGCATCGGAAATTCGGCCAGCGCCTTGCCGAGCGCGGTGATCAGGAACGGCAATATGGTGAGCTTGGGATTTTCGCCGCGATCGCGATTCATCATCGCCCGCGTGTCTTCCAGGTCGGTGACGTCGAACTGCTCGACGAGGGCGAAATGCGGGATCCGGCGCTTCGCCTCCTGCATGTTCTCGGCGATCTTGCGCCTGAGGCCGACGACTTTGATCGTCTCGTCCTGCCGGGCCGAAGCGCCGCCGCGGCTGACGCTTCCGCCGTTGTAGAGCAGATAAGCGTCCAGATCCGAATGCCGCACCCGGTCCGACGCGACCTTCACCTGCCCCAGGTCGATCCCCAGGTCCCGAGCCCGCTGCCGAACCGCGGGCGAGGCGAGGACCTTCGGCCCCCCTCCCGCTTGCGGGAGGGGCTGGGGGTGGGCCGGTTCGCTGTCCGTCACGGGCGCGGACGGCTCGCGCTGCGCGCTCGCTCCCCCTCCTTGATCCCCTCCCGCATGCGGGAGGGGAGACTGGGTCGCCGTGACCGGCAGCTCGTCTTCCTGCGCGGCGGTCGGCTCGACCGCGCCGTCGGCGAGCGGCTGCTCGTCCTTGCTGTCCTCGACACTCGGCGCGTCCTCGGCCGGCGCCTCGCCCGCAGTCTCGATTTCGACCAGCACCGATCCGATCGCAATCTGGTCGCCGACCTCGCCCGCCAGCTTGACCACCTTGCCCGCCACCGGACTTTCCATCTCGACCGTCGCCTTGTCGGTCATCATGTCGGCCAGTTGCTGGTCCTCGGCGACCGTATCGCCGACCGCGACGTGCCACGCGACGATCTCCGCCTCGGCGATGCCCTCGCCGATGTCCGGCAGCTTGAACTTGTAGGTCCCCATTTAGGCTTCCATCACTTTCTTGAGCGCGGTCTTCATCCGGATCGGGCCGGGGAAATAGATCCATTCGTAGGCGTGGGGGTAGGGCGTGTCCCAGCCGGTAACCCGTTCGACCGGCGCCTCGAGATGATAGAAACAGCGCTCCTGGACCAGCGCCGCGAGCTCGGCGCCATAGCCGCCGGTGCGGGTCGCCTCCTGCACCACCAGACAACGCCCGGTCTTCTTCACGCTGGCTTCGATTGCCTCGACGTCGACCGGCAGCAAAGTGCGCAGGTCGATCACCTCGGCGTCGACCCCATTCTCCTCCACCGCGGCGAGCGCGACGTGAACCATCGTGCCATAGGCCAGCACGGTCAGATTATTGCCCGCGCGGACCACTTCGGCCTTGCCCAGCTCAACCGTATAATGTCCATCGGGCACCGCGCTCTTGGCGTGCTTGGCCCATGGCGTCACGGGCCGGTCGTGGTGCCCGTCGAACGGGCCGTTGTAGATCCGCTTCGGCTCGAAGAAGATAACGGGATCGGGGTCCTCGATCGCCGCGATCAGCAGGCCCTTGGCGTCGTGCGGATTGCTCGGCACCACCACCTTCAGCCCGGCGACGTGGGTGAACAAGGCCTCGGGGCTCTGGCTATGGGTCTGCCCGCCGAAAATGCCGCCGCCGTATGGCGTGCGGATCACCATCGGCATGGTCCACTCGCCGGCCGTGCGATAGCGCATCTTGGCGACCTCGCTGACGATCTGGTCGTAGCCGGGATAGATATAGTCGGCGAACTGGATCTCGATCACCGGCTTCAGCCCATAGGCCGCCATTCCGACCGCGGTGCCGACGATGCCGCCCTCGGAAATCGGCGCGTCGAAGCAGCGGGTCTTGCCGAACTCCTGCTGCAGCCCGGCGGTGGCGCGGAACACCCCGCCGAAATAGCCGGCGTCCTCGCCGTAGACGACGACGTCGGGGTCTTGGCGCATCATCACCCGGTGCGCGTCGTTGATCGCCTCGATCATGTTGCGCGCTTTGCCTTGGGGCTTGGCCGCGCTCATTCCGAATCGCGCCCGAGATATTCGCGCGCCTCGGTCAGCGACGCATCGCGCTGCTCGGCGAGGTGCCACGGGGTGGTCGCATAGACATCCTCGAACATCGACGGGATGTCGTCGAAGCCCTGGTCCGACAATATGCCGATCTTCTCCGCTTCCTTCTGCGCGGAGCGGACCGCCGCGTCGATTTCGGAATCTAGCGCCGAGTCGCGCTCGTCGTCCCACTCGCCGAGGCCAATCAGATGCGCCTTCAGCCGGGCGATCGGGTCGCCCAGCGGCCACGCGCCGGGCTCATCCTTGGGCCGGTAACCGGTCGGGTCGTCCGACGTCGAATGGCCCTCGGCGCGATAGGTGAAGAATTCGATCAGCGTCGGCCCGCGGTTGGTCCGCGCCCGCTCCGCCGCCCACGCCACCGCGGCATAGACCGCCAGCGCGTCATTGCCGTCGACCCTGAGGCCGGCCGTGCCATAGCCGATCGCCCGCGCGGCGAACGTCGCCTGCTCCGCCCCGGCAATGCCGCTGAAGCTCGAGATCGCCCATTGGTTGTTGACCACCGCAAGGATGACCGGCGCCTGGTAGACGGTGGCGAAGGTCAGCGCCGAGTGAAAGTCGCCCTCGGCCGTCGCGCCGTCGCCGATCCAGCCCATCGCGATCCGGCTGTCGCCCTTGATCGCGCTTGCCATCGCCCAGCCGACCGCCTGCGGATATTGGGTGCCGAGATTGCCCGAGATTGAGAAGAAGCCGTGCGCCCGGTCGGAATACATGATCGGCAGTTGCCGTCCCTGCAGCGGATCGCCGGCGTTGGAATAGATCTGGCACATCATCTTGGCGAGCGGATAGCCGCGCGCCACCAGCAGGCCCTGCTGGCGATAGGTCGGGAAGTGCATGTCTTCCGGGTCCATCGCTGCCGCTGCCGCGACCGCGATCGCCTCCTCGCCGGTGCACTTCATGTAGAAGCTGGTCTTGCCCTGCCGCTGCGCGCGATACATGCGGTCGTCGAACACCCGCACGGTCTTCATGTCGCGGAGCACCTTGCGCAACGTGTCGGGGCTCAGCCGCGGGTCCCACGGCCCGACCGCCTTGCCGCTATCGTCGAGCACCCGCACCAGGCTGTTGCACAGCGCGAAGGTCTCTTCATCCGGCGCCGCGACATCCGGCCGCGGAGCTTCCCCGGCAGCGGGGATCGCGAGCCCCGAGAAATCGGGCGTGTCGCCGGGCCGGTATTTCGGCTCGGGCACATGCAGCGCCAGCGCCGGGCGGTTGGGGCGGGAGTGGGTTGGACCGTCCATTTCGGAAAGAGCGCTTAGTGCCGCCTCGCGTTCCCGGCAATGGGCGCGGATTGACGCCGGGCCGCCGCCGCCGATAGGGCGCGCAGCATGACCGATACGCCCGAACTTCCCGACCGCCTCAGCCTCGACCCGCGCAGCCCGCATTTCGACCAGGCGCTGCTCGAGCGCGGGGTGCGCATTCGCTTCAACGGCGCCGAGCGCACCAACGTCGAGGAATATTGCATCAGCGAGGGCTGGATCAAAGTCGCCGCCGGGCGCAGCCTCGATCGCCGCGGCCGGCCGATGCTGCTCACCCTCAAGGGCACGGTCGAGCCGTTCTTCGACGAGCCGGCAGCCGAGGACGAAAAAGGCCCCGGCGCGGACGCCGAGGCCTGATTTTCACGTCGCAGCCCGGCGTAGGCCGGTTGCAGCTTCAGATTAGTAGGTCCGGGTCGGCGTGGCCTCCGCCGGGAAGCGGGTCCCGCGCCGCGCATTGCGCGCGTCGAGCAGCTTCTTCGCGCCCCAGCCGAGGCCGAGCGCAAGTCCGAGCGGCCCGAGCCCGCGCCGCGCCAGCGCCGCCGCGCCGTAGCCCAGCGCCGCGCCCTTGAGCCCGCTGTTGCGGCTCGCCAGCCGGCGGCCGATCATCGCTCCTGCAATCTTGCCCAACATCGTCGTATCTCCTGTTCGTGCAGTGGTCGGCGCTTCAGCGAACGAGCGCGCCCGCGGGTTCCGTGGGCAATTGCGCCAGATGATGGTGGGAAAATCCACCAACCCCCTGCTCCGCGCCCGCATAACGCGCAATAATTGGCGAAAATCCGCGATTGGCACGGCTCTCGCATAACACCCTGCATCGGTCGTCGGCCAATGGTCCGGCGCCGGGAAAAGGGAGAAGCAAGATGTTCGGTTCCAATCTTCACCGCCAGCTGATCGCCGCCGTCGCGGCGCTGCTGGTCAGCACCGTCGCGGTCAGCGCCGCGGTCGGCCCGGCCTCGACCCCGAGCCCGGTGGCCGCGCTCTATGTCTGACCTCCAGTTCATCGAGGCCAAGGCGCCGGTGCGGGCCGTTCGCATGGCTCCGCCGGCGGCCGAGGAGACGGTTCGCTTCGCGCCGCTCTCCGGCCTGCTCAACGGCCCGATCTTCAGCCGCGCGCGGGACATCATCGCCGCCAATTTCACCGAGCTGCTCGACCGCTCGGAAGATCCGGCGCGAATGATCCGGATGATCATCCTCGAGATGGAAGAGACGCTGGTCGAAGTGCGCGCCACCGCCGCCCGCTCGATCGCTGACATCAAGGAGATGCGGGCCGCGACCCAGCGCCTCGACACCGTTGCGCGCAATTGGAGCGACAAGGCCGCGCTCGCGCTCGACAAGGGCCGCGAGGATCTCGCCCGGGCCGCGCTGGTCGAGAAGCAGAAGGCGGCCGAAATGGCGGACGGCCTGCGCGCCGAGATTGCCGGCATCGAGACCGTGCTCAAGGGTTATGAGGCGGACATCGCGAAATTGCAGGCCAAGCTCAGCGAGGCCCGTTCGCGCCAGGCGGCGATCGCCAACCGGATCGAGAGCGCGGTGACCCGCGCCAAGGCCCGCGAGCTGCTCCACGGTGGCCGCACCGAGGACGCCTTCGCCCGCTTCGATCTGCTCGAGCGCCGCGCCGACCTCGCCGAAGGCTATGCCGAGGCGCTCGCGCTGAGCGCTCCGAAAAGCCTCGAGGAAGAGATCGCCGAGCTCAAGGCCGCCGACCAGGTCGACGCCGAGCTCGAGCAAATGAAAGCCGCCCTCGCGGGCCGCGCGTGACGGAAGGAAAAGGGGACATGGCCAACAAATATTCGCTCGCCCGCCGCGACAACAAGATCGCGGGCGTGTGCGCCACGCTCGGCGACATCATCAACATCGATCCCACCATCCTGCGCATCGGCTTCGTCGCCGTCGCCATCATGGTGTCGTGGGAGATGGCGCTGGTCGCTTATGTCGGCGCCGCCATCTATTTCGCCATCCAGCGCAAGAAGGCCAACCGGCCCGAGCCGCGCAGCGAGTTCGAGTGCATGGCCGAGACCGGCCGCCGCCGGGCCTCGGTCCACGATCTGCGCACCACCCTCGATTCGACCGACCGCCGGCTGATGGCGATCGACCACCACCTCGCCCAGCAGCGCGAACATGAATTGGCGCGCGAGATCGAGGCTTTGCGGGAGGACCGGAAATGACCGACCCAATGTCCATCGCGATGATCGGCGCGAGCCTCATCTCCGCCATCGCCATCGCCGCCGTCGCCGGGCTCAAGGGCTGGCAGGGCTGGCTCGAGCTGAAGCGGATGGAAATGTCGAGCGGCCGTGCCGACGCTCCGATGCCCCACACCCAGGGCCGGATCGAGATTGCCGACCTCAAGGAACGGATCCGCAAGCTCGAAGCCATCGCCGCCGGCATCGACCTCTGATCGTTTCTCCTCCTGCACTTGCAGGGGGAGGGGGACCGTCCGCGCAGCGGATGGTGGAGGGGTAAAGGCGGAATCTCCCCGCGGCGCGTATCCCCGAAGCGCGCCGCACCCGAAGCGGCCCGGCCTACTCGCCGGGCCGCTTTTGCGTCGACCGGCGGACCCGTGCAATCGACGAACCGGCTTGTGATGTTACATTATATCACTTACCAAGGCGCCCGATTCCCACGACATTGCCGAGGTATCCGACCCGTGTCTTCGTCCGCCCTCCTGCTCGCCGGCGCTGCCCTCATCGCCGCTCCCGCTTTCGCCCAGACCGCCGAGCCGGCCCGGCCGGCTGAATCGACCGCCCCGGCCGATGCGATAGCCGCCCCGCGCCACGACCAGTCGGCCGAGATCGTCGTCACCGCGCCGTATCTGCGCGAGCTCGACCTGCTGGCCGGCAAGTCGGTGATGAGCGGCGAGGAACTGCAGCGCGACATCCGCGCCCAGATCGGCGATTCGCTGACCAGCCTGCCCGGCGTCTCGGCGACCAGCTTCTCGCCCGGCTCGTCGCGCCCCGTCCTGCGCGGCTTCCAGGGCGAGCGCGTGCGCGTGCTGACCGACGGCATCGGCTCGATCGACGTCTCCAACACCTCGGCCGATCACGCCGTCACCATCGACCCCTTGTCGGCCGAGCGGATCGAGGTCCTGCGCGGTCCGGCCGTGCTGCTGTTCGGCAGCCAGGCCTCGGGCGGCGTGGTCAACGTGGTCGACCACAGAATTCCGCGCGAGCTTCCCAAGGACGGCTATCACGTCGATCTGATTGGCGGCTACGGCACCGCCGCCAACGACCGCTCGCTCGGCGCCGCGGCTGATTTTGCGCTCGGCAAGAGCGGCCTCGTGCTCCACGTCGACGGCAGCTGGCGTAAGACCGGCGATCTGCGCAGCGGCGGCTACATCCTCTCGCCCACGCTGCGTGCCGAACAGCTCGAGATCGCCGAGGAGGAGCTTGCCGAAGGCCATGTTGAGGAGGCCGAGGAAGCGCTCGAGCTTGCCGGCAAGCGCGGCAAGATCCCTAACAGCTCCGTCGAGCAGACCAGCGGCGGCATCGGCCTTGCCTATGTCGGCGACAATCTCACCCTCGGCGCCTCGATCAGCCGCTTCGAGAGCGACTATGGCGTCCCCGCGCGCCCGGGCGCCGCCCACCATCACGGCGAGGAAGGTGAGGAGGAAGAAGATGTGGAGGGTCACGGCGAGGCGCCGGTCACCATCGGCCTTGACCAGGCCCGCTATGACCTGCGCGGCGAGTATCGCTTCGACTCCGGCTTCTTCGACAATGCCCGGCTGCGCGTCGGCGCCGCCAAATATGAGCACACTGAGTTCGAGGGCGACGAGGTCGGCACCGTGTTTAAGTCGGACGGCATCGAGGGCCGGTTCGAGCTCACCCAGCGCGCCCGCGGCGGCTGGCGCGGCGCCAGCGGCGTGCAATATTTCGTGCGCGACTTCGACGCCATCGGCGCCGAGGCGTTCGTGCCGCGCAACGAGAGCAGCCAGCTCGGCCTGTTCACCGTTCAGGAATATGAATTCGGCCCGTTCGGGATCGAGGGCGGCGCGCGCTTCGAACGCAGCGAGCAGCACAATAAGGAAGCCGACCTCAAGCGCAGCTTCAACGCCCTGAGCTTTGCGCTCGGCGGCTATTATGAGCCGCAGGCGCGCACCAAGCTCGGCCTCAACCTGTCGCGCACCGAGCGCGCCCCGGCGGTCGAGGAATTGTTCTCCAACGGCCCGCACATCGCCACCCAGGCGTTCGAGATCGGCGATCCCTCGCTCAAGAAGGAAAAGTCGATCGGCGCCGAGGCCTATGTCCGGGTCGAAAAGGCGCGCTGGTCGTTCAGCGCCACTGCCTTTGCCACCTGGTTCGACGATTTCATCTACGAGGACGCCACCGGCGAGGAGGAGGACGAGCTTCCGGTCTTCCAATATTTCCAGCGCGGCGCGACCTTCACCGGCTTCGAGCTCGAAGCCTCGGCGCGCCTGTTCGACGCCGGCGGCTTCCGCTTTGTCGCCGACGGCGTCGCCGACTATGTCCGCGCCCGGCTCAAGGGCGGCGGCAACGTTCCGCGCATCCCGCCGCTGCGCCTGCTCGGCGGGCTCGAAGCCCAGTCCGACAAGCTCGATGGCCGGCTCGAGGTCGAATGGACCGCCGACCAGGAGCGCAACGCCGCATTCGAGACCGAGACCGACGGCTTCACTTTGGTCAACGCCTCGCTCGCCTGGCGCCCGTGGGGCAAGGCGCGCGAGACGACCATCGTGCTCAGCGCCAACAACATCTTCGACGTCGAGGCCCGCCGCCACGCCTCCTTCACCAAGGATTTCGTGCCGATGGCCGGCCGCGACATCCGCCTCAGCGCCCGGCTCAGCTTCTAGCTTGCACGTCACCCATCTCGAATGTTCGGCGACCGGCGAGCGCTACGCCGCGAACCAGCTCCATAATCTGTCTGCGGCCGGCAAGCCGCTGCTGGTGCGCTATGCGCTCGACCGCATCTGCCTGACCCGCGCCGATCTCGCCGCGCGCCCGGCCGGCATGTGGAAGTGGCGCGAACTGCTCCCGCTGCCCGCGGGTGTCGAGCCGGTCAGCCTCGGCGAACCGGAGACTCCGCTGATCGCGCTCGACCGTATCGGCGCGGCCGCGAACGCCCGCGCGCCGCTGGTCAAGGACGAGGGCCGCCTGCCGACCGGCAGCTTCAAGGCCCGCGGCCTGGCGATGGCGGTCAGCATGGCGCGCCATTTCGGAGTCACCCGAATGGCGCTGCCGACCAACGGCAACGCCGGCGCCGCGCTCGCCGCTTACGCCGCCCGCGCCGGAATCGACTCGCTGGTCATCTGCCCGGCCGAAACCCCGCGCATCAATGTCGAGGAGACTGCCGCTTTCGGCGCCACGGTGATCGTCGCCGACGGCCAGATCGACGAGTGCGGCGCGATCGTCGGCAAGGGCGCCGCGCTCGGCCGCTGGTTCGACTGCTCGACCTTGAAGGAGCCCTATCGGATCGAGGGCAAGAAGGTGATGGGGCTCGAGCTCGCCGAGCAATATGGCTGGGACCTCCCCGACGTCATCTTCTACCCGACCGGCGGCGGCACCGGCCTAATTGGGATGTGGAAGGCCTTCGCCGAGCTCGAGGCGATCGGCCTGATCGGCGCCAGGCGCCCGCGCATGATCGCCGTGCAGGCGGCGGGCTGCGCGCCGATCGTCCGCGCGTTCGCGGCCGGCGCCGATCACGCCGAGCGCTGGGACGGCGCCGCGACCATGGCCACCGGCATCCGCGTGCCCAAGGCCATCGGCGACTTCCTCATCCTCCAGGCGGTGCGCGACAGCGGCGGCTCGGCGATCGCGGTCGAGGAAACGGAGATTGCCGCCGCGGTGACCGATGCCGCCCGCGACGACGGCATGCTGCTCTGTCCCGAAGGGGGCGCCGTGCTCGCCGCCTGGCGCCGCGCAATCGACAGCGGCCTGGTCGGCAGGGACGAGCGCTGCCTGCTGTTCAATTGCGCCAACGGCAACAAATACCCGCTCGCCGCCAAGGTCCGCGCCGCGCGCTTGGCCGAGCTCGACCCGGCGAACCTCTAACGTCATGCCAGCGAAGGCTGGCATCCATGCCTAGCGGGTTCGAGTAACTTTGAGGCATGGGCCCCAGCCCGCGCTGGGGCGACGGCCACGTCCCCCAGACACAAAAAAGCCCCGGATACCGAAGTATCCGGGGCTCCATGGTTCGCATCCGAAGATTTGAACCACGACCATATAACGGCGCACCCGCCGATCGGTTCCGGCGCGCTCGAAATTTATTTGGTGGGTGGCGAGCCGCGAGAAAATCGCCGGGCCCGGAAACGAGAAAGCCCCGGATACCGAAGTATCCGGGGCTCCATGGTTTCGATCCGAAGATCGCTACCACGTCCTCTTTGTGGTCCCGAATCGGCGGGGAGTCGAGTCTTATCTCGCCGCTCTCCAGCGAAATCCGTGCGTCGTTCGGTGCGTAACATTGTGGATAAGTCGGGCGTGGTGCCGGCTGAGGGATTTGAACCCCCGACCTTCGGTTTACAAAACCGCTGCACTACCACTGTGCTAAGCCGGCCACGCGGGCGCACATTTGCGTCAGACGATGCCGAACGTCCAGCCTTCGCCCGCCGCGATCTCATCGGTCAGTCCGTCCGGATCGAACGCCCGCGGATGCTCAAGGTGCGCCCGCATCCCCGCCGCCGTCACCAGCGCGTCGGTCTTGTGGTCGTCGAGCGCCCCGCGCCCGCGCCACGGCGGCGAGCCGAGCCCGGCCAGCGCGGCATTGAGCTCGGCCCGGGTGCTAAGCTTGGTGCCCCGCAGCCCCGCGTTGCGCAGATAGATGCGCGTGTAGATCTCGACCACCGCGCTCCGCCCTGGCGCGAGCGGCGCCATCGGCCACACCGTCACCCGGTCCGCGATCCGGTGCAGCAGCCGCATGCCCGCGAAACTCGCCTTGGCGACCTGCGCCGCGCCGATCGCGTCATAGGCGCTCGCCGTCTTGCGCCCGCCCATCCGGTTCAATTGCTGGTCGCACTGGCGAAAGTGCATGAAGCTCGCCTTCACCCCATCCGCCGCGCCGAAATAGAAATGCCGTCGGTGCGCACGCTCGAGGAAGCTCGCCGCGCCCAGATCCTCATCGTCGCTCAGCCGCTCGACATAGGCCCAGAATTCTGGCGCCGTGCGCGGCACGTCCGGTTCGCCCGGAAGATATTCCCCGCGCTCGACGATCGGCGGCGCAAAGCTGAAGTCGAAGCCGAACAAAGTTGGCTCGCGCTCCGCCTCCCGCACCAGCCAGTCGGCGACCTCGCTGCGTGACCACACATGCCCCGGCCGAACCAGCCGCGGCGCCTCCACCCCACGCGCCTCGGCGATTGCAATCCCGCGATGCCGCGCCCCCTTCGCCCCCGACCAGTCGATCGCGATTGTCCGGGTGAAGCTGTCAGACGTCATTGCGAGCGAAGCGAAGCAATCCAGTGTGGCGGTAACTGGATTGCTTCGTCGCTGTCGCTCCTCGCAATGACGATCCTCACACCAGCGGCGGCTGGCCGTCATCGCTGGCCGGCGGCGCCTGCTTGGTCACCCGCTTCGGCGCCGGCGGCGGGGCAGGGGGCCCGGCCTCGCTGGTCAGCTTGTCGGCATAGGCGTTGAGGATCCGCCCCGCCGCCTCGCGCCCGCCGAGCCCGAACGCCAGCGCCGCGGCGATCGCGCCCGAGCCGAGGATCAGCCCGAACGCCAGGATCACGATCTCGTTGGCCAGGCCCATGAAGGTGAGGCCGATAGCAGTGAACAGCGCGATTGTCGCATAGCGCACGATCGACTGGGTCCAGCCCTCGCCCGTGCCGCCGATGAGGTTGGCCAGCAGGCGCGCGAACATCGCCCCGACGACGATGATCAGCGTTCCGAAGATGACCTTGCTGCCAAGCTCGGTGACCTGGATCAGGAAAGCGGCAAGCGTCCCCCCGCCAAGCTGCTTGGCCGCCTCGATCGCGGCGACGACGATGATCGCGACGAACGCGACATTGGCGATGATTCGCGACGGGCTGGTTGACGCCGGCACCATGCCGGTGGCGCGAATCGCATTGTCGACTCCCAGCGGCGGAAGCACGCCCTCGAGCAGCGTCTTGACGAACCGGCCGGCGATGAACGCGACCAGCAGCCACAGCGCGGCGGTGAGGATGTTGGGAATCGCCGCGGCGATCTGGTTGAGCATGTTGATCGCCGGGCCGCTGATCGCTTCGATACCCAGCACCTGCAGGGCGGCGATCGACACCGGGATGATGATTGCCGCGAAGGCCAGGATGCCGACCGCCTTGGCGAGCGTCGCGCGGGTCGCGCCCGGGGTCGTGCCCGGCGGTACCGCCTCGGGGTCGGATCGCACCGTACCGCTGGTGCTGCCGATCCCGGCGCGCGCCATCAGCCCATCGACATTAGCGGCGCTCAGCACCGTCTCGACCAGCTGGCGAACGATCCGCGCCACCACCAGGCCGAGGAAGAAGATCAGCCCGGCCCCGAGCAGCCGCGGCAGGAAGGCGAAGATGTTGGTCGTCAGCTGGTTGATCGGCGCCAGGATCTGCGCCAGCCCGAGCACGCCCAGCGCGGCGACGATGCCGACCAGCCAGATGATCAGCTTGACGATCGTGCCGATCTGCTCGGCCATCGATTGCGTGCCGGTCTCGCGGTGGCGCTTCAGCGCCGGGGTCTTGTCGAACACCCGGGTCAGTGCCCATTTCGCGGCCCGCGCGATCGCCCAGGTGGCGAGGATGATCAGCAAGGCGAACAGGATCCGCGGCCCCCATTCGATCGCCTCGGCCCGCAAATATTCGTTGGCGTTGGTCCGGTACATCACTGGCCTCCCTTGTCGCGCTGTGCGCCCATCTCTCGACGCTTATCGTTCCAGAACGCAAGCCGTTCCCTCACCCGCGCCTCGAAGCCGCGGTCGGTCGGCTGATAAAGCTCGATCGCCTCCATCTCGTCGGGCCAATAATCCTGCCCCGAAAAGCCGTCTTCCTCTTCGTGGTCATAGGCATAGCCCTTGCCATAGCCGATGTCCTTCATCAGCCGGGTCGGCGCGTTGAGGATGTGCGCCGGCGGCATCAGCGATCCGGTCTCCTTGGCGGCCCGCCATGCCGCCTTCTGAGCCATATAGACGGCGTTCGATTTGGGCGCGGTGGCGAGATAGAGGCACGCCTGGACGATCCCCAATTCGCCCTCCGGACTGCCGAGGAAATCGTAGGAGTCCTTGGCGGCGATGCACTGGGTCAGCGCATTGGGATCGGCCAGGCCGATGTCCTCGACCGCCGCGCGCACCAGCCGCCGAAGCAGGAACAGCGGCTCCTCTCCCGCCACCAGCATCCGCGCCAGATAATAGAGCGCGGCTTGCGGGTCCGACCCGCGGATCGATTTATGCAGCGCGCTGATGAGGTTGTAATGCCCCTCGCGGTCCTTGTCGTAGACCGCCACCCGCCGCTGCAGGAATTGCGCCAATGCGCTGGGGTCAAGCCGTTCCTCCAGTTTCACGTCGAACAAGGTCTCGGCCTGGTTAAGCAGGAACCGCCCGTCGCCGTCTGCGCTCGCCACCAGCGCGTCGCGCGCTTCCGGCGTCAGCGGCAGCGGCCGCCCCTCGACCGCCTCGGCCCGCTCGAGCAAGGCGCACAGCGCCCGGCTGTCGAGCCGGTGCAGGATCAGCACCTGGCAGCGCGACAGCAGTGCCGCGTTGAGCTCGAAGCTCGGGTTCTCGGTCGTCGCCCCGACCAGCGTCACCGTCCCGTCCTCGACGAACGGCAGGAAGCCGTCCTGCTGGCTGCGATTGAAGCGGTGGACCTCGTCGACAAACAGCAAGGTGCGCTGTCCCGCCTTGGCCGCGGTCCGCGCCTCGGCAAAAATGCGCTTCAAATCCGCGACGCCCGAGAACACCGCCGAGATCGCCACATGGCGGAGCCCGACGGCGTCGGCCAGCAGCCGCGCGATGCTGGTCTTGCCGGTCCCCGGCGGTCCCCACAGGATCAGCGACGACAGGCTGCCCGCCGCCACCATCCGCCCGAGCGCACCCTCCGGCCCGGTGAGATGCTCCTGGCCGACCACGTCCGCCAGCGATTGCGGGCGCAGCCGCTCGGCCAGCGGCGCATCCGCCGCCGGCGTGTCCTCCGCCTCGGCCGGCGGCGCTTGATCGGCGAACAGGTCGGCCATCGCGTGAAGCAATAAGCGCGCCGCCGAAAAGTTGCACGGCCGGCTTGCGCGGCGACCTATCAAGATATATCTTAGGACTATCGAGGAGGAGACGGACGATGCGCTTCAACATCCACCACAGCCGCGATTGCGGGCCCGGCCGAGGCCGCAGCTTCAGCTTCGGCCCCGGCGGCTTCCAGTTCGATTTCGGTGAAGAGGATTCGTTCGGCATGGGCCGCGGCCGTGGCGGCCCGCGCGGCCGTCGCCGGATGTTCGAGAGCGGCGAACTCCGCCTTGTCCTGCTCAAGCTGATCGCCGACCAGCCGCGCCACGGCTACGAGCTGATCAAGGCGATCGAGGACATGACCGGCGGCGACTATGCTCCGTCGCCCGGGATCGTCTATCCGACCCTCACCATGCTCGAGGACATGGGCCTCATTGCCGAGCAGAAGTCGAAGGATTCGAAAAAGATCTTCGAGGCGACCGCCCACGGCCGCGCCCATCTCGACGAGCAGTCGGACGAGGTCGAAGCGCTGATGGAGCGGCTCGACGAGCACGGCCAGCGCAAGAGCCGCAGCCACCGCCCGGAAATGGGCCGCGCGATCGGCAACCTCATGGCCGCAATGCGTGGCCGCGTCGCCCGCGACGGCTGGAACGAGGATCTGCTCAACGAAGTCGTTGACATCATCGACGAGGCCGCCCGCAAGATCGAGCGGGCGTGACAACGGCGCGGGAACGCTCGGCGCTCCCGCCCGCAACCGAGCTCGAGTATCTTGCGCGCGTCTACCGGCGCTTCGCCGACGAAGAGGCGAGGGGCCGCCCGCCGCTTTACGTTCATCTCGCGGGCGCGGTCGCGGGCGATGAACAAGTGCTGGCGCGGATCGCGACCCTGCCGAAGCCGAAGCAGCAGCCCAATCTGCTCTTCGCCGCGGTCCGCTCCCTGTTCGGAACGCCGCCGGATTTCCCATCCTTTCGCGCCGACCTGATCGCCGGTTGGCCGCGCCTCGCCGAGATCATCCTGGCGCGATCGACCCAGACCAACGAGCCGGCCCGCTGCGCGACCCTCCTGCCGATCCTGTCCGCCTTGCCCGGCCCGCTGGCCCTGATCGAGGTCGGCGCGGCCGCCGGACTGTGCCTGCTGCCCGACCTCTACGCCTACAATTACGGCGGCACGACGATCGCGCCCGAGCGGTCCGATCCGGCACGCCCGACCTTCACCTGCACCTTGTCCGGCCCGGCCGCGGTGCCGACGCGCCTGCCGAAGATCGCCTGGCGCGCCGGCCTAGATCTCGACCCGATCAACCTCGACGACCAGGCGCGGGTCGACTGGCTGGAAAATCTGATCTGGCCCGGCCAGCCCGACCGCGTGACCAATTTCCGTCGCGCTGTCGCCGTCGCCCGCACGTCGCGTCCGCTCGTCACCCGCGGCGACCTCACCCACGACCTCGAACAGCTGTGCGCGCAGGCGCCCGCCGGCTGCACGCGCGTGATCTTCCATTCCGCCGTCCTCGCCTACGTCGCGTCCCAGCGCGAACGCGACGCCTTCGCCGAAGCGGCGATGACGTTGGCCGACGTGTGGATTTCCAACGAATCGCCGAACGTCTTTCCCAACATCGCGGCAATGGCCGAAGGCCAAGCCAACGGCAGGTTCCTTTTGTCGGTCAACGCCCGTCCGCTCGCCTGGACCGACCCCCATGGGGCCAGCGCGGACTGGTTCGGGATCGCCTGACCGCTAGCGCGCGTCGCGAACCGTCACGACCGCTTTCGCTTCCCCACGACGCGTAGATAGACCTGCAACACCGCATCGTTGATCCGGTCCCAGTCCATCGTCCGCGCATAGTCCAGCCCCGCCGCGCCATGCCGGGCGCGCAGTTCGGGGTCGCGCGCATAGGCCTCCAGCGCGTCGGCGTAGGCGGCGACGTCCTTGGGCGGGACCAGCATCCCGGTCTCGCCATGGCGCACCAAATTGGTCGTCCCGCTCGCGCTTGCTGCGACCACCGGCAGGCCGCACGCCATCGCTTCCAGCGTGACGTTGCCGAACGCTTCGGTGACCGACGGATTCAAGAGCACGTCGCCGCTCGCCACCGCTTGCGCCAGATCGTCTCCGGTCAGCTGCCCGGTGAAGATCGCGTCCGGCAGATCGCGCGCGAACGCCGTCCGCGCCGGGCCCTCGCCGATCACCAGCACCTTGTGCTCCACCCCGCGCCGCCCCAGCTCGCCCATCGCCGCGGCGAAGATGTCGAGCCCTTTCTCCATCACCACCCGGCCGAGGAACACGATCAGCAAGTCGTCGTCGCCGATCCCCCGCGCGCGCCGCCATTCCATACTGCGCCGCTCCGGGTTGAACTGGTCGCGGTCGACTCCCCGGGTCCACAGCGAGATGTCGCGTGCCATCCGCTGCGCGCGCAAAATCGCGGCGGTCGATTCTGCCGGCGCGACGATCGCGTCGCAGCGGTGGTAGAACCGCCGAAGGATCGCGCGGATCACCGGCTCGAGCCACTGCAGCCGGTAATATTGCATATAGGTCTCGAACCGCGTGTGGACCGAGGCGACCACCGGCACGCCGTGTGCGCGCGCCCAGGTCACCGCGCGGTGGGCGACGATGTCTGGGCTGGCGACATGGATGACGTTGGGCGCGAACGCCTCGAGGTCCTCGCGCGGTCGCCCTTCGAACCGCGACGGCACGCGATATTCCTTGCGTGTCGGGATGGAAAAGCTCGGCACGTCGACCATTTCGCCGGTCGCCGGGAACGCCGGGCTGTCGACCACCGGCGAATAGATCCGGACTTTCGCGCCGCGCTTCAGCAGATATCCGACCAGACGGTTGAGCGCCTGGTTGGCGCCGTCGCGCACATAATTGTAATTGCCCGAAAACAGGGCGATGCGCAGGTCGGTCGGCTCCATCACCGTGCCGCGATAGTCCCCGGCGCATTGAAGTCAAAGGCGAAGCGGCCATGCTCAAGACCGGTTTCCCCCCGATCGCTGACAGCGCCACCCGCCTGTTCATCCTCGGCTCGCTGCCCGGCGATCGCTCGCTCGCCCTCCAGCGCTATTACGGCCACCCGACCAATCACTTCTGGCGGCTCGTCGGCGCGGTGATCAACGAGGATTTGCACGCCGCCGACTATGACCAGCTCCTCGCCGTCCTGCTCCGCCATGGCATCGGCCTGTGGGACGTGTTCCACGCCGCCAAGCGCGACGGAAGCGCCGATTCGACCATCCGCGACGCGCGCCACAATCCGCTCGCCGGTCTCGCCCGCGATTATCCCGATCTGCGCGCCATCGCCTTCAACGGGGGCACCGCCGCGCGCGAGGGCCGCCGCGCCTTCGCCGACGCGCACGCGATCGAACTCATCGACCTGCCCTCGTCGAGCGCCGCCAACACCGCGCCGTTCGAGGCCAAGCTCGCGGCGTGGAAGCGGTTGACTTCCGTCCTTGCCGACCGTTGAGGTGCTTTGCGATGGACGAGGATATCGACGACAAAGACACCACCGCCCTCTCGATGGTCGACGAGGCGCTGGTCGCGGGCAACATCGCCAACACCAACGGCCTCCTCGTCATCCTCGCCAAGCTCGTCGCCAAGGGCATTTTCGACAAGGCCGACCTCAAGGCCTTTTCCGACTCTTACTCCAAGCCGCTCGACCATGAGGGCATGCGCGAGAACGAGCTGGTCGGGCAGATGCAGGACCAGATGGAATCGACCCTCGCCGAGCTGATGCGCTTCCTCAGCGAGCAGAACAGCTAGGGCCATGGCCCTCGCCACGCTCGACCGGCTCGAGGCCGAGGCGATCCACATCATCCGCGAGGTGGCGGCCGAATGCGCGGCGCCGGTGATGCTCTATTCGATCGGCAAGGACAGCTCGGTCATGCTGCACCTGGCGCAAAAGGCGTTCGCCCCCGCGCAGCCGCCGTTCCCTTTGCTGCACGTCGACACGACCTGGAAATTCAGGGACATGTACGCGCTGCGCGACCGCGCCGTCGCGGCCAGCGGGATGCAGCTCATCGTCCACCGCAATCCCGAGGCGGTGGCGCGCGGCATCAACCCGTTCGATCACGGCCCGCTCCACACCGACATGTGGAAGACCGAAGGCTTGAAGCAGGCCCTCGGTGCCGGCGGCTTCGACGCGGCGTTCGGCGGCGCCCGCCGTGACGAGGAGAAGAGCCGCGCCAAGGAGCGAATCCTCTCGGTCCGCTCCGCCGCCCACGGCTGGGACCCGCGCCGCCAGCGGCCCGAATTGTGGAACTGCTACAACGCCCGCCTGTCGCCCGGCGAGAGCCTGCGCGTCTTCCCCTTGTCCAACTGGACCGAGCTCGACGTGTGGACCTACATCCAGCGCGAAAACATCGCCGTCGTGCCGCTCTATTTCGCCGCCCCGCGCCCGACGGTGGTGCGCGACGGGGTCATCCTGATGGTCGACGACGACCGCTTCCGCCTCGCCGACGGCGAACAGGTCGAGACCCGCACGGTCCGCTTCCGCACCCTTGGCTGCTATCCCTTGAGCGGCGCGCTCGAAAGCGACGCGACCACGCTTGATGCGATCATCGCCGAGATGCGCGCCAGCCGCTCCTCCGAACGCCAGGGCCGGGCCATCGACCACGACAGCGCCGGCTCGATGGAACGCAAGAAACGGGAGGGCTACTTTTGACCGACCTGCTGCGCTTCATCACCTGCGGCAGCGTCGACGACGGCAAGTCGACCCTGATCGGCCGGCTGCTGCACGATCTCGGCCAGCTCGCCGACGACCAGCTCGACGCGCTCGACAGCGACAGCCGGGCCCACGGCACGCGCGGCGCCGAGCGCGATTTCGCGCTTCTGTTCGACGGCCTCACCGCCGAGCGCGAACAGGGCATCACGATCGACGTCGCTTACCGCTTCTTCTCGAGCGACAAGCGCGCCTTCATCGTCGCCGACTGCCCGGGGCATGAGCAATATACCCGCAACATGGTGACCGGCGCCTCGACCGCCGACCTCGCCGTGATCCTGCTCGACGCGACCCGCGGCGTGCTCACCCAGACCCGCCGCCACGCCTTCCTCTGCCACCTGCTCGGCATCCGCCGCTTCATCCTCGCGGTGACCAAGATGGACCTCGCCGGTTTTGCGCAGGATGAGTTCGACCGCCACGTCGCCGACTTCACCGCATTCGCCGCGACCCTCGGCCTCGGCGAGGTCACCGCCATCCCGGTGTCGGGCGTCGGCGGGGACAATGTCGCCAGACGTTCGGCGGCCATGCCGTGGTACGCCGGCCCGACCCTCGCCGAGCAGCTCGACACTGTCACGGTCGACTCCGCGACCGGCGGCCCGCTGCTGCTCCCCGTGCAGGGTGCCATCCGACCGGACCGCAGCTTCCGCGGGGTCACCGGCCTCATCGCCGGCGGCAGCCTTGCGCCCGGCGATGCGGTGCGAATCCTGCCCGGCGACGTGCGTACCACCGTCGCGCAAGTGCTGATCGGCGCCGCGCCGGTCGACGCCGCTACCGCCGGCCAGTCGGTCATTTTGACCTTCGCCGACGAGGTCGATTGCACGCGCGGCGACGTGATCGTTGCCGCCAACGATCCGCCGGCCGTCGCCGACCAGTTCGAAGCGACCCTGGTGTGGATGGATTCGGACGCTTTGCTTCCCGGCCGGGGCTATTGGCTCAAGCTGGGCACCCAGAGCGTGTCGGCGACCGTCCAGCCGCCCAAGTATCGAATCGACGTCAACAGCCTCGACCAGCTTGCCGCGCGCACGCTCGAATTGAACGAGATCGGAGTCGCCGAAGTCTATACCGACCGTCCGATCGTCTTCACGCCCTACGCCGACAACCGCACGCTCGGCGGCTTCATCCTGATCGACAAGCTGACCAACGCGACGGTCGCCGCGGGCATGATCCACTTCGCGCTTCGCCGCTCTTCCAACCTGCACTGGCAGGCGCTCGATATCAGCCGCGAGGCGCATGCCCGAATCAAGGGTCAGCGGCCGCGCATCCTGTGGTTCACCGGCCTTTCCGGCGCGGGCAAGTCGACCATCGCCAACCTCGTCGAAAAGAAGCTCCACGCCCTCGGCCGACACACCTTCCTGCTCGACGGCGACAACATCCGCCACGGCCTCAACCGCGATCTCGGCTTCACCGAGGCCGACCGCATCGAGAATATCCGCCGCATCGGCGAGGTCGCGCGGCTGATGGCCGACGCCGGCCTCATCGTGCTTACCGCCTTCATCTCGCCGTTCCGCGCCGAGCGCGAGCTGGTGCGCGGGCTGTGCGCGCCCGGCGAGTTCGTCGAGATCCACATCGACACCCCGCTCGCCGAGGCCGAGGCGCGCGATCCCAAGGGCCTCTACGCCAAGGCCCGCGCCGGCGAGCTCGCCAATTTCACCGGCATCGACAGCCCCTACGAAGCGCCCGACGCCCCCGAACTCCGCATCGACACCAGCGCCATGAGTGCCGAGCAGGCGGCGCAGGCGATCGTCGACTTCATCGAACGCGGATAAGCAAAAGGGCCGGCGACCGAGGCCGCCGACCCTTTGCCGGAAACGCGTCCAAACGGCGCTTACGCCATCTTGAAGCCTTCCTTGTTGACCAGCATCGTGATGTGCGCGTTCTGCTCGTCGGTGAGGCCTTCCTTCAGCCGCGGGAACACCTCTTCCTCTTCCATCTTGGCGTGACGCGAGATCATGTCGCGGAACTCGCGCACCTTGGGCAGGAAGTCGGGCGAGCCCTTCTCCATCTCGTTCAATTCGAACAGGAAGGTCTTCACATAGCCGTGCTCGCCTTCGAGCAAATCGGCGTCGTGCGTGTCGTTGGCGGCGCGCAGCGCGGGATAGACCACATGCTCTTCCTCATGCGCATGCTTGTCGAGCGCATGGGTCAGCTTCTTGATCATCATCGCCCGCTTGACCGTCTGGCTATCGTCGGTCGCCAGGATCTTGTCGAACAGCGCCAGCGTCGCCTCATGCTCGGCGGCGAGCATGTCGTCCCAGTCGCCCGCCGCGGCCGACATGCCCTGCATCGCCAGCTTGCGGCCGAGGTTGGCGGCAATCGCGATCGCCGCACCGGCCGCAGCGGCGCCGAGCCAGCCGCCCTTGAAGTCGAACGCGCTCTTCTCGCTCGAACTCTTCGAACGATTGCTCTCGCCGCCGTTGGAATTGCTCTTCGCGCTCGTCTGGCGCGCGGTCGTCTTTGCGCGGGTCGTGCTGCCGCTGCTGCGCTTGGCGCCGCTGCTGCTCGAACGGCGGCGGGTTGTCGTGGTCGTGGCCATCATACTCTCCTCGTGGATACGCGATGTGCCCACCCAACGGGGACGGGACGGACCCGTTCCTGTTGCGAGGGATTCTTAGCTGCGCTGGCGGCTCACGCCGCGACCGGTTCCTCCAGCACCTTTTCGACCGTGCCCTTCGCCATCTCGGGCTTGAGCACGATCTTGGTGTAGTCGTTCTGCTCGTCGTGCCAGTGGCGGTACATCTCGGCCGCGTCCTCTAGGCTGGCGCGGTGCGAGATGAGGAAGGTGGTGTCGAGCTTGCCCTCCTCGATCATCGCCAGCAGCGGCCTGGTGAACTTCTGCACATGGGTCTGGCCCTGCTTCACGGTCAGGCCCTTCTCCATCATCTGACCGAGCGGGAACTTGTCCGCGAACCCGCCATAGACGCCCGGGATCGACACCCGTCCGCCCTTGCGGCACGCCAGGATCGCCTGGCGCAGCGCGTGCGGCCGCTCGGTGCCCAGGAACAGGTGCGCCTTCACCGTGTCGACCAGATTGTCGACGCTCATCCCGTGGCTTTCCATGCCGACGCAATCGATCACCGCGTCCGGGCCGATCCCGCCGGTCATCTCGTCGAGCGCCTCGCGCACGTTGACGTCCTCGTAATTGAACACCTCCGCGCCGAGCTTCTTCGCCAGCGCCAGCCGCGTCGGATAATGGTCGATCGCGATGACCCGCTCGGCGCCGAGGATCAGCGCCGACTGGATCGCGAACAGCCCGACCGGCCCGCAGCCCCACACCGCCACCGTGTCGCCCGGCTCGATGTCGGCATTGACCGCCGCCTGCCAGCCGGTCGGCAGGATGTCCGACAGGAACAGCACCTCCTCGTCCGCGAGATGGTTCGGCACGACGATCGGCCCGACATCGCTGTACGGCACGCGCACATATTCCGCCTGACCCCCGGCATAGCCGCCGGTCAAATGCGCATAGCCGAAGGCGCCGCCCATCGGGTGGCCCATCAGCAGGTCCGACGCGTCCGACGTCTCGGCCGGGTTGCTGTTGTCGCACGCGCTGTACTGCTGCTTGGTGCAGAAGAAGCAATTGCCGCAGCTGATGGTGAACGGCACCACCACCCGCTGCCCCTTCTTGAGCGTCGACTTCGCGCCGACCTCGACCACTTCGCCCATGAATTCATGGCCCAGCACGTCGCCGGCGCGCAGCGTCGGGATGTAATGGTCGTAGAGGTGCAAGTCCGACCCGCAGATCGCGGTCGAGGTGATCTTCAAAATCGCGTCGCGCGGGTTGACGATCTCGGGGTCGGGCACGGTCTCGACCCGAACGTCGTGGCGGCCCTGCCAGGTCAGCGCTCTCATCGTTGCTCGCTCCTCAAATGCGCGGTTCGGTCGGGCTGTCCGACGCCCGGCCGCTGGGCGAGGCATTGGTCGTCACCTCGCCGGTTTCCATCAACTGCTTGAAGCGCCTCAGGTCGCGCCGCGCCTGGATCGCCGGCTCGCGCTGCAGCAGCTTGGCGATCCCGCGGCCGATCGCGCCGGCCGGCGGCTCGTAGCTCAGCACCAGGCTGACATAGGTCCCGCGCCCGGCCGGAGCATCGCTGAAGCGGACCTTGCCGGCATTGATGATGTCGCTGTCCGGCTCGCTCTGCCAGCTGATCTCCTCGCCCGGTACCCGCCGAGTGATGCGGTTTTTCAGCTTCACTTCCTGCCCCGCCGGCGCAGTGATTTGCCAGCTGCTGACGTCGCCCTCGACCGAGACGCTTTCGACATTCTCCATGAACTCGGGGAAGCGCTCGAAGCGCGACCAAACGTCGTACAATTCCTGCTTCGGCCGGGCGATCAGCACGCTCGTCCCGACCACCGGCCGCTCGCCGTCGCCGGCGCTGTCCTTGGTCCAATTGGGCGCGTCGCTCTCGATCGTATAGCGCTCTTTGCTGCTGCGGCGGAAGAACAGGGACGCGGCGCCGGCCACCGCGGCCGCGGCGCCAAGCGCGATCGCAGCGCGCGGCGAGGCTTTGGGATCGTTGGCCACTTCGTCCTCCAATCAGTGAGACGAAGCCCCAACCGCGCACCCGCCAACCCGTTCCCGCGTGCCGTCAGCTTTCCGCCGAAGCGCTCTCCACGCCCGCCGCGCCGCGCATATCGCTGCCGGTCAGCGCGTCGATGAAGCTCTTGCGCCACCAGTGCACGTCCTCGCTGCGCACCCCGGCCGCGAGCCGCTCCCAGCGCCGCCGCCGCTCGTCCAGCGGCATGTTGAGCGCCTCGCGGATGCGGTCGCTGATCTCGTCGCGGCTATAGGGATTGACCAGCACCGCATCGCGCATCTGTTCCGCCGCGCCGGCGAATTGCGACAATATCAGCACGCCCGGATCGGCCGGGTCCTGGGCCGCGACGAATTCCTTGGCGACGAGGTTCATCCCGTCGCGCAGCGGAGTCACCAGCGCCGCGTCGGCCGCGCGGAACAAGCCCGCCAGCCCGCCGCGCGGATAGCCCTGGTTGACGTAGCGGATCGGCACCCAGTCGACATGCGCGAACTCGCCGTTGATCCGCCCCGACAATTCGTCGAGCTCCTCGCGGATGTGCGCATAGGTGTGCACCTCACCGCGCGACGGCGGCGCGATCTGCAGCAGGTAGACCTTGTGCAGCCAGTCGGGATGCTCCTCCAGGAACCGGCGATAGCCGTTGAAGCGCTCGGCCAGCCCCTTGGAATAATCGAGCCGGTCGACCCCGATGATCGACTTGCGCCCCTGTGCGCTGCGTTTCAGCGTGTCGAACGCCACCCGCGCGTCGTCGGTCTCGAGCAGCGCGTCATATTCGCCGGCATCGATCCCGATCGGAAAAGCGCCGGCGCGCACCCGCCGTTCGCCGACCCGGATCGTCCCGTCCGGCTCGATCGTCGCGCCCAGCTCGCGCTCGACATAATGGTGGAAGCTTTCGAGCCATTCCGCGGTCTGGAACCCGATCACGTCATAGGCGAGCATCGATTGCACCAGCCGCCGATGATAAGGCAGCGCGGTGATCAGCCGGTGCGGCGGCCACGGAATGTGCAGGAAGAACCCGATCTTGTTCTTGACGCCCTTGCTGCGCAATTGCTGGCCGAGCGGGATCAGATGATAATCCTGGACCCACACCAGGTCGCCGTCCTCGACCAGCGGCGCGACGGTCGCCGCGAACCGCTCGTTGACCCGCTCGTATCCCGATCCGAACTGGCGATCGAACTCGGCCAGATCGATCCGGTAATGGAATAGTGGCCACAGCGTCCGGTTGGCGTAGCCGTTGTAGTATTCGTCGACGTCCTGCTCTTCCAGGTCGACCGTCGCGGTGGTCACGCCGTCGACCACTTGGGTCGCGATTTCGCCGCTGAATTCATCGACCGCATTGCCCGACCAGCCGAACCAGATGCCGTTGGTTTCGCGCAGCGCCGAGCTCAGCGCCACCGCCAACCCGCCCTGCGAGGCGCGGTCGGCGCGCGCCTTTGGCGCGCTCACCCGGTTGGAAATGATGATCAGCCGACTCACCGCACAGAACTCCACGGGCGCGAGAGCAGCCCCGCGCAATTGATCAAACCCACCAGCGAATAGGTTTGCGGGTAATTCCCCCAAAGTTCACCGGTCTGAAAGTCGGTATCCTCGCTCAGCAGGCCGGCCCGGGTCAGCCGCTCGAGCATCCGCTGGTAAAGCTCGCGCGCTTCCGCCGTACGGCCGGTCAGGTGGAGCGCCTCGATCAGCCAGAAGGTGCAGAAATTGAACGCCGTCACCGGCAGCCCGAAATCGTCCTCGGTGGCATAACGGAGCATATGCTCGCCGCGCCGAAGCCCGCGCTCGACCGCGTCGAGCGTGCGCGTGAAGCGCGGGTCGTCGGGTTTCAGGAACTGCAGGTCGAGCATCTGCAGCAGGCTGGCATCGACATCGTCGCCGCCGAACGTCGCCCCGAACCGTCCCTCGTCCTCGACCCATGCCGCGCGCTCGATAGTCGCGCGCAGCCGGTCCGCACTGTCCGCCCAATATTCCGCCCGCTCGCCCATGCCGAGTTCGCGCGCGATCTTGGCCAGCCGGTCGCACGCCGCCCAGCACATCACCGAGCTGTAGGTGTGGACATTGTTCTTGGTGCGCAATTCCCACAGGCCCGCGTCGGGCTCGTCGAAGCTCTCCAGCGCGCGCATGCCGACCTGCTCGAGCTCGGCGAAATCCTGCTCATTCGCCATTCGGTAGAGGCGGTGATCGAAGAACGCCTGCGCGCTCGACAGGACGATCTGGCCGTACACGTCGTGCTGGGTCTGGACGTAAGCGGCATTGCCGACCCGTACCGGCCCGTGATCGCGATAACCGCGCAGGCCCTCGGCGGCGCGTTCCTCGAGCCGCGCCTCGCCACTCACCGAATAGAGCGGCTGCAGCCGCCCGTCCTCGGCCCCGTCGATCAAATTGCGCAAATAGGTGAGGTAGTTTTCCAGCACGTCGAGCGCGCCGAGCCGGTTGAGCGCCTGGACGGTGTAATAGGCGTCGCGGATCCAGCAGTAGCGATAGTCCCAGTTGCGCTCCGACCCGTCATGCTCGGGGATCGAGGTGGTCAGCGCCGCGACGATTGCCCCGGTCTCCTCGTGCTGGCACAATTTCAGCGTGATCGCGCAGCGAATGACCACGCGCTGCCATTCGAGCGGGATCGCCAGCCCGCGCACCCACTGCCGCCAGTGGGCGCGGGTCTGGTGAAGCATCCGCGCCGCCTCCTGCTCGACATTGCCGACGAAGGGCTCGTCGGGGCCGAGGAAAAAGTGCAGCGCGCGCTCGGCGCGAAAGCTTCGTCCGTCGAGCACCCGCCCGACCGGCGCATCGGTGCTCAGCCGAAGCGGCTGCGGCTCCAGCAAATAGCGTACGTGGTTGGTGCCGCTGGTCCGCTCGGCGTCGGCGCTGCCCCAGTCGGTCGCCGGGTTGAGCTTGACCCGGATTCGAGGGTTGCCCGCCACCGGCCGGACGATTCGAATGAACGCCACCGGCCGGTACATCCGCCCGCTGCGCTCGAAGCGCGGGCAAAAATCGATCACCTCGATCGCACCGCCGCGCTCGTCGGTCATCCGGGTCAGCAGGATCGGCGTGTTCTTAAGGTAGGTCGCGCGCGATTCGATCATGTCGTCGAGCTCGATGCGCCATTCGCCGGCGGCCGCGGCGGTCTCCTGCGCCCCGTCGCGGTCCGGTCCGAGCAGCGAGCAGAACAAAGGATCGCCGTCGACCTGCGGCTGACATCCCCACACCAGTCCCCCGCGCTCGTCGGCCAGCGCGCTGACCTGGCAATTGCCGATCGGCCACAGTTCGAGGTTGGTCATGCCGCCAGCCACTCGCGCACCGCTGTCACATCGGGCAAGCGATAGCGCGCCGCGGTCGGTCGTTCCGGCCCGACCAGCACGCTCGCTCCGCCCAGTGCATTGACCGCCGCGAAGGCATCCTCGTCGGTGATGTCGTCGCCCAGCATCAGCGGCCGGCCGCGGTCGAACGGCGGCTCATCCATGAACAAGCGCACGACGTCGCCCTTGGTCCGGCCCGGAAGGCGAAGCTCGCGCACCATCGATCCCTTCTGGACGGCGAGCCCGTGGCGCTCGGCGACCTGGGCCGCGAAGCTGTCGACCGCCGGCTCGAGCTCGGGCCGCTGGCGAAAGTGGAGCGCGACCCCGAACGGCTTGGCCTCGACCGTCAACGCCTGCTCCAGCGCGAACTCATTGGCTTCCAGCGTGGCCGCCAGCACCGCTTCCGACGCCGCGCTCGAATCCGTCCGTCCGTCGGCGGTCCTGCGCTCGGCGCCGTGGGACCCGGCCATCGGCAGCGTCGGCAGGTCGAGCCGCCGCGCCAGGTCGGCCAGCGCGCGTCCGCTGACCACTGCGATCCGGCCGTCGAGCCGCTCGTCGAGCGCTTTCAACAGCCCGCGCAGGCGGTCGCATACGTCGATTGCCTCGGGCGTATCGGCGAACTCGACCAGCGTCCCATCGAGATCGAGGAACAGGCTTGCTTCGTAGAGCAATTCGGGCGGCGGGAAGGGGAGGGTCATTCGCCGCTGCATCGCTCGGCATACGGCAAAGGTTCCGTAGAATGTGACATGGGCGGAACGGTCGCCTCTAACAATTGTTGAGTCCACTGTTGGCCGCTGGGGCCGGGGAGAGTCGACTGATGTTGCGTATCGCGCAGATTGCGCCGCTTGCCGAGGCCGTTCCGCCCAAGCTTTACGGTGGCACCGAACGGGTCATCTGGTGGCTGACCGAGGAGCTGGTCGAGCTCGGCCACGACGTCACCCTCTACGCCAGCGGCGACAGCGAGACCTCGGCGCGCCTCGTGCCCTGCTCCGAACAGGGTCTGCGGCTGGCTGGGATTGACAATCATCTGGCCTATACGCTGGCAATGGTCGACCGCGTGCTGGCCGAGGCCGATCGCTACGATATCCTGCATTTCCACGTCGATTTCGTGCACTTTCCGCTGTTCCGGCACCTTGCCGGCCATTGCTTCACCACCCTCCACGGGCGGCTCGACCTGCCCGACTTCCGGCCCGGTTTCACGGCCTTCCCGGAAATGCAACTGGTCAGCATCTCCGACGACCAGCGCCGGCCGGTCGCCGACGCCAATTTCGCCGCGACCATTCATCATGGCCTGCCCGAGACGCTCATTCCGGCCGGCCCGGGCGGCGACTATCTTGCCTTTCTCGGCCGCATCTCCCCCGAAAAGCGCCCCGACCGCGCGATCGAGATCGCCCGGCGCACCGGCCTTCCGCTCAAGCTCGCGGCCAAGGTCGACAATGCCGACCGCGCTTATTTCGAGGAGAAGATCAAGCCGCTGCTCGACGATCCGCTGGTCGAGTTCGTCGGCGAGATCAACGATTCGCAGAAGCCCGCATTCCTCGGCAACGCCCGCGCCTTGCTGTTCCCGATCGACTGGCCCGAGCCGTTCGGCCTCGTCATGATCGAGGCGATGGCCGCCGGCACCCCGACCATCGCCTGGCGCAGCGGCTCCACCCCCGAAGTCATCGACCACGGCCGCAGCGGGTATCTGGTTACCAGCATCGAGGAGGCCGTGCAGGCCGTCCAGGAAACCACTGCACTGTCCAGAGTCGGCGTCCGCAACTGCTTCGAACAGCGCTTCACCGCCCGCCGCATGGCGCTCGACTACGTCGCCCTCTTCGAAGACGCCCTGCAACGCGAAGGGGGGCGCACTCGGCCGCCGTTCCTGCTAGCCGGCTAGCATGAACGAACCCGTCGGATTGCCCCAGCCCGACCCGGCACCGCCCGAGACCTACCATATCGAAGCGACCGAGTCGCTCGTCGAGCGCACGCTTCGATCGCTCAAGCACAACGATCTGTTCGCGATCTTCGACCAGCAGGGCAATTTCGCCGGCGGCGCCGACGGCCCTGACGGACTGTTCTACAAGGACACCCGCTTCCTCTCGGAAATGACGCTCAAGCTCGCCGGCGCCGAACCGCTGCAGCTCGGTTCGGTGGTACTCGACGACAATGGCGCGATGGTCGTCGACCTCACTAACGCCGATCTCCACACCCCCGGCGGCCGCCCCTGGCTCCAGCGCGAAACCGTCCACCTCTCGCGCTTCAAGTTCCTCAGCGACAACAGCAGCTACGAGCGGCTCCGGATCCACGCCTATAGCGTGATCGGCCGCCCGGTACCGGTGACCCTGACCTTCGACGCCGACTTCGCCGATCTGTTCGAAGTCCGCGGCAACCGCCGCCCGGCGCGGGGTGAGCGCGTGATCGAACGGATCTCGGACTCGGCGATCGAATACCGCTACACCGGCCTCGACAGCATCGAGCGGCGCACCGCGATCCACTTCGACCCGCCGCCCAGCGAGCTCGACGACCATCGCGCCACCTGGCTGGTCGATCTCGACGAGATGCCGTCGCAGAGCATCGCGATCCGCACCTGCTGCTCGATCGACAGCGGCCGGACCGAGCCGCGCGCCGCCGCCCCGGCGTTCCGCACCATGCGCTCGGGCAAGGCCAGGGCGCAGCGCCACCGCACGACTATCGAAAGCAGCAACCCGCAGTTCGACGCGCTCATCGCCCGCGCCTGGTCGGACATCGACATGCTGGTCACTGACACGCCGCACGGGCCGTACCCCTACGCCGGGGTGCCCTGGTACAGCACGGTGTTCGGGCGCGACGGGATCATCACCGCGCTCGAGATGCTGTGGTGCGCGCCCTATCTCGCGCGCGGCGTGCTGACCACGCTCGCGGCCCTCCAGGCGACGGAGCTCGATCCGGTCGCCGACGCCCAGCCCGGCAAGATCCTCCACGAGATGCGCGGCGGCGAGATGGCTGGCCTCGGCGAGGTCCCGTTCGGACGCTACTACGGCTCGGTCGACTCCACCCCGCTGTTCGTGATGCTCGCCGCCGACTATGCCGACCGCACCGGCGATCTCGACACCATCCGCGCGATCTGGCCCAACGTCCTCGCCGCGCTCGCCTGGATGGACGATTATGGCGACACCGATGGCGACGGCTTCATCGAATACGCCCGGATGACCGACAAGGGTCTCGCCAACCAGGGCTGGAAGGACAGCAGCGACAGCATCTTTCACGCCGACGGCCGGCTCGCCCAGGGGCCGATCGCGCTGTGCGAGGTCCAGGCCTATGCCTTCGCTGCCAAGCGCGGCGCGAGCCGGCTGGCGCGGCGGCTCGGCGACAACGACAAGGCGCGCGAGCTCGAGCGCCAGTCGAAGGAATTGCGCGGCCGCTTCGAGCGCGCCTTCTGGATCGAGGAGCTGGCGACCTACGCGCTCGCGCTCGATGGCGACAAGCGCCCGTGCATGGTGCTGTCGTCGAACGCCGGCCACTGCCTCTTCGCCGGGATCGCCAGCCCGGAGCGCGCCGTCCGCGCCGCCCGCACGTTGACCGGCCCGCGCTTCTTTTCAGGCTGGGGGCTGCGCACCATCGCCACCGGCGAAGCGCGTTACAATCCGATGTCCTATCACAACGGCTCGATCTGGCCGCACGACAATGCCGTCATCGCGCTGGGCCTCGCCCGCTACGGCCAGCAGGACGGCGTGCGCGCGATCTTCGAAGGCATTTTCGAGTCCGCTACCTATGACGAATTCCGCCGCCTGCCGGAACTGTTCTGCGGCTTTGCCCGCCATCGCCGCCGCGGCCCGA
Source organism: Sphingomonas mesophila (assembly GCF_003499275.1). GTDB lineage: Bacteria > Pseudomonadota > Alphaproteobacteria > Sphingomonadales > Sphingomonadaceae > Sphingomicrobium > Sphingomicrobium mesophilum. The sequence goes on along the minus strand of NZ_QWDF01000001.1, from coordinate 1,538,221 downwards.
CCTCCTATCCGGTCGCTTGCTCGCCCCAGGCATGGGCGGCCGCCGCGCCGTTCGCGCTCCTCGCCGCCACCATTGGCCTCAGGATCGACCATGACGAGGCGGAGCTTCGCCTCGACCGGCCGACGCTACCGGCCTTCCTCGACGGCCTCGTCATCCGCAATCTCGAGTTCGGCGGTTCGAAGATCGACCTTCAGCTCGCGCGCGCCGGCGACGACGTCACCGCCGCCGTGCTCGCGCGCAGCGGCCCGGCGCGGGTCACGATCAGCAAATAGCTTAGAGGGTGGGCCCAGCCAGCCGGTCGAGCTGATAGGCCTTGGTCCGCACCGCCTCCTGGGTGCGGCCGAGCTCGGCTGCGATCTCGCGGATCGGCCGGCGGCGCGCCATCAGCTCGCACAAGCGGTCGATGTCGTCGGCGGTCCACGGCGCGCGGTTGCGCTCGACCGGACGGCCGATCAACGGCCGCAGTTGCGGAAACATCACGGGCTCGTCCGACGCCGGCCCCAACGCAGATACCATCGTCACGCAGCTATACCTCTCGCTCGTTCATCCAAGCGCAAGAAACCGGCGTTGGTTCCGGGCTTTGCGATTGACTTAAGTTAGCCTGCCCAGCCGGGCGAACGGACCGCTGATCGCGAAGGTCCGGGTCGGGCGGTAGGCGTTGACGAACATCGTCCGGCCGTCGGGCGCGAAGCAGATGCCGGCAAGCTCGGTCGCCATGCGCAGCCGGGCGAACGCATAGGCGCTGCCGTCGGGGCGGATCCCGCGCAGATGGTTGTCGACATGCGCTCCGGGCTGGTCCTCGCACACGATGAGGTCGCCGTTGGGCGCCATGTCGAGGTTGTCGCCGTAGTAGAATTGGCTCTGGCGCTCGGACTCGAAGAACAGGTCGAGCAGGCCCGGCTGCTCGGCTTCGCGGAGCGTTCCCTCGAACCGCGACGGCCGATAGCGCATCACCTGCCCGAGCTTGGCAGCGCCGCCCGAGGTGCAGGTGAAGTACATTTCCCCGCGGCCCATGATGATGCCTTCGCCGCGGGCGAAGCGGCAGGCGCCGCGTGCCGCGCCGCGCAGCCGCAAATCGTCGTCGGGGCTGTCGATCCCGTCAAGGTCGATCCAGCTCGCCCGGAACGGTGTGCGCTGGCGCATCTCCTGCCGGCCACGATTGCGGGTTTCGGAGGGACCGTCGCGCAGCACCAGCGCCTGAAGCCGCCCCGGCTCGCGCAGCCGCCCCGGCCGCGAGGGCAGGAAGCGGTAGAACAGGCTGTCGTCGCGATCCTCGGTCAGATAGACGATACCGGTCGCCGGATCGACCACCGCGGCTTCGTGGTTGAAGCGCCCGAGGCCGGTCAACGGCACCGGTTCGGCGAGCCCCTTGAGGTCGGCCGGGACCTCGAACACCCAGCCGTGATCGCGGCCGATCGGCCCGCCGGCGCGGGTCACGTCCTCCTCGCAGGTCAGCCAGCTGCGCCACGGGGTCACTCCGCCCGAGCAATTGCGGATCGTGCCCGCGAGCGAGCGATATTGCGAGACGATCCGCCCGCTCACCGGATCGTAGACCAGCGTCGTCGTCCCGCCGGGCAGCGCGCCGCCGCGCGCATACCGATCGAACCCGCCGCTTCGAATCGTGCTGTCCGCCGCCTTCAGTTCGTGGTTGCGGACCAGGATCACCGTCCTGCCCGGCCCGGCGAACGCGCCCATGCCGTCGGCCCGGTCGGGGACCGGCTCCCCGTCGTCCATCGGCTCGCCGAGGCTCGAGATGATGCTGTAGGAAAAGCCGTCGGGCAGGTCGAGCAGCCCGGCCGGGTCGGGCCGAAGCGTGCCCCCAACCGGCAACGGGCGATGGCTGCACGCCGCGGCGGCCAGGCCGGCCAGCGCGGCGGCGACCAGCGACCGGCTGGCGTCGCGGCGGGTCAGGGAAAGGCTCAAGGGGTCACACTCGCACGATCAACGCTCGCGTCGGCGCTAGGTGCCAAGTGTGACAGGCTGGTGACCCCTACGGGAATCGAACCCGTGTTTTCGCCGTGAGAGGGCGACGTCCTGACCGCTAGACGAAGGGGCCGCGTTGGGCGCGGGGCATATGAGCGAGGCGCCGGGCCTAGTCAACGCCCGCGCGCGCATGGTTGACGGATGCGCGCCCGATGGTGGAAAGGGCAAGGGCCGCGGCGCGACGCGGCTTCCGGGGGGGAACGGACTTGCTCTGGCTTCGGGCGCGCGGATGCTGATCGCCCAAATCACCGACCTCCACATCGGCTTCGATCGCAACAATCCGCACGAAATCAACGTGCGCCGGCTGAACATGGTGATCGACGAGCTCAACGATCGCGCGCCCCGGCCCGACGTGCTGCTGGTTACCGGCGACCTCGTCGAGAATGGCGACGACGCGCGCGCCTATCGCCACATGGAAAGCCTGGTGAAGCGCTGGCAGGGACCGCTCTTGTGGGCAGTCGGCAATCACGACGATCGCGCCAATTTCCGCGCCGTCCTGCCGGAAGTCGAGACCGACGAGCACGGCTTCATCCAGTACGATACCGATGTTGGCGCACTTCGCTTCCTGGTCCTCGACACGCTCGATCCCGGCCGCCACGGCGGGATGGTGTGCGAGACCCGCGGCAAATGGCTCCGCGCCCGGCTGCGCGAGCGCAAGGACGTGCCGACCGTCGTCGTGCTTCATCATCCGCCGGTCGACACCGGAATCGCCTGGATGAGCGCGCTGCCGTGCGAGCAGTGGGTCCAGCGGCTCGAAGCGATCCTCAAGCCGGCCAAGCAGGTCGTCGCGCTGATCAGCGGCCACGTCCACCGCCCGATCGCGAGCTATTTCGCCGGCAAGCCCCTGGTCGTCGCCGCCTCGACCGCGCCGCAGGTGGCGCTCGACCTTGACGATGTTGACCCGCTCCATCCCGACGGCCGCGCGCTGATCATCGCCGACGCGCCGGCCTACGCGCTCCATTATTGGGACGGCGTGACGCTGCTCACACATTTCGAGATCGCCGGCCCGCGCAACGTCATCGCCAGCTACAACAGCAACATCCAGCCGATGATGAGCGCCTTCCTCAAGGAACGCGGCACCGGCTAGGGCGCCGGCCTAGCGGAAATTGTCGGCGTAGGCCTGCAGCTTGAGCTTGACCGGCGGCGCCGGGACGAGGTGCACCTCGAGCCCCTTCTTCTCGGCGAACGCCACCGCTTCCTCGCGCGTGTCGAACACCAGCCGCACCTGCGTCTTGGTGTCGCCCGATCCCGCCCAGCCGGTCAGCGGGTCGGGCCGCTGGCCCTCGGTGCGCTCGAACTCCAGCGTCCAGCGCCCGGCGCGGGCCTTGCCCGACTGGGTCGTCTTGCGCTGTTCCTCGATGATCCGGGCCGTCGCCATGGCCCGCATCTGGCTCGCCCGCCGCAACAAATCAAGCGCCGCGCGCAGCTCGTCGGTCGGCGTTCTTGGTGCGCAGCGTGGCGCCGGTGCCGGCCGGGTCGTCGGGCCACGGATGCTTCGGGTAGCGCCCGCGCATTTCCTTCGCGACATCCTTCCAATTGCCCGCCCAGAAGGCCGGCAGGTCGCGCGTGGTCTGGATCGGCCGGTGCGCCGGGCTGGTGATCGCCAGTGTCAGCGGCACCCGCCCGCCGCCGACCGTCGGATGCTCGGTCAGCCCGAACAGCGCCTGTGCCCGCACCTCGACCGCCGGCCCGCCGGGCGCCTCATAATCGATCGCGTGCGACGATCCGGCCGGCGAGTGGAAGTGGCTTGGCGCAAGCCGGTCGATAGCGCGCGTCGCGTCATAACCGAGCAGGCCCTCGAGCGCGGCGGCCAACTTGGCAGGCGAAAGCGCCAGGTCGCGGCGGCCGGCAAGCAACGGCGTTAGCCATTCCTCCGCGCGCTCGAGCAGTGTCTGGTCGCCCAGATCGGCGATGGCCGGCTCGTGGGTCCGGGCAAAGCCTGCCCGGGCGCGCAGCGCGGCCGCCGGCCCGCACCACGGCAAGATGCCCAGGCCGTGACGCCGCACTGCGTCAAGCAGTCCCGCTTCGATCGCGTCCTGGTCGGGCTTGGGGTCGGGCGCCGACGTCAGCTCGATCGCCCCCATCCGCCGCCCCCGCGTCGCGCCGATCCGTCCGCTCGCCGGGTCGAAGCGCACGTTGCGAAAAGTCTCGATGCGCTCGGCGAACAGCTCCTCCACCGCGGCAAAGTCGATCGCCGCGCCGCTCAGGATCCGCGCGCCCGACGCCGCTCCCGCGACTTCCGCCACAGCCAGCCATTCGCTCCTCGCCAGCGGACTTGCCGGGTCGAGCCGGAAGCCGCGCCCGCCGGCCGACTGCCACGTCTCGCCCGATCCGTCGCGCCGCCGCGCCAGGCGGTCGGGAAAGGCGAGGGCAACGCACTGCGCCAGTTCCGCCGCGCCGCCGCTCGCCGAGCCGCCGGCCCAGCGCCGCGCCATCCGCCGCGCCGCCTCGGCCCGCGGGCCTCGCTCGGACTGCCAGCGCCGGTAGCGCACTTCGAGGTCGGGATCGTTGCCGCCCAGCCCGCGCTCGGTCAGCAGCGCCGCCACCGCCGCGGCGGCCCCCGCCATCGCGCGCTCGCCGGCGACGATCATCATGTGCGCCAGCCGCGGCTCGAGCGGCCAGCGCGCGATCTCGCGCCCGTGCGTGGTCAGCGCGCCGTCGGCGTCCAGCGCCCCAAGCCCGGCCAGCCGCCGCCGCGCCGACTCCAGCGACGCCGGCGGCGGCCGGTCGAGCAGCGGCAGCCGCGCCGGATCGGCCTCGCCCCACAGCAGGGACGTCAGCACCAGTGCCGACAAATCGGCCTCGAGGATTTCCGGCGGGTCGTGCGCCGGCAGTGCCGCGTCGGCTGCCTGCTCCCACAATCGGATCGCCACTCCCGGCGCCTCGCGCGCGGCGCGGCCGGCGCGCTGGTCGGCGGCGGCGCGGCTGGCGCGCTCGGTCACCAGCCGCGTCAGCCCCGCCCCGCGATCGTAGCGCGGCCGCCGCGCCAGCCCCCTGTCGACCACGATGCGCACCCCGCTCAGCGTCACGCTGGTCTCGGCGATGCTCGTCGCCAGCACCAGCTTGCGCGTCCCCGCCGGCGGGGCCGCGAGCGCCGCCCGCTGCGCCGCCGGCTCGATCCCGCCGTGCAGCCGGTGAAGTTCGATCCCCGGCGGCAGGGTCCCCAGCGCGTCGCTCGTCCGCTCGATCTCCGCCACTCCCGGCAGGAAGGCGAGCAGCGACCCGTCGTGCTCCGCCAGCGCCCGGCGGACTTCCAGCGCCACCTGCGCCTCGATGCGCAGCGCAGGATCCTTGCCGGCGTAAATGATTTCGAGCGGGAAAGACTTGCCGGCGCTTTCAATCAGCGGCGGGTTGTCCAGCAACCGGGCGAACCGGGCCGTGTCCAGCGTCGCCGACATCGCCACGATGCGCAGGTCGGGGCGAAGCGCGGCGGCGGCGTCGAGCGCCAGCGCCAGGCCAAGATCGCTGTCGAGCCCGCGCTCGTGCACCTCGTCGAACAGCAGGGCGCTGACCCCGGCCAGCTCGGGATCGGCCTGGATTCGCGCCAGGAACACGCCGTGGGTCATGACGATGATCCGGGTCGCCGCGCTCGTCCGGCTGTCGAGCCTTGTCTGGTAGCCGATCGTTGCGCCCGGCGCCTGGCCCGCCTCGCGCGCCATATGTTCGGCCGCGGAGCGCGCGGCGAGGCGGCGCGGGACGAGCAGCAGGATCTGACCCGCGCACCATTGTTCACCGAGCAGCGCCGGCGCGACCCGGGTCGTCTTGCCCGCGCCCGGCGGGGCGGCGAGCAGCGCGCGGGTGCCGCCGCGAAGCGCCCCACGCAGCGCGTCGATCACCGTGTCGATCGGCAGCTCAGCGCGCATCCTGGTCGTTCACCACCTCGTTGCCGCCTGCGCAATCGCGCATCGGCTTCGCGCGCTCGTTGCACTATACGGGCTGCGGATGAAGCATTTCTTCGATTCCGACCTGTGCGCGTTCAACGCCCGTCGAGTGTCCGCGGACGCGGCGATCGTCGACGAATTCCTGCCCGTGGCGGCCGATCCCGAAGGCTCGGGCCTCGATGCCGTCACGCCGGGCTGGAACAGCGACATCCAGTGGCTGTCGGCGACGACGCCCGAGCGCTTCGCGCTGTTCGAGGACGCGTTCCGCCGTCTCGGCGTGCCGGAGCTGGTGTCGGATGTGATCGACGTCGACCGGCAGGTCCGGCTCTACTGCGGCTCGCTGGTCGTGCGCAGCCGCTGCGCCGAACCCTATTTCCATTGCGACTGGCGCAAGTCGAACAATCAGGCCTTCACCTTTTTGACGCCGGTCAGCGGCGCGCACGAGCAGTTCGGGCTGCTCTATTATGACGCCCAGGGCGCGGTCCGCCATTATCCCTATCGCCGCGGCGAGGGCATCTTGTTCGGCGACTGGTTCTCGCACGCCACGGCGCCGGGCCAGTCGGACGGGCCGGTCGCCTTGCTGTGCTTCGAATTCGGCTCCGACCGGATGGCGGACTGGCCCGAGGTCTACCATCAGATGAAGGGCCGGGCGCGCCTGCTGCGCCGCGCCGACGGCGAGTTCGTCACCACCGAGGCGGGCCTCGCGCCGCATCATTACTGAATTCTCAGGCCATAAGAAAAGGCCGGCCACCCGAAGGTGACCGGCCCGATCTTTGCTCAAGCCGAGGGCAGGTCCCCCGCAAAGTCGCAACTTTGCGGGGGTAACCCTTAGCCGCGCTCCGGCTCCGGCGGCGGCGGGGGAGGCGGCGGCGGAGGCGGGCACGCCTCGGTCGCCAGGATCACCGAACCGTCCGGGCAGGTCTGGGTCGCCGGCGGCGGGGGCGGCGGCGGCGGGGGAGGCGGCGGCGGCGGGGGCGGCGGGGGAGCCGCTTCCGGAGCGCCGAAGTTGAAGATCAGGCTGGCCAGCAGCGAGTGCGAGCGCAGCTTGCCCTCGTTGGCGAAGCTGACGATCCCGTTGCCGGTGTCGAAGCTGTCCTCGAACTCCAGCTTGCCGGTCTGGAAGTAACGATACTTCGCACCGATATCGATGTTCGGCGACAGCGCGTAGCGCAGGCCGGCGATCAGCTGCCAGGCCCAGGCGCTGTCCTTGTCGCCGAGCATCTTGACGCGGGCGCGGCCGAGACCGGCGCCGGCATAGAAGCTCAGGCCGTCCTGGTTGCCGAAGTCGACCAGGCCGTTGGCCATCAGCGACGTGATCTTGGCGCGACCGTCGACATCGGCGTCCTCGAGATCCTCGGGGTCGAGGTCGAGGAAGTCGATGAAGTCCGGATCGACCTCGACGTCGTCGGCCTTGATGTTCTTGTACGCGAACTCGCCTTCGAGGCGGAACATGCCGAAGTCGTAGCCGGCGATGATGTCGCCGTCGAAGCCACGCTTGAAGTCGACTTCGAACACGTCGTCGTCGCTGAACACGTCGCCGTCAAAATCGGCGTCGAAGTCGAAATCGGCATCGGCGTCGAGGACGAAACCGCCTTCGATGCCGACGTAACCCGATCCGTCGCGGGCCATTGCCGGGCTCGCCGCGATGGCGGAGGCGGCAACAGCAGCCAGAAGATACTTTTTCATGAATTGCTCCAATGTGATTGGTGCGGCGGTAACACCCGGAAAAGCCGGAAGTGCCGCCGCCTTCTACATCGCGCCGGAAACCGTTGCAATCATGCCACAGTCGACTCTCGCCTCGAGCTCAATGCCCGGGGAAATTTTCGCTGTCCGATCAGAAGCTTGCGCGTTTCGAGCAGGCCTCCAGGGCGCTTTCCAAAAATGCTGCAACTGCGAAAAAAACTTCCGCCGCCGGTTTCCGTCGCTCTGGCCAACCCGCGATCCGCTTATTGCGGAACCTCGACATGCCCGCCGAACCCGAACCGCATCGCGCTCAGCAACTGGTCGGCATAGCTCTCCTCGACCCGGCTTCGGTAGCGCGCGAACAGCGACGCCGCGAGCACGTCGACCGGAACCGCCTCCTCCATCGCCGCGTCGACCGTCCAGCGTCCCTCGCCGCTATCGGCCACCCTCCCCGAGAATTTCGACAGGCTCTGGTCTTCGGCCAGCGCGATCGAGATGAGGTCGAGCAGCCACGACGAGATCACGCTGCCCCGCCGCCACACCTCGGCGATGTCGCTGAGATTGAGGTCATAGCTGGTGTCGAGCTCGGCCTTGGCCCGCTGGCGCAGCACGTCGAACCCCTCGGCATAGGCCTGCATCATGCCGTACTCGATGCCGTTGTGGACCATCTTGGTGAAGTGGCCCGATCCCGCCGGCCCGCAGTGGACATAGCCCTGCTCGGCCTTCCACTCGCCCGGATTGCGCGGGCGGTGCGTGCGCGGAACGGTTCCGAGTCCCGGCGCCAGCGCGGCGAACAGCGGGTCGAGGTGTGCGACCGCTTCCTCCGGCCCGCCGATCATCATGCAATAGCCGCGCTCGAGGCCCCACACCCCGCCCGACACGCCGACATCGACGAAATGGATGTTGCGCTCCGCCAAAAATCGCGAGCGCTCGAGGTCGTGCTTCCAGAAGCTGTTGCCGCCGTCGATGACGATGTCGCCGGGCCTGGCCACCTCGGCCACTTCGCGCATCACCGCGTCGGTCACCGCGCCGGCCGGAAGCATCAGCCAGTAGATCGCGGTCGTCTCGAGCTTCCCGGCCGCTTCGGCCACCGAAGCCGCCCCCTCGGCCCCTTCGCCGGCGAGCCCGGCAACCGCCGCCGGATCGCGGTCGAACGCGACCACCTGATGGCCCGCCTTCATCAGCCGCCGCGCCATATTGCCGCCCATCCGGCCCAGTCCGAGCATCGCCAGCTTCATGCCTTGGTCTCCTTACAGGCGGCCAACGCGGCGCGCGCGCCAGTCGTTCAATAGCGCCGGGCGACGGCGAATTCGGCGGCTTCGGTCATCGCCGCCTTGGCCCGGCCGGCGGGGAAGGGGGCGAGCGCGTCGATCGCTCGGCGCGCATAAAGCCGCGCCCGCTCCATCGTGTCGTCAAGCGCACCGCTCGAATGGATCAGCCGGGTCGCCAACGCCAGATCGTCGTCGGACGCGCGCTCTCCGGCCATCGCCGCGGCCCAGAACGCCCGATCCTCGGCCGATCCGCGCGCCACCGCCAGGATCACCGGCAGCGTCATCTTGCCGTCGCGGAAATCGTCGCCGCGACCCTTGCCCATGGTCGCGCTGTCGCTGGCATAATCGAGCGCGTCGTCGACCAGCTGGAACGCGATCCCCAAATTGCGCCCGAATGTCTCGAGCGAATCCTCGGCCGCTTCGCCGGCCTCGGCCACCACCGGCGCGATCCGGCACGCCGCGGCGAACAGCTCGGCGGTCTTGGCGTTGATGATCGCGAGATAATGGTCCTCGCTGGTCTCGACCCGCCGCTGCGCGGTCAATTGGTCAACCTCGCCCTCGGCGATCACCGCGCTCGCATGGCTCAGGATCTTGAGCACCTTCAAACTGCCGTCCTCGACCATCAGCTCGAAGGCGCGCGAGAACAGGAAATCGCCGACCAGCACGCTGGCCGAATTGCCCCAGATCAAATTGGCCGCGCGCTTGCCGCGCCGCGTCGCCGATCCGTCCACCACGTCGTCGTGCAGCAGGGTCGCGGTGTGGATGAACTCGACCGCCGCCGCCAGCTTGTGGTGCCGAGCGCCGGGGTAATCGAGCAGCGCCGCGCTCGCCAGCGTCAGCATCGGCCGCATCCGCTTGCCGCCGCCGGCGATGAGGTGGCCGGCGAGCTCCGGGATCATCGCCACCTTGGACTGCATCCGCTCGAGGATAACCGCATTGACCGCGTTCATGCCGCTCGCGGTGAGCGCGATGATCGGCTCGAGCCCCGGCGCGGAAGGGCGGCCGAGTGGATGGACGGTGGCGCTCATTCGGCGCCGGCCCTAGCCGCTTGCGCGCGCCTTGTTAAGCAGGTGTCAAACCGCCCCGACTTCGCTATGCGCTGTCGTTCGGGTGGGGCGGCAAGTTGGCGGGATCAACGCGGTCGGCATGGATGTTCGCAGCAGCGGCAATCGTCCCGCTGTTGCTGTTTTTCATCTTTCAAACCGGCTTTACCGCGCGCGAGCAGCGCCGCTCGGTCGAACTCCAGGCCCTCGCCAAGAGCGAGTCCGTGCTGCTCAGGGTCGATGCAATCGCCAGCCGGGTCACCGCGGCGATGGATGCGGCGGCGACCCTGCCCCTGCTCCAGGAACGCCGCACCGCCGAAGCGCTGGCGCGCGTGCGTGAGCTCGGCCGGCTCAGCAAATCGTGGAGTGCGGTTCAACTGCTCGACCGCACCGGTGCCGTCGTCGCCGCCGACGGCCCCCAGCCCAATCGCATCGAGCGCATCGAACCGTTCGCGCCGCGCGCGCGTCCGCGCCACGTCGGCTATGCCTGGGGCGAGCGCTGTCCGTGCATCGTGTTCGAGCGCAACGCTCTTGGCGAACCGGGCTCGATCCTGCGCTTCTTCCTTCCCAATGCGGAATTCTCCGCGCAATTGCCCGCCACCACCTCGACCTATCCGGTCAGCGCGATCGTCGGGCCGAAAGGCCGCTTCATCGCGCGCAGCGTCGCCGGTGCGGAGCGCTTCGGGACACTATCGTCGACCTATGTCCGTGGGGCGATTTCGAGCGATCGGCCCAGCGGCCTGTATCGTGGGGTGACCCTCGAAGGGTTCGAGAATTACAGCGCCTTCACGCGCTCGGCCCAGACCGGCTGGTCGGCGCATATTGCGATGGGCACCGATTATATCGACGCGCCGCGCAGGAACTTCCTCGGCTCGATCGGCCTTGCTGCGCTACTGTCGGTCGCGCTTGCCGGCGCCTTGCTGTTGTTCGCCATCCGGCAATTGCGCGAATCGCGGCAGATGGCGGAATCCGCGCAGCAGTCGCACCGGCTCGAGGCGCTCGGCCAGCTGACCGGCGGGATCGCGCACGATTTCAACAATCTGCTGACACCGATTGTCGGCGCGCTCGATTATCTGAAGACACGCGGCGGGCTCGACGAGCGCGCCCAAAGGATCGCCGGCGGCGCGCTGCTGTCGGCCAATCGCGCCAGTCGCCTGACCGCCCAATTGCTCGCCTTCTCGCGCCGCCAGAAGCTTGCCATCGACTGCGTCCCGCTCGCCCAGTCGATCGAGGATTTGCGCCCGATCCTCGAGCAGACCATCGGCACTGATCACCGGCTCGAGATCGCCCTGCCGGCGGACGTCGGCGGAGTGCGCACCGACGCGCACCAGCTCGAGCTCGCGATCCTCAACCTCGTCATCAACGCCCGCGACGCCAGTCCCGCGGGAAGCGTGATCGCGCTGGAAGTCGAAGCTTTCACCGAGTTGACGGCGATCCGCATCCGCGACAGCGGCAGCGGGATGAGCGACGCGGTCCGCGCCCGCGCGTTCGAGCCGTTCTTCACCACCAAGGAGCCAGGCCGCGGCACCGGCCTCGGCCTGGCGCAGGTGTTCGCGCTGATGAGACAGTCTCACGGCACGGTCGAGATCGACAGCGCGCCGGGCAAGGGGACCGCCATCACCCTTCGCCTGCCGCGCTGCGAACTGCCCGAAACGCCGGCCAGCGACGGCGGCCCAACCGTGCGCGCACCGAGCCGCGTCCTGCGCCTGCTGGTGGTCGACGACGATCACGCGGTCCGCGCGTCGGTCGCGCGAAGCCTCGAGGACGAGGGCCATTCGGTCGACGCGGTCGCCGACGGCCGCGTCGCCATCGCCGCCGTGACCCACTGCGACTACGATCTCCTATTGGTCGATTTCGCCATGCCGGTGATGGACGGCGCCGCCACCATCCGCGAAATCCGCGCCTTCAAGCCCGGTCAGCGCTTCCTGATGATTACCGGGTTCGCCGACAGCGAAGCGATCGACAGCAGCTGCCCGGACGTGCCCGTGCTGCGCAAGCCGTTCACCATGGCCGAGCTCGCCGAGCGCGTGCGCGACCTCACCGCCTAGGCGACCGGCAAGGAGAGCCGGACCAGCAGCCCGCCGAGATCCTCGCTCTCTTCCAGCGCAACCGACCCGCCGTAAATCTCCGCCACGTCGCGCACGATCGCGAGGCCCAGGCCGGTGCCCGGCTTGCCGGTCGTGTCGAGCCGAGCGCCGCGGTCAAACAGCAGTCCGCGCTGCTCGGCCGGAATGCCCGGCCCGTCGTCCTCGACCAGGATCGCGACCGTCGCCTCGCCCTCGGCCTCGACCGTCACGAACACCCGCCCGCCGCCATATTTGGCGGCATTCTCGATGAGGTTGCCGAGCATTTCGTCGAGGTCCTGCCGCTCGACCCGCGCCGACAGCGCCTTGTCGCCGGCGATGTCGACCGTCGTCTCGGGGTAGAGCCGGGTGACCGCCCGCTCGACCGCTTCCAAACTGTCCCACACCACCGCCCGCGCCTGGACCGACGCGCGGCGGCCGATCGCCCGTGCCCGCGCTAGATGATGGTCGACCTGGCGGCGCATGGTCGTCGCCTCGCGGCACACCGTATCGGCGAGGTCGGGCGAGCGCGCGGTCGCGGCGTTGGTGATCACCGTCAACGGAGTCTTCAGCGCATGCGCCAGATTGCCGGCGTGCCGCCGCGCCTCCTCCGCCTGCGCCTCGCCGTGCGCGAGCAGCTCGTTGATCTCGTGGACCAGCGGATAGACTTCGCTCGGGAAGTCCTCGCTGATCCGCCGCTGCCGGCCCGAGCGGATGGCGATGACCTCGCTGCGCACCCGCCTGAGCGGCCACAGCCCGTAAAACGCCTGCAGCGCGGCCAGCACCAGCAGGCCCAGCCCGAGCGCGGCGAAGCTCCAGAACAAGGTGCTCCGCAAATTGCGGATCTGGCGGTCGATGATCTCGCGCGACTGCGCCACCTGAAACCGCCAGCGCACCTCCGATCCGGGCAGGATCACGTCGCGCTCGGCGACCCGGATCGGTTCGTCGGCGAATTCCAGGCTGTCGTAGCGGTGGACCTTGACGTCGTTGTGCGGCGCGACCCTGAGCCGCCGGTCCCACAGCGACCGCGATGGAAAAGCGTCGGCGCCCGCGCCCGACACCTGGAAATAGACCCCCGAATAGGGCTCGAGGAAGCGCTGGTCGGCCGGCGGCCGGTTGAACCTGACCTCGCCGTCCGGCCCGATCTCCGACGCCGCGATCATCGCGTTCAGGACATATTCGATCTGCTGGTCGAAATTCTCGACCACCGTCGCGCGCAGCACGCGGTCGAGCGCGAAGCCGCCGCCAAGCAACAGCACGCCGATCCACAGCGCGGCAATGCCGATGATCCGCCGGGTCAGCGAGGAGCGGCCGGGCCGCTGCAATTCGGCCGCCTGAGGTCCGGCCGGCACCGGCGCGGCCGGCTCGTTCAAGCGGCCGGGTCTTCCAGGCTGTAGCCCAATCCGCGGATGGTGGTGATCACGTCCGCCCCCAGCTTCTTCCGGATGCGCGTCACGAACACCTCGATGGTGTTCGAATCGCGGTCGAAATCCTGGTCGTAGATATGCTCGATCAGCTCGGTCCGGCTGACCACCTTGCCCTTGTGGTGCATCAGGTACGACAGCAGCTTATATTCCTGCGCGGTCAGCTTGACCGGCTCGCCGGCCTTGGTGACCTTGCCCGATCGCGTGTCGAGCCGGATGTCGCCGGCGTTGAGCTCGCTTGACGCATTGCCCGAGGCGCGGCGGATCAGCGCGCGCAGCCGCGCGATCAGTTCCTCGGTCTGGAACGGCTTGGCGAGATAGTCGTCGGCCCCGGCGTCGAGCCCGGCCACCTTGTCGCTCCACGAATCGCGCGCGGTCAGCACGAGCACCGGCATCTTGCGGCCTTCCTTGCGCCACCGGTCGAGCACCGTCAGCCCGTCGATCTCGGGCAGTCCGAGGTCGAGCACGACCGCGTCATAGGTTTCGGTCTGGCCGAGATAATGGCCGTCCTCGCCGTCGGTGGCGAGGTCGACAGCATATCCCGCCCCCTCCAGCGTCGAGCGCAATTGGCGGCCGAGATTGGGTTCGTCCTCGACGATCAGAACGCGCATCGGTTAATCCTCGTGATGGTTCGCCGCATGAACCCGTCCAAAGCTGAACGGTTGCTTGAACGCAACGAAATATGGCTGAACCCCGAGCGCAGCGACGCCGGCGCGAAGCGCCGCCGGAGCAGCGCGAAGAGAGGGCGAAGCCCGGACGGCGACCGCCGAAGGCGGATCGACCGACGGCGCGGATTCACTCCGCGCCGGCCCCACCTCACCGAGCACAGCGCAGCCGACGCGCAGCGTCGCGCAAGCAGTGCGAAGAGAGGGCGAGCCGCAGACGGCGACCGCCGAAGGCGGATCGACCGACGGCGCGGATTTTCCTCCGCGCCGGCCCCATCGCCCCCGAGCACAGCGCCGCCGACGCAAAGCGCCGCGCAAGGAGCGCGAAAAGAGGGCGAAGGCCGGACGGCCCGCTGCGCAGCGGACAGGACCGACGGCGCGGATTTACTCCGCGGCGGCCCTCCCGCAATTTTCGCAATCAGCGTGAGCGGCTGACGATCCGCCCGGTCGCCGCGTCGACGTCGACCCAGATCACGCGCCCGTTGCGCATGAACTTCAGCCGATAGGTCTCGCCGCGGAACTCGGGGCCGAGGTAATCGGCGCCGCCCATGAACGGCATCACCCGCCGCTCGATCATCGGCAGCGGCATCGAGCGGCCCTCGCGGATCGCCTCGAACGCCCGGTCCTGGTCGCGCGGGCGGTCGGCCAGCGCGGGGGTGGCGAGGAGGCCGGCCCCGGCAAGGGCGGCGACGAGGGTGCGAAGGCGGCGCATGGGATGGTTCGATTCGATGTGCCCTGCCTAAACCCAAGGCTTTGAATGACTTATGAACATCGCTGTCAGCTTTGCGGCTTGGCGGCGGGCTGCCACAGCTCGATCGCATTGCCCTCGGGGTCGTGAATGCGCGCAAAACGGCCGACTTCGGGCATCGCGTCCCACTCGTCCTTGGTGATCACCTCGATCCCCGCGGCGCGCAAATCGGCCAGCAGCGAATCGAGATCGTCGACCCGAAGGTTGATCATCGCCTGCTTGTCGGCCGCGAAATAGTCGCTGTCCGCCTTGAACGGCTCGAACACCATTGGCCCGCCCTGCGTGAACCACACCCACTCGTTGCTGGTGCCGTCCGCGTCGGTACCGCAGCCGCCACCGACGCCGAGATGCTCGCGATACCATTGCTTCAACGCGGCCGGGTCCTTTGCCCGGAAAAAATAGCCGCCCATGCCGAGTACCGCCATCGCCCGCCTCCCTGTGACGGCTGCCACGATACGCCGCGCGTCCGCCGAGCGCCAGCAGGGTGACGCCGCGCGCATCCTTGCGTAAGGGCCCGCGCCATGGCGCCCCCGATCCTCTCCTTCGAAAAGCTCGGCCTGGTCCAGGGCGAAGGCTGGCTGTTGCGCGGGCTCGACATCCACATCGGCCCGCGCGACCGGCTCGCGCTGATCGGCCGCAATGGCGCCGGCAAGACGACGTTGCTGAAGTGCCTCGCCGCGCTGATCGACACCGACGAGGGCAAGCGCACCATCGTCCCCGGCACCCGCGTCGTCCTGCTCGAGCAGGATCCGGACATGAGCGGTTATGCTACGCTCGAGGATTGGGTGCTGGCCGGTCCCGACGCCCCCGCGCCGCACGAGGCGGCGGCGATCGCCGGCCAGATCGGGATCGACCTCGCGCGCGACGTCGCCACCGCGTCGGGCGGCGAGCGCAGGCGCGCGGCGATCGTCCGCGCCCTCGCGCAGGAGCCCGACGTGCTGCTGCTCGACGAGCCGACCAACCATCTCGACCTCTCGGCGATCGCCTGGCTCGAAGAGTGGCTCGGCCGCTTCAAGGGCGCGTTCATCGCCATCAGCCACGACCGCACCTTCCTCACCCGCCTGACCAAATCCTGCCTGTGGCTCGACCGCGGCATCGTCCGCCGTGCCGAAATCGGCTTCGGCGGCTTCGATGCGTGGACCGAGCGGGTCTATGCCGAGGAGCAGCGCGCCGCCGAGAAGCTCGACGCCAAGCTCGCGCTCGAGCTTCACTGGCTCCAGCGCGGGGTCACCGCCCGCCGCCGCCGCAACCAGGGCCGCCTCACCAAGCTCCACGAAATGCGCGCCCAGCGCGCCGCCATGCTCGGCCCCGCCGGAGCCGCCAAGCTCGCTTTGGCCAAGGACGACGTCAAGACCAAGATGGTGATCGAGGCGGACAAGGTCACCAAGACCTATGGCGAGCGCACCATCATTCGCGATTTCTCGCTGCGCATCCAGCGCGGCGACCGGATCGGACTGGTCGGCGCCAACGGCACCGGCAAGACCACCCTCTTGAAGCTCCTCACCCGCGAGATCGCGCCCGACAGCGGCACCGTCACCCACGCCAAGACGCTGAGCGGAATCGTCATCGACCAGCAGCGCAAGCTGATGGAGCCGCAGCGGCGCGTCCGCGACGTGCTCGCCGAGGGCGGCGACTGGATCGAGGTGCGCGGCCACAAGAAGCACATCAAGGGCTATTTGAAGGAATTCCTGTTTGCGCCCGAGCTCAGCGAGGCGCCGGTCGGCTCGCTGAGCGGCGGTGAACGCTCGCGCCTCCTCCTCGCCCGCGAATTCGCCCGCGCCTCCAACCTCCTAGTGCTCGACGAGCCGACCAACGACCTCGACCTCGAGACATTGGACCTGCTCCAGGAAGTCATCGCCGACTATGACGGCACCGTCCTCATCGTCAGCCACGACCGGGACTTCCTCGACAAGACCGTCACCATCACCCTCGGCCTCGACGGCAGCGGCAAAGTCGACATCGTCGCCGGCGGCTACGAGGATTGGGCGCGCCGTTCCTCCCCTCCCGCAAGCGGGAGGGGATCGAGGGGTGGGCCTGCGGCGAACAACAAGCCCACCCCTTCGCCGCTTCGCGCCTCTTCCCCTCCCGCAAGCGGGAGGGGAAAACTAAGTTACAAGGACCAACGCGACCTCGACCGCCTTCCCGGCGAAGTCGCGCGCATCGACGGCGAGCTGATGGCGGTCGAGGACGCGCTCCACGACCCCGACCTCTACACCAGCAACCCCGCCCGCTTCGCCGAACTCACCGCCCGCGCCGACGCCCTGCGCGCCGAGAAGCTCGCCGCCGAGGACCGCTGGCTCGAAGTCGCCGCCATGGCCGAGGAGCTAGGCGCTTAAGCGATACTGCTTCATCAAATCGTACAGCGTCGGGCGGCTGATCCCGAGCAGCTTGGCCGCGCCGGAAATATTGTTGTCGGTCCGTAACAAAGCCTGGTGGATCGCCCCCCGGTCCGCCACTTCCCGAGCCGCCCTGAGGTTGATCGGAAGGGCGCTTTTGGAAACCACTGCACTGTCCACCAGATCGAGATCGGCGGCGCTGATCAGCTTGCCGTCGGCCATGATCACCGCCCGCTTGATGCGGTTCTCCAGCTCGCGCACATTGCCCGGCCAATCGTGCCGATCGATCGCCTCGGCGGCATCCGGCGCCAGCCCGCCCACCGCCGGATTGAGCTCGCGCGCATAGCGGTGAACAAAGTGCCGGGCGAGCAGCACCGCGTCCCCCGGCCGCTCGGCGAGGCTGGGGATCGGCACGACGATCTCGGCCAGCCGATAGTAAAGGTCCTCGCGAAACCGCCCGTCGGCCTGCATTGCGATGAGGTCCTGGTGGGTCGCGGAGACAATCCGCGTATCGACCGCGATCGGCTGCCGCCCGCCGATCCGCTCGATCACCCGCTCCTGGAGGAAGCGGAGCAGCTTGACCTGGAGCGGCAGCGGCACGTCGCCGATCTCGTCGAGGAACAGCGTGCCGCCCTCGGCTAGTTCGATCTTGCCCGGGGTCGTTTTGACCGCCCCGGTAAACGCCCCGCGCTCGTATCCGAACAACTCCGCCTCGAGCAAATTCTCGGGGATCGCCGCGCAATTGATCGCGACGAAAGCACCGTCGCGGCGCGGGCTGCGCTCGTGGACCGCGCGGGCGAGCAACTCCTTGCCGGTCCCGCTGGCGCCGAGCAGCATGACCGAGACGTTGGCTGCCGCCACCCGCTCGATCGTCACCGCCACCTTGTGCATTGCCGGCGCCGCGGTGACGATCGAGCCGAGCACGGTCTGGTCGGCCGACCCGCCGGCAGCAAGGCGTCGATTCTCGGCCTCGATCGCGTGGAGATGAAAGGCGCGGGCGACGATCAACCCGAGTTGGTCGATGTCCACCGGCTTGGCGTAGAAGTCATAGGCGCCGAGCGCGATCGCTCGAAGCGCGCTCTCGCGGGCGCCATGGCCCGAAGCAACGATCACCTTGGCGTCGGGCTTGAGCGCGAGAATTTCGCTCAGCGTGGCGAATCCCTCGCTGGTCCCGTCGGGATCAGGCGGAAGGCCGAGGTCGAGCGTCACCACCGCCGGCTCGTGGAGCCGAAGTAGCTCGATCGCCTGGGCGCGGTTGGTCGCCGCAAGTACGCGATAACCGTCATAGGCCCACTTCAGCTGGCGCTGCAGGCCTTCGTCGTCCTCGACCACCAGCAACACGGGAAGGTCGTCACTCATGCGGATTTCCTCTGGTCAAGCGAGGGCGCCGGCGCAGCCGGCAGATGGATGGTGAAGCGGCTGCCCCGGCCCGGCGCGGTATCGACGCCGAGCCGCCCGCCCATCGCCTGGATGATCGCGCGCGCTTCAAACGCGCCGATCCCGAAGCCGCCGTCCTTGGTCGACGCGAACGGCTCGAATAGCCGACTGCGGACGAATTCGCTGTCCATGCCGGCTCCGCGATCGGCGATGACAATGCTTGCGCCGTGCTCGCCGCTGGCCATGCGCACCGTGACCGGGTCGCCGACCGGGCTGGCGTCGATAGCGTTCTGGACGAGGTGGGCGATCGCCTGATCGAGCAGCAGCGGATCGGCCAGGACCCAGCCGCCTTCGCCGCTCAGCGAGACCTCGTGCGCGCCGCGCTTTCCAGCGATGGCGGCGGCGACGATGTTGCGTAGCGGCACCGGCTCGAGCCGCGGTTGCCGGTTGTCGGCGGCCGGTCCGAGCCGGGCAAGCAGGTCGTTCATCTTGCCAACCGACGATTTCAGCGTGGCGACCATGTCGGCGCGAAAATCGGGATTGTCGGCGTGGCGCTCGGCGTTGCGCGCGACCAGCGACAATTGGCTGACCAGGTTCTTGATGTCGTGGAGAATGAAGGCAAAGCGGCGGTTGAACTCGTCGAAGCGCTCGGCCCGCGCCAGCGCCTGCTGGCCATGCGCCTCGGCGAGCGTCGCTGCCGCTTGGCGTCCAGCGGTCTTGAGCAGGTCGAAATCCTCCCAGTCGAGGTCACGCCGCTGGGGCGGGGCAGCGAGAATGACGAGACCCACTAAGCGGCCGCTGTGGACTAGGGGCACGCCCGCCCAGGCGTCGTGGCTGTCGGTCAACCAGTTCGGCAACGGGAGTCGTGGCGTTGTATCCGGTGCCTCACGCATACGGTCGAGCGCGAGGATCCGCGGGTTCGCCTCGAGTTCGCTCCAGCGCAGCGCGTCGAGCGGATCGGGGGCGAATGTCTCACCGCTCCAATTGCGCCGCGCCGCCTCGGCGATTTGGCCGTCGCCGTCGATTGCGAGCAGCAGGCCGCCGGGTGAATCCATGATGTCGGCGAAGGCCTTGATCAGCCGTTCGCCAACCGGCGGCGCATCGACGCCGGATCGCCCGACAGTGTCGGCGAAGCGCAGCCATTCGCCGCGATAATCATAGCGGTGTTCGAACAAATGCTTGGTCAGCTTGACCCGCGCCCATGCACGGGCGGCGGGCGATGAGCCGAGCACGAGCCCGCCGACGACCAGCAATCCGAGCACCGCCGCGAGCAGCGGCCGCGACCAGTCGATCCCCGAGCGGCCGAGCGCGCTGGCGAGGATCGTCATCGTCGCGAAATAAGCGCAAATGCCCAGCAGCGAGAGCGACTGGAACGTGGCATCGCGCGACAGCCGAATGCGCCAGCCGTCAGCGCGCCCGGCGGCGATGGCGAACAGGGGTGCGGTGAGCGCGGCAGCGAGCCCGCGCCACTCGGCCAGCCATGGCGAGGTCGCCGGGTCGAGGTAGGCCAACGTATAGAGGTTGAGATCCACGCCCCACGTCGCGACCAGCGCCAGCATCGCCGCGCCGATGGCTTGGCGGCTGGGCGCGTCGGCCTGCGCGTAAAGGTTGTGCACCAGGATGAGCAGGCCGGCCGCGGCGGTGATCCGAAGCAGCGCCTCGGTTGCCGCCGGGACCGGATCGACCCCGAATGCGGGCCCGAGCAGGCCGGCCACAAGTTCCAGGCCGAGCACCAATCCGACGGCGCCGTAGACAAGCCTCAGGCCCGGCTGCCGCTCGACATGCTCGCGGCCACCCGACAGGCTGTGCAGCAACGCCAGCCACACCAGATTACGAAAGGTTTCGGCTAGGCCGGCGAAGGCGGCGGCCGGGGCAAGGGCGCTGAGCCAGGCCCAGCAGGCGGTCAGCGCGAAGCCGGCCAGCAGCAATCGCTCTGCGGGCTGCCCGACGCCGCGTCGAGCGCGCCACAGGATCAGCGCGGAGAAGAGCAGTGCGGCGGCGGCATAACCGCCAAAGGCAAGCACGCTGTTGGCGCTGCCGACTGTCAAGCTCTCCGACATTGCGGCAGTGTCGGATAAATTTACAAACAAAGACTGAAGATGACGCTAGGATCGGTGCCATGATCAGCATCGCAGGCAAGCAGGTGGCGCCGCTGGCGCTCGGTGGAAACGTGTTCGGCTGGACCACCGACGAGCGGACGAGTTTCGCCATCCTCGATGCCTTCGTCGATGCCGGTGGGACGATGATCGACACCGCCGACGTTTATTCTGCGTGGGTACCGGGGCACGTCGGCGGGGAAAGTGAGCGGGTGATCGCCGCGTGGCTCAAGCGCGACCCGGCCAAGCGCGACAAGGTCTACATTGCCACCAAGGTCGGCTTCATGGCGGGGTTGAAGCCTGAGACCATCGGCCCGGCGTGTGACGCGTCGCTCGAGCGGCTCGGGGTCGAGCAAATCGACCTCTATTATCAGCACAAGGACGACGAGGGCGTGCCGTTGGCCGACAGCCTCGGCGCGTTCGAGGAGCTTCGACGGGCGGGCAAGATCGCCGCGACCGGGCTGAGCAATTTCAGCGCTGAGCGGGTCGAAGAGGCGATGGCGGTGTGCGCCGATCAGGGCTTCGCCAAGCCGGCGGCGCTGCAGAATTGGTATAATCTCGTCGAGCGCGGGAAATATGAGGGGGCGCTGCAGGATGCGACCGTCCGCAACGGGCTGGCGCAGTTCCCGTACTACAGCCTCGCCAACGGCTTCCTGACCGGCAAGTACCGCTCCAAGGACGATCTCGGTCGGAGCCCGCGGGGGCTGCGGAATATCGAATATGTCGAGGGCGAGCGGGGGCGGCGGGTGCTGGCTGCGCTTGACGAGGTGGCGGCGGAGACCGGGGTGGCGCTGGCGACAGTCGCGCTGGCCTGGCTCAAGGTGCAGCCCGGCGTCGCGGCGCCGATTGCCAGTGCGACCAGCGTTGCGCAACTGGGTGAGCTGGTCGCCGCGCTCCGGCTCGAGCTTTCCGAAGGGCAGCTGGAGCGATTGAGCCAAGCCAGCAGTTAACGTCGAAGCGAGGCTGGGAAGCGTCGGCCCGGTTCGCGCCGCTGCGGCCCGGCGCGTAGGTTGGCGGCGAAGGAGTAAGCGATGGCGTGGATGATCGGTCGAACGGCGGCGATGGCGGACCCGGAAGGGGCGCGGCGCAAGGCGCTCGACAAGCTGCGGGGCCTGGCGCTGCTCGACGACCCGGAAAGCGTGGTGGTGCCGATCCTGCTCGATGCGATCCTGATGGCGGAAAGCTATCGCGGAGCCCGCCACCAGGTGACCTTCCTGGCCGAGCTGACCGCCAGCGTCGATGCCATGCTGCGGGAGCTCGACTTGACCGAGAAGGCCAGCGCGTGGGCGGCGGAGTAGCCGCCGCTTAACTTCACGAGTTTCACGCAGGATCGACGTTTTCGGGGGCCTGATCGCGAAGTTAAGCCGAAGGTGCCCGGCGCGAACTTTCTTATCGCACATCGGCGGGCCTGTAGGACAGCGCTTTCGACCAACGGCGCTTGCCTTTCGCGGCGCAACCGGCTTTCGACAGGCGCGATGGCGGACGGCATCCGGTTCAGCGATTTCACGCTCGATGCGGGCGACCGCCAGCTTCGCCGCGACGGCGCGCCGGTCGAGCTCAGCAGCCGCTACTTCGACGCGTTGGCGCTGCTCGTCGCCGAGCGTGGGCGGCTGGTTACCAAGGACCGCTTCCTGGGCGAAGTGTGGCGCGGCGTGCCGGTCACCGACGAAGCCCTGACCCAGTGCATCCGCACGCTGCGCCGCCAGCTCGGCGACGATGCCGCCCGGCCGCGCTTCATCGAGACCGTGCCCAAGCATGGCTATCGCTTCATCGCCGAGGTCGAGGACGGCGCGGCGGCGAGCCAGCCGCCGACGCCAAATGTCGCCCGGCCGCGAGTCCCGCTCAACCTGTTCGTCGCGGGCATCGCGGGCAGCGCCGTCGCCGGATTGCTCGGCGGACTGGTCTATGGCTTTGCCGCATCGAGCGGGATGGGCGCGTTGTCGGTATTGCTCGTGATGGTCGCCCTGACCGTCGCGGTCGCAATCGCCGGCGGGGCCGGAGTCAGCGCCGGGATCGCCGCCGCGCGCTCCCGGCGGAGCGGCGAATGGTGGGCGACCGTGGCGCTGGCCGCGCTTGGCGGAATGATCGTCGGCGCGCTGGTCAAGCTGATCGCGATCGACGCCTTCAACCTGCTGTTCGGCCACTCGCCGCTCGGCATCACCGGCGGGATCGAGGGCGCTGTGCTCGGCGCGGCGGTCGGGCTCGCGGCATGGCTCGCGCTCCGGCCGGGGGCCGACCGCCGGTTGCGGTCCAAGGTCGCCGTCGCCGGGGCGCTCGGAGCGGCAGCGGGACTCGGGATCGTCGCGCTCGGCGGGCGGCTGCTCGGCGGCAGCCTCGACCTGCTCGGGCACGAATATGACGGGTCGCGGCTCAAGCTGACGCAATTCGGGGCGCTGCTCGGCGAGGATGGCTTCGGGCGCGTCAGCCAGCTGGTCAGCGGGGCGCTCGAGGGCGGGTTGTTCGCGGGCTGCCTGGTGGGCGCGATGGTCTTGGCGGTCGGACGAGAGCCGACCACGTAGGCGCTTCGCGCCACCTGGGCCCCGGCCTTCGCCGGCGAACAGCTAGCTCTTTTTCAGCAGGTCGAGTGACAACGCCGTCATCGCTTCGGTGGCGGTGGCGATGACGGTGTCGGCTTCGGGGGCCCAGAAGGGCGAATGGAGCGAGGGCAGCTTGGACGCGTCGCCGCCGGCCGCCTGCCACTTGGCCATCGGCGTTCCGCCGACCCAGAAGATCAGGCTCTCGATCGACTTGTCGGCAAGGTAGAAGCGGCTGAAGTCCTCGCCGCCCATTACCGGCGGCGCCTTCAGCACGCGCTTGTCGCCGAAGCGCGCCTTGAACAAGTCGAGCGCGCGGTTGCTCAGCGCTTCGGTGTTGAACGTCGACGGCGTGAACTCGCCCTCGCGGATCGTCACCACCGGCATGCGGTCGGCGGGAAGCCCGGCGGCGATCGCCTCGCCGCGCGCGATGCGCTGGATCCCGTCGAGCAACTTCTTGCGCACCTCGGGCGTGTAGCTGCGCACGGTGAGCTGAAGCTTGGCCTCGTCGGAAATGATGTTGTGCTTGGCGCCGGCCTGGAAGCTGCCGACGGTGATGACCGCCGGATCGAGCGGATTGTTCTCGCGGCTGACCAGCGTCTGCAGCGCCATCACGATCTGCGCGCCGAGCACGATCGGGTCGCGCGTGGTGTGGGGATAGGCGCCGTGGCCGCCGACGCCCTTCACCGAAATGTCGATGCTGTCGACATTGGCCAAAGCGTAGCCGGGCGAGATGGCGATTACCCCGGCCGGGGCCGCGGCGGCGTCATGGAAGGCGATCACCGCATTGGGCTTGGGAAAGCGGCTGTAGAGGCCGTCGTCGAGCATCGCCTTGGCGCCCTCGCCGGTTTCCTCGCCGGGCTGGAGGATCATCACCAAAGTGCCCGACCATTCGGTCTTGCGCTGGGCGAGCTGGCGGGCGGTGCCGATGAAGGCGGTCATGTGCGTATCGTGGCCGCAGGCGTGCATCACGCCGGTTTCGACGCCCGAACGGGCGACGGCGCGGACCTTGGACGCGTAGGGCAGGCCGGTGTCCTCGACCACCGGCAGACCGTCCATGTCGGCGCGCACCATCAGCGTCGGTCCGGCGCCGTTCCTGAGCACCGACACGACGCCGGTCTTGCCGACCTTTTCGGTGACGGTGAAGCCGAGCTTGCGCATCTCCGCGGCGAGCTTGGCGGGGGTGCGGACCTCCTGCATGCTGAGCTCGGGATTGGCGTGGAGATCGCGATAGAGCGTCATTAGCGCCGGCATGTCAGCCTTGACCGCCTCGCCGAGCGTGGCGGCGGGGAGCTGGGCGGCGGCGCTGAGCGCGGCGGCGGCGGCGGCGAGGAGGGTGGGGGTGCGCATGAGCCGGAGCGTAGCGCGTGGTTGCCGGCGTGCAAGATGCTTGCGCCTCCCCCTTGGGGGAGGTGGCAGCGCGCAGCGCCGACGGTGGGGCAGTCGAGCGATCACCCCCTCCGGCGCTCCGCGCCACCTCCCCCAAGGGGGAGGAGCTAAGATGCAGGCACGAGCTCGATGACGTCGGTCAGCGATTCGAAGGCGGGGGAGGGGAAGACCATGCGCCAGCGGTTGGGGCCGATGCGCTCGACGTAGGCGGCGAGGTCGCGCTCGGAGTCGCGGCCGTAGTGCATGGCGTGGGTCTCGTCGCCGAGCGCCAGCGTGCCGAGAAACACCTGGCGCAGCTGGTCGCCGGGGAAGATCAGCCCGACCGGGCGCTGCGAACCGGTCAGCTTGGCAAAGCCCTGGATGCCGCGCTCGGCGCGCACCCGGCAGCGAAAGGCGGGATAGGCGATGTAGTCGAGCAGGCCCTGGCTTTTGGCGCCGAGCTTGATCACCCGGCAGCGATAGTCGCCATTGGGGATCGGCCCGCCGCCTAACGCGGCGTCCGGATCGAGCAAGGCGGCTTCGCTTTCGATCTCGGCGCGGTGACCGGCGGCGCGGGCCCGGGCAAGGCCCTGCGCGAACGCCTTGCGCCACTCGCGCAGCCGGGCGCGGTCGGCGGCGGTGGCGACGGCGCGCCAATCCTGCTGGGCGGGCGCGGGCACTTGCGGTGGGGGCGGGGGCGCGGTGGTTGCGCAGCCGCTAAGCGAAATCATTGCGATGAGGGAGAGAGGAAGTTTCACGTCATTGCGAGCCCTTCGACGTCGCCTGCGGCGTCGCTCAAGATAAACTGCGCGAAGCAATCCAGCGGCGCAACTGGATTGCCGCGCCGCTACGCCTCGCAATGACGGCTTATTGCGCAGTCCAGCCGCCATCCATCGAGAGGTTCGCGCCGGTGATCGATCCTGCCGCATCGCCGCACAGGTAGAGCGCTAGCCCGGCCACCTCCTCCGGCGTGACGAAGCGCTTGGTCGGCTGGGCGGCCAGCAGCACGTCGTTGATCACCTCGTCGCGGGTCAGGCCGCGGGTGGCCATGGTGTCGGGGATCTGCTTTTCGACCAGCGGGGTCCAGACATAGCCGGGTGAAATGCAATTGGCGGTGATCCCGTCACGCGCGGTTTCGAGCGCGAGCGCCTTGGTGAAGCCGGCGACGCCATGCTTGGCGGCGACATAGGCACTCTTGTTGGGCGAGGCGACGAGGCTGTGCGCGCTGGCGGTATTGATCACCCGGCCCCAGCCCCTGGCCTTCATGCCGGCAAGCGCGAGGCGGGTGGTGTGGAACACCGCGCTGAGATTGATCGCGATGATCGCGTCCCACTTGTCCGGCGGAAAGTCGGCGACCGGTGCGACATGCTGGATGCCGGCGTTGTTGACGAGGATGTCGGGGCCGCCGAGCTCATCGGCGCAGCGGGCCATCATCGCCGCGATCGCGGCCGGATCGGCGAGGTCGGCGCCGTCGTGAAGCGCGCCGAGTTCCTGCGTCAGCGCGGCGATCTCCGCGTCCTCCCCAAAGCCGTTGAGCATCACCCGCGCTCCGGCGCCGGCCAAGGCGCGGGCGATGGCGAGGCCGATGCCCGAGGTCGAGCCGGTGACGAGCGCGGTTTTCCCGGTGAGGATCATGGGCCGCGCAATGGCCGCGCGCGCGGGCCAGTGCAACCGTTACGGCAATGAAGCATTGTCGCCGTGAGATCGGCCCTCACGAAAAGGAACGGCGATGCGCTTTGACGGCCCCGGCAGCAGCAATTTCGAGGACCGCACCGGCCAGAGCGGCGGGTTCGGACTGGGTGGCGGGGGCGGCGGCATGTTCGGCCTGCTGTTCAGCCTGGTCGCGTCGAAATTCGGCTTCGCCGGAATCGCGCTGCTGCTGCTCGGCTATTGCGCGCTGACCACGCTCGGCGGCGGCGGCGGCGTGGTCGGCCAGAAGCAGGGCGAGTCCAGGCTCGACCCGGCGACCGGCCAGTTCATGACGCAGGTGCTGGGCTCGACCGAGCAGGTGTGGGGCGAGTTGTTCAAGCAGGCCGGGGCGACCTACCGGCCGACGACGCTGGTCGCCTATTCGAACCTCAACCAGTCGGGGTGCGGCGCGGCGCAGGCGGCGATGGGGCCGTTCTATTGCCCGACTGACCAGAAGATCTACATCGACCCGGCGTTCTTCGACGAATTGTCGCGGCGCTTCCAGGCGCCGGGCGACGCGGCCGCGGCCTATGTCATCGCGCATGAGGTCGGCCACCATATCCAGAACCTCGAAGGGACGCTCGACCGCGCGCGCTCGGCCCAGGCCAGCGCCGGCGAGGCCCAGGGCAACCAGATCCAGGTGGGCGTCGAATTGCAGGCGGATTGCTACGCCGGGGTGTGGGCCAAGCGCTCGGGCGCGCTCGAGCCCGGCGACATCGAGGAGGGCATGCGCGCGGCCGAAGCGATCGGCGACGACACGCTGCAAAAGCAGACCCAGGGACGGGTGGTTCCGGAAAGCTTCACCCACGGCAGCGCGGCGCAGCGCATGGAAGCGCTGCAGCGCGGGCTCAGCACCGGCAATCCGGCCAGCTGCAACTACGCGCGCTAGGGCGCGATTTCGCTCCCGTCCCAGGCGAAGCAGCGGCCGGACTGGTCGGGGGCGAGGCGGTCCAGCACGTCGAGCAGATGGCCGGCCGAGCGCTCGGGCGTGAACAGGCGGTCGGGCGCAACCCCGCGCTGGAACGGAGCGCTCAGGCGGGTGTCGACCGTGCCGGGGTGGAGGCCGACGCAGATTGCGCCGGGACGGGTTCGGGCGAGTTCGATCGCGAGCGTTCGGATCAGCTGGTTGAGCGCCGCCTTCGACGCGCGGTAGCCATACCAGCCGCCGAGCCGGTTGTCGGAGATGCTGCCGACCCGAGCGGACAAGGCGGCGAAGATCGCGCGGCCGTGGCGCGGGAGTAGCGGGACAAAATGCCGGGCGACCAGCGCCGGGCCGATGGCATTGACTGCGAACGAGCGCGCGAGCTGGTCGGCGTCGAGGTCGGCAAGCGACTTTTCCGGGCGCAGCGCGCCGTCGTGGAGCAGGCCGGTCGCGACGAGGATAGTGTCGAACGGGGCGGCGGCGCGCAGGCTTTCGGCCGCGGCGGCGATGCTGGCCTGGTCGCTGACGTCGAGCGGCGGCCTGGTGGTACGCGACAGGCCGGTCACGTCGCGCCCGCGCGCTTCCAGCCCGCGGACCAGCGCCGCGCCGATCCCGCCCGACGCACCGATCACGATTGCCCGGCGCGGCGGCAGGCCCATCGCCGCTAGAGCCGGACCAGCATCTTGCCGGTGTTGGCGCCTGAGAACAGGCCGAGGAAGGCGTCGAAGGTCCCCTCGAGCCCGTCGACCACCGTGTCGCGGCTCTTGACCTGGCCGCTTGCGATCCAGCCGCCCATGTCGCGGTAGAAGTCGCCGAGGCGGGGCAGATAATCGGTGTAGATGAAGCCCTGCAGGCGAATGCGCATGGCGATGACGCGCATGATGTATCTGAGCTGGGTCGGCTCGCCGCTGTTATAGCCCTCGATCATGCCGCAAATGGCGAAGCGCGCGTCCTTGCGGGCGAGCGCCAGCGCGGCGTCGAGATGGTCGCCGCCGACATTGTCGAAATAGACGTCGATCCCGTCCGGTGCGGCGGCGGCGAGCTGCTTGACGAGCGAGCCGGCCTTGTAGTCGATCACCGCGTCGGCGCCGAGCTCGGTCACGAAGGCGCATTTGTCGGCGCCGCCGGCCGAGCCGATGACCGTCATGCCCCGCGCCTTGGCGATCTGCACCACGGCCGAGCCGACCGCTCCGGCGGCGGCCGAGACGAACACGATGTCGCCGGGCTTGGCCGACGCGGCCTCGAGCAGGCCGAAATAGGCCGTGCCGCCGGTCAAACCGAGGTTGCCAAGGAACGCCTGCGGCTCGACCCCGGGCATGGCAGGCAGCTTGTTGAGCGCTGACGCCGCGACCACCTCCTCGTCGCGCCAGCCCATCATGTGCAGCACCATGTCGCCGGGCGCGAACGCGGGGTCGCGGCTTTCGACCACCTCGCCGACCGCGCCACCCTCGAGCGGCTGGCCGATCTGGAACGGCGGCACGTAGCTTTTCACGTCGTTCATCCGTCCGCGCATGTAGGGATCGACGCTGAGCCAGCGGTTGCGCACATGGACCAGCCCGTCGGCGAGCGGCGGCAGGTCGAACGCACGAAGCTCGACATCGGCGGCGGTCGGCATTCCGTTCGGGCGCTTCACCAGGTGCCAGGCGTTGGGCATTCTCTTTCTCCGTCATGCCAGCGCAGGCTGGCATCCATGCCGCCCGGTTTCGTCGCGCTGTGGCTTGGGCCCCAGCCTTCGCTGGGGCGACGGGAATTGCAAGACCGCAAAAAAGCCCGGACGCATTGCTGCGCCCGGGCTTCTCGCTCTCGCTCAAGGGACGCGAGGTCTAGTAGGTACCGGAAAAGCTCCGGTTCAGCATGTGCGGGCCTTCCTCGCGATTGTCGTCGCGCTCGAACAAGGCGCGGTTGGCATTCTCGTCCGAGAATTGCGCCTTGGCCTCCTCGGCCTTGCGGTCGAGCATCACTTGGTCGCCCTCGACCCGGTCGATCAGCGAGCAGCTGATCGCGTGGTGGCGGCCGTCGGGGCTGTCGTTCTTGGTCAGCACGATGCGGTCGCCGCGGACCTTGTCGACCGTCCCGACCGGCTCGCCGTCGGAGCCGACGACGCTCATGTGCTCGCGGATCTGGCCGAGCATCTGGCGCTTGGCCTGGCGCTGCCCGCGCCATGAGGTGAACTCGCTCTCGAAGCGCGAGCTGTTCTCGCGGCGGAATTCGTCATAGTCGCGGTCGAGCTCGTCGATCTGGCGCTTGCGCCAGCTCGAATAGTCGCGGTCGTGCATGCCCGACGCCGACGCCGCGGAAGGCGCCGCCATCTCCGGCGAGCGCGGCCGGCGCTGCTGCTCGTTCCACTCGTCCTGGCTGGCGCGGCCATAGTCGCCGGTCATCGGGCGATAGTCGTCGTCGCCGGCCGGGCGGCCCTGGCTTCGGCCGGTGTATGGGCGGCGATACCCTTCGTCGCGATAGCGCGGGCTGCGCTCGTAGCGGCCATAGTCGCGCTCGCCGGTCTGCCGCTGGGTGCGGTCGGAGTGCGCCGACCAGCGATCGTCGTCGCGCGGCCGACGGTCGTCATCGCGCTCGTCGCCAAACCAGCTGGTGAGCTCGTCGCGGGCGCGGTCGAACCAGCCGCGCTCCTCGCGGTCGTGGTCGAAGGATCGTCGCTGGTCGCGGCCGCGGCCGCGCTCGTCGAAGCGGTCATATGCCATGGATATTTGCCTCCTTTTGGGTGTGGCACCCGCAGGCGCGGGGCCATGGCGTCTAAACCGCCGGAGGAGGGGGCGCGTTCCTGCGCGAGGGCCGAAGCGCCCAAGGCGAGCGACGGGCGGCGAAAAGCGGGCGGGGGGCGTTGCGCGGGCCACCAAGCGCGGCTAATGGAGCGCCCGGCTGACGGAGCGGGGCTGTAGCTCAGATGGGAGAGCGCTGCAATCGCACTGCAGAGGTCAGGGGTTCGATTCCCCTCAGCTCCACCAGCCTTCGCGGCCTTGCCGCTACGGCTGGCAAGCCGGACCGCCGCTGTTTCCGCAGCGCACTGGATTTCCGCCTCCAGCGCGGCGGGTATGATGCCTAAGCTGCTCCTCTTGGAGGATCGGATACGGATAGCTGGCGATTTAGCTAACCGCGCGGAATGTTTCTACGCAACTTGGTTCGCCATCGCGTCCAGAGACGGTCGATCGCGCTTTAGCGAGGTGTTGCGTGATCATTCTGAAATATTGATGACCATTCAGGCGGCGAGCATGTCGGCGTTCGTCGTAACCCTGCACAGTCTATTTGAGAAGAGTAAGAAGACCGTCAACCTTCCGACCCTCAGCGCAGAGCTTGGCGGGGCGGCTCAGGACAAGCTATCCGAGTGCACTGCCGTGGCGAAGAAGATTGCCAAGTTACGGCATAATATATTCGCGCACCGGTCTGGCCGCCTTACCAAAGAAGAGGTTTTTGGACTCGCGTCAATAACACCGAACGAAATGCGATTGCTTGTAATTAAAGCACAAGCCATCTGCCGTATCATGCACCGGCAAGTCGACCTTCCTCTACCCTTCGAGATGATCGGCGCACGGGCAGCAATCGACAATATCCTGTCTGCTGTGCAACGGGATAGCCACACTTGAGCTTATGCTGAAAGGCGACACGTCAGTCCGTCGCCTAGTCCGACGCGATGACGGTGGTCTGTTCGCCGAGCGAGCCGGCGCTCATCGAGGCGCTGGTGATGAGCACGGTGGCGCCCGGTTGCATCACCGAGCGCATGTGGGCGACGAACGGCTGGGGCAGCTGCATCTGCTCGACCCCGCGGGTCGAGACGATCGCCGCTTCCTCCGGCGCGAGGTTGGTGACCCCGACCTGAATCCACTCGGCGCGGCCCTTGCGATCGCGCGACATGGTCAGCACCTGATTTTCGCTATTGTCCTGCTGGATGACGGCGCGGGCGCGGCCGATCTCGACCCCGTTGCGCAGGATCACCACCGCCTGGTCGGCGGTCGAGACGATGATCGACACCGGGCCGGTCGGGCTCAACTGCGGCTGCCAGCTGAACGCCTGCTTGTCGCCGAGCGGAAGCGCGATGGTGCCGTGGCCGGTCAGGCTGGCGGGGGCGAGCAGGCCGGCGGGCGGACGCTTGTGCGGCGCTCCGGCGCGGCCGGCGATGACCACCGTGCCGCCCTTGTCGGTGGTGTTGAACAGCACTTCCGAGAACGCCAGCGGGAGGCGGACGCAGCCGTGGCTGGCGGGGAAGCCGGGGAGGTTGCCGGCGTGGAGCGCGACGCCCTTCCAGGTCAGCCGCTGCATGTTGGGCATCGGCGCATTGTCGTAGGTGCGGCTGTGGTGGACCTTGGCCTTTTCGAGGATGGTGAACACGCCATTGGGAGTTTCGTGGCCCGGCTTGCCCGAGGAGATGGTCGACACCCCGATGCGGATGCCGTTGCGATAGACGTGGGCCTGCTGGCGGCCGAGATCGACATAGACCAGCACCGGGCCCTTCGGCGCGAGGCTGGAGCCCCACACCCATTCGCCGGGCTTCAGTGCTTCGGCCTTGCGCGCCAAGGCGGCAGAGGACGTCACCTTGGTTCCCGCGGCAAGGGCGGGACCGGCGCAGGCAAGCGCGGCGATGGCAGCGAACAAGGGCAGGCGGCGCATGATCTTTCCCCGTGAACAGGCGAGTCCCGGGGCGAGCTTAATCTAGGTCAGCATCGGCTGCAAAGCGCGCGTCGCGGCCGCGAGCTCGGCGACCGTCGAGCGCAGCGTCTCGGGCCCGTGCTGGGCGGCGGCGACCAGGGCCGAGCCGCTGATCACGCCCGCCGCGCCCGCCTCGGCGGCGGCGCGGACGTGGGCGGGGGTCGAGATGCCGAAGCCGAGCACCGGCGGCGCCGCGCCGAGTTCGGCGAGGTCGGCGAACAGCCGGGCGTGGGCGAGCACCGGGGCGTGGCCGGCGCCGGTCACCCCGCTGCGCGCGACGCAATAGGTGCAGCCGCGGCCGAGCCGGGCGATGGTGGCGAGTGCGTGTGAAGGGGTGTGCGGCGCGGCGATGAGCACCGGGTCGATTCCGGCGGCGGCGATGGCCTCGGCCCACGGCGCGGCCTCGAGCGAGGGGAGGTCGGCGACCAGCAGGCTGTCGGCGCCGGCCTCGGTCAGCTCGCGGGCGAAGGTCGCAACTCCGCGCGCCATGACGATGTTGGCGTAGGTCAGGATGCCGACCGGAACGGCGGGGTGGTGGGCGCGGAAGGCGGCGATCATCGCGAGGCAGTCGGCGGGCGTGACTCCGGCCTCGAGCGCCTGCTTGCCGGCGCGGGCGATGACCGGGCCGTCGGCGACCGGATCGGAGAACGGAACGCCGAGCTCGACCATGTCGCAGCCGCCGGCGACGAGCGCATCGAGCAGCGCCGGGGTGGCGTCGGGCGCCGGGTGGCCGAGCATCAGGAAGCCGCCGAGCGCGATCCTTCGGTCGGCGCGGCAGCGGTCGAACATCGCGGCATAACGGCTCATTCCGCGGCCTCCGCGAGCGCTTCGCGTTCGAGCAATTTGACGACCGAGGCCATGTCCTTGTCGCCGCGGCCGCTCAACCCGACGACGACCAGCGCCTCGGGCTCGGCGGCGATCAGGCGCAGCGCCTCGGCGATGGCGTGCGCGCTTTCGAGCGCCGGGACGATGCCCTCGTGTCGGGCGAGCGCCTGGAAGGCGGCGAAGGCGGCATCGTCGGTCGCGCCGACATAGGTCGCCCGGCCATTCTCCTGGAGGAAAGCGTGCTCGGGGCCGACCGCGGGATAGTCGAGCCCGGCGGAGATCGACCAGCTGTCGGCCACCTGGCCGTCGCGGTTCTGGAGGATGAGGGTCTCGGCGCCGTGGAGGATGCCGCGGGTGCCGCGCTGGAGGGTCGCGCCATGTTCGCCGCCGTCGAGCCCGCGGCCGGCCGCCTCGACCCCGACCAGGCGGACGGAATCGTCGCCGACGAAATCGTGGAACAGGCCGATGGCGTTCGATCCGCCGCCGACGCAGGCGACGACGGCGTCTGGCAGGCGGCCCTCGGCGGCGAGGATCTGGGCGCGCGCCTCGCGGCCGATGACCCGCTGGAACTGGCGGACCATCAGCGGGAAGGGGTGGGGGCCGGCGGCGGTGCCGAGGAGGTAATGGGTGTGCTCGAAGCTGCCCGCCCAGTCGCGCAGCGCCTCGTTGACGGCGTCCTTGAGCGTGCGATCGCCGCTCGTCACCGGGATCACCCGCGCGCCCATCAGGCGCATGCGGTGGACGTTGAGCGCCTGCCGCTCGACATCGTCCGCGCCCATGTAGATTTCGGTCTCGAGCCCGAACAGCGCGCCGGCCATGGCGGTCGCGACTCCGTGCTGGCCGGCGCCGGTCTCGGCGATCAGCCGGCGCTTGCCGATGCGCCGCGCGAGCAGGCCCTGGGCGAGCACCTGGTTGGTCTTGTGCGCGCCGCCGTGGAGCAGATCCTCGCGCTTGAGATAGAGCCGGCCGTCGCCGAGGTTGCGGCAGCGGGTGAGCGGAGTCGGGCGGCCGGCGTAGGTCGCGAGCAGGTCGTCGAGCTCGGCAGTGAAGGCCGGGTCCTGTTCGGCGTCGAGGAACGCGGCCTCAAGCTGTTCGAGCGCGGGCAGCAGGATTTCGGGGACGTAGCAGCCGCCGAAGCTGCCGAAACGGCCGTCTAGGCGCATCGGGCGAGCCTTTCCTTGCGGGAGATCGGGCGCAGCGCGTCGAACAGCGCGGCGATTTTCGAATGATCCTTGACGCCGGGTGAAGCGTCGACCGCGGAGCCGACGTCGATCGCATGGGCCCCGAGCGCCCGGGCGGAGCGGGCGTTGTGGGGGCCGATGCCGCCGGCGATGAGGGCGCGCGGAAGCTCGGGACGGTCGGCGACCTTGCGCCAGTCGAACGCCGCGCCGGTGCCGCCGCGGCCATGGTCGAACAGGATCCGGTCGCCGCCTACGGCGCGCGGTCCGCCGGCGGGTTCGGCCAGCCAGATTTCGCCGGGGAATGCGTCGCGAAGGACGGCGAGCGTGCCGTCCTCCATCGCGCCGTGGAGTTGGATCGCCGCCATCGGCACCTGGCGCACGGCTTCGCGCAGGTGCGACAGCGGCGCGTCGCGGAAGACGCCGACTATCGGGATGGTTGCCCCAGCCGCGAGCGCCGCGGCGCCTGCGATGCCGAGATCGCGCGGGCTGTCGGGCGCCATCACCATGCCGGCGTAGGCGGCGGGTGCGGCGGCGGTGAGGTCGGCGGCGGTGGCGAGGCCGCAGAGCTTGACCCGCCCGAACGCCAGCGCGCGCGCTTCGCCGCGTGGATCGGCCGAGCGCATCGGCGTCGAGCCGATCAGGAAGGCGTCGACGTGGGGCGCAAGACGATCGATGTCTGCGCGCGTCACGATGCCGGATTCGGCGACCAGCGTGCGGCCCTCGGCGAGCGGGGCGAGGCGTTCTGTCGTGCCGAGGTCGGTCCGGAAGCTGGCGAGGTCGCGGTTGTTGATCCCGATCAGCGGCGCGCCCAGCGCCACGGCGCGGCGCATTTCGGTGTCGTCGTGGACCTCGACCAGCACGTCCATGCCGAGCCGAAGGGCCTCGGCCATGACCGCGCGGGCGGCGGAGTCGTCGAGGATGGCGAGGATCGCCAGCACCGCGTCGGCGCCGGCAAGGCGCGCCTCGATGACCTGCCGCGGGTCGACGACGAAATCCTTGGCGAGGATCGGACCTTCAAAGCAGGCGCGGGCGTCGCGCAGGTCGGCGTAGCTGCCCTGGAAGTGCGGGTCGACCAGCACGCTCATGGCGTCGGCGGCGCCGTTGTAGGCGCGGGCGATCGCGGCGGGCTCCGCGCTGCTCAGCGGCCCTTCCGACGGCGAGGCGCGCTTATATTCGAAGATGAAGCGCCCGCCGGGCCGGTCGAGGGCGGCCTTGAGGCTCCGCGTGGTCCGCCCGGCGCGGGCGCGTAGATCGTCGATCGCGGTATCGCCGAGGCGCGCCGCGAGCTCGGCGCGCTTGGCGGCGACGATCGGCCCAAGCAGCCCGAGCTCAGCCATTGCTGGCCTCGACGAAGCGCGCCAGCACCGAAGCCGCCTTGCCCGAACCGAGCGCTTCGCGCGCGGTGGCGACGCCTTCGCGCAGGTCGGCGACTCGGCCAGCGGTGAGCAGCAAAGCGGCGCAGTTGATCAGCACGATATTCTCGTCCGCACCGCCGGCCTTGCCGTCGAGCAAGGCGCTGAGGCGGGCGGCGTTGGTGGCAACGTCGCCGCCTTGCACAACCTGAAGCGCGGCGCGCTCGAGCCCGGCCTGCTCGGGGGTGAGCTCCATTAGCTCGCGGTCGGCGCCGTTGACCCGCACCGCGCGCGTGGCACCGTGGAGGGCGACCTCGTCGAGGCCCGCGCCGTGGACGACCAGCGCCTGCTCGACGCCCATCGCCGCGACCACTTCGGCGACCCGGCCGATCATGTGCGGGTCGGCCACTCCGAGCAGCTGCACCGTCGGCCGCGCCGGATTGATGCACGGGCCGAGGAGGTTCATCACCGTGCGCACCTGGAGCTGGCGGCGCACCGGCGCGGCGTGCTTCATCCCGGGGTGGTAGGCGGGCGCGAACAGGAAGCAGAAGCCGGTCTCGTCGAGCAGCCGGCGCGCCGCGGCAGGCGGCATGTCGAGCTTCGCGCCGAGCGCCTCGAGCACGTCGGCCGAGCCGCATTGCGAGCTGACCGAGCGATTGCCGTGCTTGGCCACCGGCAGGCCACAGGCGGCGGCGACGAAGGCGGTTGCGGTCGAGACGTTGATCGAGCTCGAGCCGTCGCCGCCGGTGCCGCAGCAATCCGCGAATGGATAGTCGGGCCGCTCGAACGGGGTAGCGGCGGAGAACAAGGCGCGGGCGGCGCCGATCATCTCGGCCGCGGTCTCGCCCTTGAGGCGGAGCGCGATCAGCATGCCGGCGATCTCGGCCGGCTCGAGGCGGCCGAGCACCAGCCGCTCGAACAAATGACGGCTGTTGTCCTCGCTCAAATCCTGGCCGCCCAGCAGGCCGGGCAAGGGGTTGGGCACCGGCCGGTCGACGATCACGTCGTTGGCGATGGGAGCGGGCGCGGGCTGGGTTGCGGCGGCGGCGAGAGCAGTGGTCATGTGAGGCATCCTCGAAAGCAACAAAAAAGCCCGCCGGTCGGGCGGGCTGGTCAGGTGTGGCTTGGTGTCGCGGCGTCAGGCCGTGGGGATCACCAGCCGCGCCATCGCGCCGCCGCAGTCTGCGCGGCGCGCCACCAGGTGGCGGTGAAGGCGAGGGTGTGAGCGGTCGGCATCGGTGCGCCTTGTCGCGGCTCAAACCCTATGCGTCAAGGCGTTGGAATCAAAAGGCCCCGCGATCGCTCGCGGGGCCTCCTGTGGTAGTAGGGAGAAAGACCTAGTCCTCGTCCTTCCCGGTGAGGAAGGCCGGCGCGAACTCGGGTGCGGGGCCGTCTTCGCGCTCCGAGCGCTCGCGGCGAGGACCGCGATCGCGGTCGCCGCCTTCGCGCGGACCACGATCGCCGCGCGGGCCGCGGTCGCGGTCGCCGCCGTCACGGCGCGGTCCACGGCCGTCGCGGCGCGGGCCACGATCGCCGCGATCGCCACGGTCGCCGCGCGGGCCACGGTCACGGTCGCCGCCTTCACGCGGGGGACGGGTGTCCTCCAGCTCGGCGCCGGTCTCCTGATCGACCAGGCGCATCGACAGGCGGACCTTGCCGCGCTGGTCGACCTCGAGCAGCTTGACCTTCACTTCCTGGCCTTCGGTCAGGACGTCGGCGACCTTCTCGACTCGCTCGTTCTTGATTTCCGAGACGTGGACGAGGCCGTCCTTGCCCGGCATAAACGTCACGAACGCGCCGAAATCGACGATGCTGGCGACCTTGCCGGTGTAGATCGTGCCGGGCTCGGGCTCGGCGACAATGCCGTGGATCCACTGGCGCGCGGCCTCGATCTGGCTGACGTCGGACGAGCTGATCTTGATCAGGCCCTCGTCGTCGATGTCGACCTTGGCGCCGGTCGTCGCGACGATCTCGCGGATGACCTTGCCTCCGGTGCCGATGACTTCGCGGATCTTGTCCTTGGCGATCTGCATCGTCTCGATCCGCGGCGCGTGGGCCGACAGCTCTTCACGGGTGTGGTCGAGCGCCTTGGCCATCTCGCCGAGAATGTGGGCGCGGCCGTCCTTGGCTTGGGCCAGAGCGACCTTCATCACTTCCTCGGTGATGCCGGCGACCTTGATGTCCATCTGCAGCGAGGTGATGCCCTCGCTGGTGCCGGCGACCTTGAAGTCCATGTCGCCGAGATGGTCCTCGTCGCCAAGGATGTCGGAGAGGACCGCGAAGTCCTGGCCCTCGAGGATGAGGCCCATGGCGATGCCCGCGACCGGGCGCTTCAGCGGAACGCCGGCGTCCATCATGCTCAGCGAGCCGCCGCACACGGTGGCCATCGACGACGAACCGTTGCTCTCGGTGATGTCGGAGAGAACCCGGATCGTATAGGGGAATTCCTCCGAATCCGGCAGCATCGGGCGAAGCGCGCGCCAGGCGAGCTTGCCGTGGCCGGTGTCGCGGCGCGACGGGGCGCCGAAGCGGCC
This sequence comes from Sphingomonas mesophila, assembly GCF_003499275.1. Classification (GTDB taxonomy): domain Bacteria; phylum Pseudomonadota; class Alphaproteobacteria; order Sphingomonadales; family Sphingomonadaceae; genus Sphingomicrobium; species Sphingomicrobium mesophilum. The sequence continues at coordinate 1,500,587 of NZ_QWDF01000001.1, read as the reverse complement.
CACTTCACCGACCGAATAGGGCGGGAAGTTGTAGTGGACCATGAAGCGCGAGTAGCTCAGCCCTTCCAGGCCGTCGATCATCTGCTCGGCGTCCTTGGTGCCGAGCGTGGTCGTGCAGATCGCCTGGGTCTCGCCGCGGGTGAACAACGCCGAACCGTGGGCGCGCGGCAGGAAGCCGACCATCGCCTCGATCGGGCGAACGGTCTTGGTGTCGCGGCCGTCGATCCGGCGGCCGTCCTTGAGGATCGCCGAGCGGACCACGTCGGCCTCGAGCTTCTTCACCAGCTTGAGCGTACCGAGGTAGGCCGCCGGATCGCTCTGCTCGAGCTCGGCGAACGCCTCGCGCGCCTTGGCGCGGGCCTCGCCGATAGCGGTCTGGCGCTGCTGCTTGTTGGTCAGCTTGTACGCAGCCTCGAGGTCGGCGCCGATGATCGACTTGAGCTTGGCCTTGATCTCCTTGCTGTCGTCCAGCAGATCGAGCTCCCACGGGTCCTTGGCGGCCTTTTCAGCCAGCTTGATGATGCCTTCGCACACCTTCTTCGAGGCGGCATGGGCGAACATCACCGCGCCGAGCATGACGTCTTCCG